>NZ_JBFRVD010001674.1:0-269 GCF_041474985.1 Vibrio sp. 10N.222.49.C9 | reverse complement strand
CATCATGGTTTCATTAATACCTGACATTAGGTCTAGGTCTCTGACAATAACGTAGCGAGCACCAAGATCGAGTATGTGTTCACAGGCGTTTATGACTGACTCTTGGTCAGTGAGTGGTGTTGCAGTGATCGCAGAAAGTTCATATTTATTTGCCACTACCACATCAGCAATAGGAATGAGGTCAGCGATCAATGCATCCTTCACCTCATCAGGGGTCACCTGTGTGCCGTTAGATTGATACATGGCCGCATGGCAGATATACAAAGCAG
>NZ_JBFRVD010001673.1:0-326 GCF_041474985.1 Vibrio sp. 10N.222.49.C9 | reverse complement strand
GCCTCAACTAAGACCGGCCACCTTTATTGCCATTGTTGTGACCGTGATTGGCGCACTGCGCTCTTTCGACTTGGTTGCCACTATGACCGCGGGTGGTCCTTGGGGCAGCTCTAGCGTACTTGCTTATCAAATGTATGAAGAGTCGATCTTCAATTATCGAATGGGATATGGCGCTTCAGTTGCAGTGGTGCTATTCCTGATTATGGATATCTACATCGCTTACTTTTTATGGCGCATGCTAAGGAGTGAGAAGTAATGTTTCCTAAACCAATTCAAAAATCAGGTGCGCTAGCCAGCATGAGTTATCGCGTTGCCCTGCCTATCGC
>NZ_JBFRVD010001672.1:0-339 GCF_041474985.1 Vibrio sp. 10N.222.49.C9 | reverse complement strand
ATTGCGTGGCATCATTTCTTCGTCTCCATTGAACCTTCCGCACAAGCACAAGCTAAACCTTGCGGCTATCGTGGTTTCAGCACTATTGTTGAAATGGTACCTAGGTGGCGATGGCGCTCTATTCCCATTGTTCCTAATGACTCTGATTGCGTTCGCGTTTGGTTACCATTTGGTGGCTTCAATCGGCGGTGCGGATATGCCAGTAGTGGTTTCAATGCTTAACTCATACTCTGGTTGGGCAGCAGCTGCGGCAGGTTTCATGCTAGCGAACGATCTTTTGATCGTGACCGGTGCACTAGTAGGGTCGTCAGGTGCAATCCTGTCTTACATTATGTGTAA
>NZ_JBFRVD010001671.1:0-333 GCF_041474985.1 Vibrio sp. 10N.222.49.C9 | reverse complement strand
TGGCGAGAGTAGGCAAAGTGCTCACACAGGTCATTGTTGACCTCTACACCTAGGCTTAATAGTTCACTGTCCAACACCTGTTTTGCCAGTGCGCTACACCCTCCACAACCGGTCGAGGCATTGGTCGTTTCTTTAAGGGCCGACATAGTGCTGCAGCCCGCCTGAACCGCTTGCTTGATATCACCTTTGGTCACATCAAAGCATGAACAGATAACCGCACTATTCGGCAAGGCATCTATACCCATACCTGCTGACTCTTCACCTGCTACATTAGGCAAAATAAGCACAGATGGATTCGACGGCAAAGGCATGTCATTTTGCTTCATTTGTAGC
>NZ_JBFRVD010001670.1:0-310 GCF_041474985.1 Vibrio sp. 10N.222.49.C9 | reverse complement strand
TTTCTGCAATGACTCCCCGTCGACCGTATCTGCTTCGCGCATTTTATGACTGGTTGGCGGAGAATGAACTGACTCCTCACTTAGTGGTTGACGCTACTATGCCAGGAGTACGCGTACCGGAAGAGTATGTACAAGATGGACAAATCATCTTGAACGTTGCTCCTCGTGCTGTAGGCAACCTAGAGATTGGCAACGAAGCGTTAACGTTTCATGCTCGTTTCGGTGGTCGACCTCATTCAGTTATCGTTCCTATCTACGCTGTGCAGGCTATCTATGCTCGCGAAAATGGCGCAGGAACTATGTTTGAGCC
>NZ_JBFRVD010001669.1:0-281 GCF_041474985.1 Vibrio sp. 10N.222.49.C9 | reverse complement strand
GTCTTCTGTCTGCTTTGTTGCTTTTTGGATGCAGCAGTAGCGATGAAATCGTACCTGATATCCCACCTGCAGAATTATATGCTGAGGCTCAAATCTCTTTAAGAGCGGGCAATTGGTCTTCTGCTGTAGAATAACTGGAAGCTTTGGATTCTCGTTACCCATTCGGTCCGTATTCAGAGCAAGTTCAGCTGGATCTTGTGTATGCCTACTATAAGAATGATGAGCTACCACTCGCTTTGGCGACCATTGAGCGCTTTACTCGCTTGAACCCAACGCACGAA
>NZ_JBFRVD010001668.1:0-342 GCF_041474985.1 Vibrio sp. 10N.222.49.C9 | reverse complement strand
TCCTCAAGCACAGCGGGCAATCAAGGAGAAAACAATGTCAACTAAGAAACCAATCGCAGTGGTCGCGATTGCCCTTGCAGGTCTTGTCGGTTATGGCTTTTATGAGGCCTACAAACCTGAGCCAATACGCATTCAGGGTCAAATGACCGCACAGCAATACAGTATCTCTTCCAAAGTGCCTGGGCGCATCGACACCATCAACGTGAAAAGTGGCGATAACATCAAGAAAGGCGACCTTATCTTTACAATCTATAGCCCTGAAATTGAGGCTAAGTTAGAGCAGGCAAAAGCCGGACAAGAAGCTGCAGGTGCGTTGGCACAAGAAGCTGAAAATGGCGCGAG
>NZ_JBFRVD010001667.1:0-233 GCF_041474985.1 Vibrio sp. 10N.222.49.C9 | reverse complement strand
TGTCAGTCCTATTCAAGCCTTGATTGAAGAGACAAAGAAGGTGCGAGAGCGTCGCTATTCAGATGTGGATGGCGTGCCATCTCGGATAAAAGAGATCTATCAACTCTCACGATCGATTGAGACTACAGCTAATGAGCTTTCGGTCTATGAAAAGCAGCAGCAGGAGTTTGTTGATTCCTTTATCAAGCTCATTGCACAAGCCATCGATGACAAGTCACCGTACACTGCAGGGC
>NZ_JBFRVD010001666.1:0-321 GCF_041474985.1 Vibrio sp. 10N.222.49.C9 | reverse complement strand
GTCGATTTATATGAAGAGTGCGCAGGTATTACTCCGAAAAGCATCGCCGAAGTTGATCAGGATTCAGTGCCCGTGGTGATTGTAGACCCCGATGGAGAAGAAATCACAGGTTATATCTTTGCGGATAACTACTTTGAGCTGTATATCAACGGAACACTTATCGCCGTTGACAGCGTTCCTTTTACGCCGTTTAACTCTAGCATTGTGAAATTCAAGGTAAGCAAACCCTACACGATTGCGGTCAAGGTGATTGATTGGGAAGAAAACCTTGGATTAGGGTCTGAAAACAATAGAGGTAAGGCTTTTCATCCAGGAGATGGG
>NZ_JBFRVD010001665.1:0-221 GCF_041474985.1 Vibrio sp. 10N.222.49.C9 | reverse complement strand
ATTTTGTGAATGTATTTTTGATTTGGAAGATAGCTTCAAAGCCGGCTCTAGCATTGCAAAAAGTACTAGGTGTTAACTTACTAATGGTAATGACCATGAGTGCCATGTACCTTACACCGAGCTTTTCACTTGTGGTGCCGATTACTATGCTAACCGTTATGGCGCTTGCTCTTGCTATCAGTGCATTCTATATGAAGTTATATCGAGATCTGTAGTTGAAC
>NZ_JBFRVD010001664.1:0-355 GCF_041474985.1 Vibrio sp. 10N.222.49.C9 | reverse complement strand
CTGAAGCACAGGTTGCAGAAGTAGCGGCTAAGGTTGCTAAAGAGAAATACGACCTTGACGTTGAGCTAGTCACTTTCACAGATTACGTGACACCAAACGCAGCCCTAGATGATGGCTCGGTTGACGTAAACGCATTCCAACATAAGCCGTACCTTGATCAACAAATCGCTGACCGTGGCTACAAGATAACTATCGCAGGTAACACCTTTGTTTACCCTATTGCAGGTTACTCTAAGCAAATCAAGTCTGTTGACGAGCTAGAAGAAGGCGCACGCATTGCAGTACCAAACGATCCAACTAACCTTGGCCGTTCACTGCTTCTTCTTGAGCAGCAAGGCATCATTGAGCTACGTGA
>NZ_JBFRVD010001663.1:0-363 GCF_041474985.1 Vibrio sp. 10N.222.49.C9 | reverse complement strand
GGTCAAGGGTGATGTTCACTTCTGAAAGCCCCATCTCATCCATGCCAGAGCGCGCATTGGTAATGTGCTCGCCTGCAAGCACAGGTCTCTTCTCAAGGACAACCGAGCGACCATCATTATCTTTGAGTACTAAGTTTTGACGACTGTAGGCTGAAGAGTCACTTTTGACCTCATAAAATGCAAGGCTGGCAGTAGCGCCAATCACATTCTTAGCTTGAGCGGGGTCTTGAACGCCGGGCAGCTCGATGCGGATATTGTCCGTACCTTGCCTTTGCACCATAGCCTCAGTAATACCTAGCTCTTCGATTCGGCCTCGCATGATCTGCAAGTTTTGTTGCACGATAGTGGACTGGAGTTCGGTTC
>NZ_JBFRVD010001662.1:0-250 GCF_041474985.1 Vibrio sp. 10N.222.49.C9 | reverse complement strand
CATCTATTCTTCCACCACTAACGCTCACAACAATACCGGTGATGGTGTTGGTATGGCACTTCGTGCTGGCGTCCCTATGCAAGACATGGAGATGTGGCAATTCCACCCAACCGGTATCGCTGGTGCAGGTGTACTAGTGACCGAAGGTTGTCGTGGAGAGGGTGGTTACCTTCTCAACAAAGACGGCGAGCGCTTCATGGAGCGTTATGCTCCGAATGCGAAAGACTTAGCCGGTCGTGACGTTGTAGCT
>NZ_JBFRVD010001661.1:0-371 GCF_041474985.1 Vibrio sp. 10N.222.49.C9 | reverse complement strand
ATCCTAGTGACGTGGCCAAGGAGCTTGGCGCTAATTACTGCGACTTAGAGACACTCTTTAAGCAATCGGATGTGATTTCTTTGCACTGCCCGATGACAAAAGAGAATTTTCATCTGCTGAATGAAGAGGCATTTAGCAAAATGAAGGATGGCGTAATGATCATCAACACCAGTCGTGGCGAACTGGTTAACTCTAATGCTGCAATAGAAGCGTTGAAGAATGGGAAAATCGGTGCCCTAGGTTTGGATGTTTATGAAGGGGAGAAGGATTTGTTCTTTAAGGATAAATCTAATGACGTGATTATTGATGACGTGTTTCGTCGCTTGTCTGCATGCCACAACGTTATCTTTACCGGACACCAAGCCTTTCTA
>NZ_JBFRVD010001660.1:0-342 GCF_041474985.1 Vibrio sp. 10N.222.49.C9 | reverse complement strand
TTGACCTGTTTTACCTAAACCACCAGCCATAACACCTGTGGATGCCAACACCGTCGCCAACACCAAACCATTCACAAATTTCATTTTTCAAAACCCCAGTATCTAATATAAACACCAGTGTTATTGAAGTTGTGCAATCAACATCTCTGATGTTGCGTTATTATACTGACCAATCTGCTACTTGGATTTGAATGTTAATCAACCACACGGATCTTCTTCGGATGGAACGAAGCTATCCCACTCAATAACATACTTATAAGTAAAATAGCGATGATCCTCATTGCCAGTTAGAAAACCTACAGGCCGAATAAAAAAATCAGATCCGGCAGGCATAACATCTAT
>NZ_JBFRVD010001659.1:0-288 GCF_041474985.1 Vibrio sp. 10N.222.49.C9 | reverse complement strand
AGTTAGATGTAAATCGTGTACTGTAACTTAAGGCGAGAATTATCAGTGCTGCCCAACATCCAGTTTGGCTTGCTCAGCTTTGGCAGTTACCGAGCATCTAACCAGTAATTATTAGAAAGCCATTTTATATTCAATATAGCCTTCGCCGTCGAAGTCGGATAACTCACTCTCTGAGCCGTTGTAGCCAACGCGTACTTGGTGGTTCTTGTACTGATAGTTTACAAAGGTATCCACATAGGTTGAATGGAAGCCAGACTCGCCAAATGTGTAGAAAGGATCGAGGCCCAA
>NZ_JBFRVD010001658.1:0-455 GCF_041474985.1 Vibrio sp. 10N.222.49.C9 | reverse complement strand
ATTTACAAGTGACCCCCACTTTTAGCTAATAATATTGTTACGAAGAGATAGAGTCTCTTCTTGTTAATAAGATGCTCTATTCCAATATTTACGATTTCTATAGTTCATCAATCCACTAAATGCTATTTATTTGATCTATGTCATATGAGTGAATTCATCACTCATATGCAACCACGCTTACAGAGCTTAAGTTAAGTTATTGTTTTATAAAATAAGATTTTTTACTACTTCCATTTTACACCTCAAATCACGCTGGTAACACTTTGAAACAATTTATTTACACCGGAAGCAGGATTGCATACGCTAATTAGGTGTTCGTAGTTTGAATATGATTTTCAGTTGCTAGTTGAATATAAAAATAAAATTAAATGGAATTAATTATGAAACATAATCGGATTATGCAGGCCCTAGGGCTTGCTAGTGTTGTTTTTGTAGCAGGCTGTAGTGATGATGGT
>NZ_JBFRVD010001657.1:0-260 GCF_041474985.1 Vibrio sp. 10N.222.49.C9 | reverse complement strand
GGAAACAAGGTTCGTGGACGCTCACGGGTGGTCTTCCAGAAGCGAAAGATGACTCAGAACTGCCATATCACGTTGTTGCCTACGACTTCGGTGCAAAACGCAACATCCTGCGCATGCTCGTTGACCGTGGCTGCCGCCTAACCGTAGTTCCTGCTGAAACCTCAGCGGAAGAAGTACTGGCAATGAACCCAGACGGCGTATTCCTTTCGAATGGCCCTGGTGACCCTGCACCGTGTACTTACGCCATTGAAGCAACACAG
>NZ_JBFRVD010001656.1:0-422 GCF_041474985.1 Vibrio sp. 10N.222.49.C9 | reverse complement strand
GTGTTATATTCTTCAACTATTGACGGATAGATCATCTGAAACGTTCAAAGAGGAATTGAGATGTTGAAACTGGGTGTTATAGGCTCAAACTGGATTACAGAGCGCTTTATTGATGCAGCAAAGGCAAGCGACTCGTTTACATTGCAGGCTGTCTATTCAAGGAAGATAGAGAACGCGAAGCAATTTGCCGAAAAACATCAAGCAAGTGATTGCTTTGACTCTCTAGAAGCACTTGCCAACAGCAATGTTGATGCTGTCTATATCGCTAGCCCTAATTCATTGCATGCCCCTCAAGCGATTCAAATGATGAAAGCGGGTAAACACGTTATTGTGGAGAAACCGATTGCTTCAAACTTTGCACTGGCAGAGCAGATGCATCAGGTCGCTGAAGAGCAAGGTGTCATTCTCTTTGAAGCCTACAT
>NZ_JBFRVD010001655.1:0-302 GCF_041474985.1 Vibrio sp. 10N.222.49.C9 | reverse complement strand
ATCCAAACTATCGAGTTGTGTCAGCAGCACTTTCCGCACCTTAAGATATTAGCTCGCGCTCGAAGTCGTGTTGAGGCTTATCAATTGTTGAACCATGGTGTCACCAGTTATTCTAGAGAAACCTTCTTAGGCGCTCTGGATCTTGGACGCCAATTGCTCATTGCACTTGGCATGCACCCCCATCAAGCCTCTCGAGCCGAAAAGCACTTTAATAAATTGGATAACACTATGTTGAAAGAGTTGCTTCCTCAACACAGTGATGAGAGCAATTTAGCCTTGCGTGCCAAAGAAGCACGTAAAGA
>NZ_JBFRVD010001654.1:0-347 GCF_041474985.1 Vibrio sp. 10N.222.49.C9 | reverse complement strand
CTATAAATGCCTTGATTGTCGAAGATCACAAGCTTACTTTGCTTGCTAATACCTAGCTTCTGAACCTGTTCAGTAAATTGTTGTGAGGTAGGAAGTGCGTGCAGCTGCGTCGATTCGTTGTTACAAAAATCATTTTCAATATCAAAGGGCAACGCGCCGGGAATGGTGACGAACTCTGGGTACTCAATAGGTTCTTTGCCCACGACCTTCAGCATAAAGGCATCAAGCAGTACCAGATCTTTATCATCTAAATGCTCGTTTAGCCAAGCACAATCAACCAACACATTGCTCATCTCTTATCCCTAAAATACTGATTCATAACAACTCAGTATTTATCAAACCTACCC
>NZ_JBFRVD010001653.1:0-305 GCF_041474985.1 Vibrio sp. 10N.222.49.C9 | reverse complement strand
CCGTACAACAGCCAAATTACCACGGTATTTTACGGTCATCCTTTGACCGATAGCCTGTTTGGATTACCACTGGATATCTACTTAACCCCTGGCTTTGGTTGGCACTGGAGTAATGATGATCAGGCCTCAAGCCAAGAATACATTCTAGCGATCAAGGCCTACTACACCATACCTTGGCCATTTGATTGGAGATTGGGTGTCGCGGAAGGTATGTCTTACACCTCTAAGATCAACTCACTAGAGCAAAACGAGTTTGACGAAAAAGGCTACGAGCCTAACAACTTCCTCAACTATTTGGATTTCTC
>NZ_JBFRVD010001652.1:0-229 GCF_041474985.1 Vibrio sp. 10N.222.49.C9 | reverse complement strand
GTGGAAGTTTATTAACCCGCCGTTTCTTGCTCTTTGTGGCAGACCGTACTCATGAAACCATAAATTATAGAGCTGCCAACCAAAGTAACTCATAAGCAGAACTATTATTATTCTGATAGACCAAGCTTGTTTGCGAGTTACATATGCTATCTTTTCCAATTAATCTTCCTCTCTAATTTTAAGAGAGACTCTGCCGTATGCTCTTAGTCCCCTTGAGAGTCAATAGTGC
>NZ_JBFRVD010001651.1:0-226 GCF_041474985.1 Vibrio sp. 10N.222.49.C9 | reverse complement strand
ACAGTAATCTCACCACCTTGCTTGATTTCTGTATTGGCGAAGGTCGCTCCTGTAGTTAACAGTCCGACTACAAGTGATGCCACTGCAGTTTTCTTTAACATATCTTCTATTCCTCGTTGTTACACTTCAATGAAGAAAGTATGAAAGCGCTTTCTTTTGTGAAGCGTAGGTTTAAGAACCGATTAATTATTTTATGTTTGTTTCGTAGGGTATTGAAAAGAAGTAT
>NZ_JBFRVD010001650.1:0-501 GCF_041474985.1 Vibrio sp. 10N.222.49.C9 | reverse complement strand
AGGTGACAGCGTTTAGGGTCGATACCGATAGCGTACTTGTCGCCTGGTTCAACTTGTAGTGTGTCTGGTTGACGGAAGTTGATGTCGGTGTCAGCACTTTCTACCGATAGGTAAACTTGAGTCTCTTGACCCAGTTTTTCCACGATAGTCACTTCACCTTCGATGGTTGCCTCTGAAGAGTCCGACATCAGTAGATGCTCAGGACGAATACCAAGAGACATACGGTCGCCAACATTAACGGTTGTGCCATCTACAGGGATGTTGAAGGCTACTTTGTTTTCTAGCTCAACTTTCACATATTCTGCTGTAGCTTCAAGTGCGTGAATACTGATGAAGTTCATCTTAGGAGAGCCGATGAAGCCTGCTACAAAGCGGTTGTGCGGGTAGTGGTATAGATCTAGAGGTTTACCTACCTGAGATACGTAACCGCCGTCTAGGACCACAATCTTGTCGGCCATCGTCATTGCTTCAACCTGATCGTGTGTTACGTAGATCATAGTG
>NZ_JBFRVD010001649.1:0-415 GCF_041474985.1 Vibrio sp. 10N.222.49.C9 | reverse complement strand
AGTACATTCAAACCGGCAAGCTTAGCGGCATCTTTGGTTCCTGCACGCTGTGTATCGTCAAAGTAAGCCGGCACTGTAATAACCGCGCCAGTAAGCTCTCCGCCTAGTGTAGATTCGGCACGCTGACCTAAGGCTCTTAAGATATCCGCTGAGACTTCAACTGGGTTCTTATTGCCAAGTGTGGTTTGTAAAATCGGCAGGCCATTGTCGCTGTTTAGCAACGTATACGGCAGCTTTGGATAGCGCTGTTTTATATCTTCAACCGAACGGCCAAGAAGTCGCTTCACTGAGATAACGGTATTTTGAGGATCGCTCTCAGCAGCGTCTAGGGCAGAATAACCCACATTAAAGCCATCTGATTTGTAGTGCACCACTGACGGTAAGATAGCGCGGCCTTCAGAATCAAGGAGTGGGC
>NZ_JBFRVD010001648.1:0-293 GCF_041474985.1 Vibrio sp. 10N.222.49.C9 | reverse complement strand
AAGTAAAGGAGTCGTAATTATCAATGATCAACAGCATGCCAGAATCCAAACTAAAAATGCCACCACCTTGACGGCGATGGCATTCTATCACAACTTATTTGACCAAGATCTTAAAACGGACGCTTAACAAAGCCAACCGCGTCGAAAACCTTATCTAAAGTCACAGCAGCCTTCGCTGATGCTTTCTCAGCACCAGCCTTCATTACTTCGTTCAGATACGGCATATCTTGGCGAATACGGTGGTATTCAGACTGGATTGGCTCAAGCATAGCAACCACCGCCTCACCCACATC
>NZ_JBFRVD010001647.1:0-422 GCF_041474985.1 Vibrio sp. 10N.222.49.C9 | reverse complement strand
GTACAAGACGGCAACTAGAGCATAGCTAGTGCAAGCTTTGCCAAATTGTAAGCATCCGTATAGCCTGAATGCTGCCTGCCTTCCCACTCAATGTTTAACGCTTCTTGCGCCGCTCTGTGACCAATTCGCTTTTCTCTAAGGCGATGTTGCATGCGGTACAAGGTCGCGAGGTTTACAAACTCAACAAAGGGAAAATCAATCCCTTTATCTTTGCATTCGTTGCGAAAGATAATGTCGTCGCGTCCCCAGCTGGCGTAAATCTTGTTCGCTCCACCAAAATTTTTGATCATCGACTTCATTACGTCCTCAAGAGGTCTACCCTGCTTTTCAATCTTACGTGCAGAGATACCCGTCAATTGAGTACAAAATGGAGAAACTTCGTCTTTTTCAGGCTTCACATAATATTGCGCGCGCTTAACGAT
>NZ_JBFRVD010001646.1:0-382 GCF_041474985.1 Vibrio sp. 10N.222.49.C9 | reverse complement strand
GCGTTAAACGTTTTCATGTTTAACGCTAATTTCACTGTTTTAGCTTTTGTATATCGCAAAAGAGTATGGCGCTAGAGACTCGTTTAGCTCTTCTCCGAGTATCAACTCCGCTGACTGAAGTTCAGGAAGATTAGGTGCCGATACCCTTGCAGGGCTTAGGTTCACAATCACTGAATAGGTGCAGTTATCACCCTCACGTTGGTATGCAATAAGCGCATCCTCTGTATCGTACAGCGATGTCTCTCCTGTTTTTAGCGTCTCAGAGCTGAGGCGCAATTCAATCAACTGTTGGTAGAAGTGCAATATAGACTCAGCATCCTGCTGCTGAGCTTTTACGTTTATGGTGTTCTTGTTCTCATTAACCTTCAGCCAAGGCATAGTT
>NZ_JBFRVD010001645.1:0-375 GCF_041474985.1 Vibrio sp. 10N.222.49.C9 | reverse complement strand
GAGACAACTATGGCTTCATTATTCTCTGTTTCTACTGGGAAATCGAAGTCTAAATTTATCTCTGATGCAGGTCAGTATCTAATCGTGGATATGGGTTCCATTTCAAGAGAAGGGAAATTGATAGCCTCTAAAAAGACTTCTCACGACAGTGATTTTTTATCGTTAGGGCAACTTGTCATGCCAAAGGATGATATTGGTGGAGGGCAAATCATTGGTCGGACAGCCCATATTCCTGAAAGTGGCAAATTTATTCTGTCTGACCACGTTTATTTATTAGAACCTAAAACCGTTAACTCCTTATTTGTGAATTATCTCATTAACAGTTGGGAAGTTAACAAACAATTAAGAAGTAAAGCGAATGGTACTGCACAACTT
>NZ_JBFRVD010001644.1:0-386 GCF_041474985.1 Vibrio sp. 10N.222.49.C9 | reverse complement strand
GAACAAGATACTGCCGTCATTACAGCAATTATTTGATGCAGAAGAATTTGACTCTAAACAATGTGATGACACCTTCTCACTGTCACTGCCCACCTTTATGGGTTCGACCTTAATACCTAAGCTATACGCACATTTATCAGAGCATGCGCCACTGGCCGCCATTGAGGAGACGCCAACAAAGGCCAATCCCTTTCAATTACTTGATGCCAATAAATTAGACTTTGCTATCCACTATGAACCGACTCATGATCCTAAGTATCGTTCTGAGAAACTAGGCACGCTTTACCCTGTTCTATACGTGAAAAAGAATCACCCGTTAACCAAGCTAAAGCACCCAAGCATAGCAGAGGTACTCAACTATTCGCTTATTGGTATGACTATCGAAG
>NZ_JBFRVD010001643.1:0-341 GCF_041474985.1 Vibrio sp. 10N.222.49.C9 | reverse complement strand
CTTCTTAAAGATCTGATTGATTTTCTTCTTACGGTTCATTTTTTAACCTTGCTTAGCTTAACGGGGCTAAGACTATCACATTCTAACAATTTTGGTGATGTTAAGCGGAGAATTAAGTATTGCTAACCGTTATTTGTCTCCTTTGAATGCAGTATACTCATTGGACCAATAATGATTTGAAACAAAGCAGGTAGTATGGCGAAGAAGTTTGCAGAAATCTCGGGTTGGGGAAAGTGTCTTCCACCAACAGTATTGACGAACGATGATCTTAGTACGTTTCTTGATACGTCAGATGAGTGGATTAAACCAAGAACGGGGATATCCGCAAGGCGCATCAGTCA
>NZ_JBFRVD010001642.1:0-402 GCF_041474985.1 Vibrio sp. 10N.222.49.C9 | reverse complement strand
GGATTAGAATAACTAAATTGCATGGAACATGTCCTTTGTTGTTATTGGCATTTGGTCGGGCCACGGTGGTCGCGCCACGGTGGTCGGGCTACGATGGTCTCGCCACGCTGGCCGCGCCATGATGCATGAATTTTAAGCGTCGCTTATGGCGTTCTGCGTTCTCGCCTGAACACCTTAGGCGTGCAGCCATAGATACTTTTAAAGGTATTATTAAAGTGTGTCGCATTATTAAAGCCACATAGAGAGGCCACTTCAGTGACACTTGTACGTCCTGCGCGCAAGATTGTAGCGCCTTTGTAGATTCTTTTTTTCTTAAGCATCTCGGTAAACGATAAACCTTCTTCAGCCAGCCGGCGTTTAACCGTGGTTACGGAGACTTGTAAGTGCTCAGCTAGCATAGGT
>NZ_JBFRVD010001641.1:0-338 GCF_041474985.1 Vibrio sp. 10N.222.49.C9 | reverse complement strand
ACGCCAACTCTTCAAGCTTGCTGTCGATATCCTCAACCAATTCGTCAAGCAATTCTTGCTGCTGTGGATTGTCCGATGTGAGGCTTTTTAAGTCACCCCAGATGGATTTGATCTCATCTCGAGAACGAAAATAGGGTTCCAGATAATAGCTTTGCCCTGTAAGTAGATAGCCTCTTTGTCCAGTTTCTGCGTCAGAGATAGCATTGAGTAAATCCCCTGAGGTTTGCATCACTTCATTGGTATGGATAACCCATTGCAGTTTGTTTTCGCTGCGGGATTCAAGAAAGTAAATGAAGCCGATATTGGCTATTGAGAAAAAGAACAAAGTTCCTAATAGC
>NZ_JBFRVD010001640.1:0-446 GCF_041474985.1 Vibrio sp. 10N.222.49.C9 | reverse complement strand
TGAGCATCTTGCCCACACCCAGCAAGAATAAGAGAGCTTGCAAGAGCAGTAAGGATCAACTTTTTACGCATGGTTATACCGTCACTTATTAGTATTTGAACAGCATAAAATTTACGAACTGTTAGATGCGATGACAGAGCATAAGGCATCGGATCTGTATATCACTGTAGATTCTCCTTGTATGTTTCGAGTGGACGGTGAGCTTCAGCCTTTTGGCGAAAAACTGCATCAATCTGGAGTAACCGCCATCCTTGATAGCATCATGGACAACGATAGGCGTAAAGAATATCGAGCCATTAGGGAAGCAAACTTTGCAATAGAAAGTGAATCGGGACGCTTTAGGGTCAGTGCTTTCTTTCAGAGAGATCTTCCTGGCGCTGTCATTCGTCATATTGAAACCAACATTCCTTCTTTTGATGAGCTTGGCTTACCGGATACGCTAAAAG
>NZ_JBFRVD010001639.1:0-240 GCF_041474985.1 Vibrio sp. 10N.222.49.C9 | reverse complement strand
GCCACCGGCTTTGCCTTGTAAGCGTTCGCTACGGAAATCGGCTGCCTTGACAGTAATTTCACGTGTTTCCTGTGGACCAGGCGCGCTTGTCATTCCTGACCCTGCGTGACCCTTAAAGCTCATTGTCGCTTTAGGAGCAGACTGCGGTACTTTTGGTGCAGGCGCAGCTTTCACTTCTGGCTGCTTCGCTACCTCAGGAGTAACAACTTCTGCTGTTTCCACTGGCGCTGCTTCTACAGG
>NZ_JBFRVD010001638.1:0-251 GCF_041474985.1 Vibrio sp. 10N.222.49.C9 | reverse complement strand
TCACTATAGGTCGTGTTAGGTGGCGCGCCCATCATGCTTGCTGCCATTGTGGCAACGCCGTCACCGGCCATGGTGCGGTGTAAGCCTGGCTTTTTCAGGTAGTCTTTACCTGTCACGTTAGAGATGGCCAGCATATCGCCAACGTGCTCTACCGCTGGGGCAATAGCCACTGGAATCATAAACAGAATGGCATTGATGTTGAATTCAGGTGTCACAAAGTTAGGCAGTGCAAACCATGCGGCATTGGTCAC
>NZ_JBFRVD010001637.1:0-295 GCF_041474985.1 Vibrio sp. 10N.222.49.C9 | reverse complement strand
TGGCAGTACCATCTTCAAGCCATCAATCAACACCTCAGCATGGACATACTGAAATTGAATTATCGGAGACAGCGGCAACAATTCCTCTGGTAATTCTTGATAAGCAACAACAAACGATTCGGGATCGAATAGTATCAGTCCAGATACACATCTACGCATCTGAACGTCCTAACGCATACTTATTAATATCGTAACTTCCGGTTTCTATGTGAACCAAGAAACCAGACTCATCCATCGTAAATTGCCCTTTTGGCAGGAACACTCGTTTGAATGCGCCGTGCCACTGCCCTATATC
>NZ_JBFRVD010001636.1:0-301 GCF_041474985.1 Vibrio sp. 10N.222.49.C9 | reverse complement strand
TGCGCAAAGAGAGTGTCTCGAGACCCTGCATTAGCATGAAGGCATTCATAGGAGACAAGGCCGAACCCGTATTTCGCAGTGGAACCGTACGTGCACGGCCAATAAATGCCGCTTCACCAAAGGCTTCTGCATACACCACACCGTGGTAAGAAGGCTCTGGCTGGTTGAATACTGGGAATCTGTCTTTGTGCTGCGCCCAAGGGAACTTACCTGAGTCGATGATCATACCGCCCAAAGTCGTCCCGTGACCCCCTACGTATTTCGTCAATGAATGAACTACGATATCGGCGCCATGCTCGAT
>NZ_JBFRVD010001635.1:0-323 GCF_041474985.1 Vibrio sp. 10N.222.49.C9 | reverse complement strand
GTACATGACCTGCAAAAAGCAGACTTCGGCATATTGATGACCTTAAGACGCAGTGGTGAGCCTTATTGTTTATCGCCTACGGATTTGTATCGCTCAATGCTATTCAGCTCTGGCGGGTTAACTAAAGTCCTCAGTCGCGTTGAAAAAGCAGGTTTAGTTGAACGACTGGAAAATCCGCAGGATGGACGCAGCAAACTGGTCAAATTGACTGATACTGGACGCAAACTCATCGAACAGGTGGCGCTTACATTGCATCAGCAGGAGCAGCGTCAATTGGATGTTTTAACGGCAGACGAGAAGCAGCAGTTAGAACAGCTCCTAGA
>NZ_JBFRVD010001634.1:0-268 GCF_041474985.1 Vibrio sp. 10N.222.49.C9 | reverse complement strand
ATTTGATAGCTTGTGCACTGATTAAATGTGGCGAATGCGTGGAGCTCTTTGGCTAAGGCTCCATCAAACCCGTCTCGATGGGTGAATGCTTTTTCAATATACAGGTTGGTCACTTGCAATGTAGACGTGGATTTTTCTACACGGCAATCTGCTCTTCCTATCAATTTCCCATCCCAGGCTATCGGCAAACAAAAGTAGCCAAATTTTCGCTTAGCAGCAGGAACGTAGCACTCTAGCTGGTAGTCAAAATCAAACAGCTGACTAATGC
>NZ_JBFRVD010001633.1:0-274 GCF_041474985.1 Vibrio sp. 10N.222.49.C9 | reverse complement strand
GGTAAGCTTGGTCAAATTGTGGAAGGTGCTTACGCTGATCTATTAATCATCGATGGTAACCCTCTTGAAGGCGTTGATTGTGTGATGAGTGATGATGCGAAGAAAGTCATCATGAAAGACGGTGAAGTATACATAAACACCCTTTAAAACGCATACAGAACAGAAGAGGTTTCAACTAAGGTTGAAGCCTCTTTTTTTTAAGTATCACAGATAAAACTTACTCGCTTGAGCTGCATCACTAAACAAAGCTTTTGTACCTTAACCACAAATAGTT
>NZ_JBFRVD010001632.1:0-254 GCF_041474985.1 Vibrio sp. 10N.222.49.C9 | reverse complement strand
CTTCTATGGTTTGCGCATTGGGTGTAAAAATAAGCCCGCTGAAGCCTTGTTGAGAAGGCAAGATATCAACTTGAGCGAGAGCAGGGTAACTAAATCCAGTTACCAGAGACAGAGCAAGGGTGCGAGAGGCAGTCGTGCGCATAGGAACATCCATATCCTAGGGGGTAGATATTGTCGAGCTGTAAAAATTGACGCCTCTATGAAAGAGGCGTCATTGGGCAGTTGTTTATCCTGCAGTGCCACCAGTACCACCT
>NZ_JBFRVD010001631.1:0-253 GCF_041474985.1 Vibrio sp. 10N.222.49.C9 | reverse complement strand
ATCCGAGACAACACCGAAGGCAGTGAGTCAGCAAAACTGTTTGCGTTAATCGCGTTGATCAGCATGATCGCCCCTTCAATAGCGCCTTCCGTGGGTACGGCGATTATGAACCTGATGGGGTGGCACTGGATATTTATAATCTCTGGCACTTTGGCTTTAGTGGTCGCCTTTGTTGCTACTCGCGTTTTACCTAAAGCCAAAAAGCGTGCATCAACCACCACTCCCGTTCGTTACAAACATGTGTTTACAGAGT
>NZ_JBFRVD010001630.1:0-232 GCF_041474985.1 Vibrio sp. 10N.222.49.C9 | reverse complement strand
GCTCAGGAAGGCTTGGGTGGTAGATGGTCTTAACGCGCTTTTGCGATTGAAGGTAGCTTAGGATCTGCTGTGAGCCTTCTTCATGAACACGCATTCGAGCGCCCAAGGTACGAATGCCACGCAGCGTCATGTAGCTATCAAATGGAGTGCCTGTCGCGCCGATGCAGTTACCCCACCAGCCAAGTTCTTCAGCGTGCTCTTCGGTTTTGGTGATCACCACACCGCCAATAAC
>NZ_JBFRVD010001629.1:0-384 GCF_041474985.1 Vibrio sp. 10N.222.49.C9 | reverse complement strand
AGCCTAGAGGCTATTTGTCGACATCTAGACCTGCCCATTCGAGACCAACACAACGCACTTCAAGATGCCATCACTGCAGCGCTGGTATTCGTTCGTCTCACTAAAGGTGACCTGCCAAGTCTCAATATGCCACATATTAAGTAGCGATTGAGTTCTCAGTTATCGAAATAACCCTTTAATTTCACAGCGATAGTTACCTTCTCATCCTAAAGTCTAATTGTGGAAATTTCGCAGGTAATAGAGAGTTATAACAGTTACCTCGAAATGCCTAACAGACCGTCAGATATTGAGCGACTGTCACAACTAATAGCGGCAGAGTTCACAAGGAGATCAGCAATGAGTGAAGCCCACATTTATCCGGTTAAACAGAACATCAAATCCGTT
>NZ_JBFRVD010001628.1:0-261 GCF_041474985.1 Vibrio sp. 10N.222.49.C9 | reverse complement strand
GAGCAACATCCTGACGTTCCTACTAAGTCTGGCGTAATGATGGGCTTAGGCGAAACGAAAGAAGAGATCGTAGAAGTGCTTAAGGATCTTAGAGCGCACGGCGTAAGCATGCTAACTCTAGGCCAATACCTAGCACCAAGCCGTCACCACCTGCCAGTAGAACGCTACGTTCCACCAGCAGAGTTCGACGAGCTAAAAGAGATTGCACTAGAGCTAGGCTTCACCCACGCAGCCTGTGGCCCATTCGTACGCTCTTCATAC
>NZ_JBFRVD010001627.1:0-270 GCF_041474985.1 Vibrio sp. 10N.222.49.C9 | reverse complement strand
TTGCAACAAGGTAAGGTGTCGTATCGTAACGACCATTGGGATACGAGCCTGCTGGTTCGTGACTTCCAGCTGCTATCAACGACCACAGACCTACCCTACCGTATGGTCCCGCAGTTGAGTGCTAAGTATTTCTATCCAGAGCTTTTACCGTATCTTGATTTTGATATGGTCAGCCACGCAACCCACTTTGATACCGATGACGAGCGTAATGCTAAGCCAGGTCAAGCGACAAGACTGCATATAGAACCAGGTTTAACCATACCATTGCAT
>NZ_JBFRVD010001626.1:0-379 GCF_041474985.1 Vibrio sp. 10N.222.49.C9 | reverse complement strand
GAGGATATTGGGCTTTAATCGCCTCAAACAAGTCTTTGAGCTGATTAAAGGCAACGAGTTGTTCCTCATAACCTGCAACCGCTGCGGGTATGGACATTAATCCACGCAAGGTTAGATTTGGTAGCGCTTCAATAGAAGAGGCTAACTCTAACGCTTGCTGAGCTGAAATGCCGGACTTACTCGCCTCACCACTGGTATTGACTTGGATGAGTACCTGCAATGGCTCTTTATCGTCAGGCCTTTGGTCATTAAGACGCTGTGCGATTTTAGCTCGATCAATAGAGTGAACCCAGTCGAAGTTCTCACTAATAGGGCGTGTTTTATTGGATTGTATCGGTCCAATAAAGTGCCATTCTATTTCGAAGTCGCTATGATGTTC
>NZ_JBFRVD010001625.1:0-225 GCF_041474985.1 Vibrio sp. 10N.222.49.C9 | reverse complement strand
GTCCTATCGGTCGTAATTGATTTAGATAGGTGTTGATAGAAATGACAGATTTGTATTTGGGCGTTCACAAGAAAGGCGAGATTGAGATAGTAAGAGAGTTGCCAGTTTTTCAGAATGAATTCGCCACTCTTTACAATGATATGGTGCGGTTCCCAGATGGTACGAAAGGCCATTACATTCGATTCTTGTGGAATGTCGACTATGGCGTCGCTGTGATCCCAAGGA
>NZ_JBFRVD010001624.1:0-341 GCF_041474985.1 Vibrio sp. 10N.222.49.C9 | reverse complement strand
CGCTAGAGCAAGGCTCCATTGTGTTGATTGGCCCTGTTGCCGGTTCCGTTACCGGAGAGTGCTTTAATCTTGTTTCAGAAGAACTTGCCACACAGGTGGCCATTAAATTAAGCGCCGACAAGTTGATCGGGTTTAGCTCAGACCAAGGCTATATCAAGCCTAATGGAGAGGTTGCAGCAGAGTTATTCCCTCATGAGGTGGAGCATATTCTACAACAAGAGGTGAATAACAACGCCCCAAGCACTCATCGCTTCTTGCAGGCGGCAGTCAAAGCGTGCCGTAAAGGGGTGCAACGTAGCCACTTAGTCAGCTATGTGGATGATGGAGCCTTGATCCAAGAG
>NZ_JBFRVD010001623.1:0-237 GCF_041474985.1 Vibrio sp. 10N.222.49.C9 | reverse complement strand
TATTTAATGTTACAACAGGGTTTATCTCCGGATACCGTGATGCTCGCCGTTATATTTATCGAGGTTACTACTGGATTCGTCAAATTATCATTGTTTAGTGCGATTTGTGGTTACAAAAAATCTGACTATATTAAGCATTGTATATTGAGGTTGTTAATCCCGTTCCTGATCACCATTGGTCTATCTTATTCTATCTTTGGAGAAACAGGTAACTTGCTAGATTTAATTGTCTTGTCT
>NZ_JBFRVD010001622.1:0-285 GCF_041474985.1 Vibrio sp. 10N.222.49.C9 | reverse complement strand
TGGCATATCTGCGATACCAGCTACAGAATAATATGGCGACCACTCTGTACCGCCTGATGCTCGTCCCCAGGTATCATGAGAAACACCGATGTAACCCAAACGAGTAAAAAACGCATCTTTTTCATTACCATTTGCATCAGTATCTTTCAAAGGACGGAAGCCCCATTCCCCCTTGAAGTCAGCCTTGAAGCCATTTCCCATGTCTTGAGTACCGCTGATATTAATTCGAGGGGAAATCGACTGTACCACTAAGTCATCATTTCCATCGTTACCAATACCCATCGA
>NZ_JBFRVD010001621.1:0-368 GCF_041474985.1 Vibrio sp. 10N.222.49.C9 | reverse complement strand
AAATAGATGAGGTGATTTTTGCTGGATTCAAGGTTAAGGCCTTAGTTTCGATAACAGCGCCTGTTCAAGTAGGTCTATAGAGGCAACTATCTTCTTCGTAGCGTACTCAACGAATAGGGTAATCATAAGAATAGTGCCGGCTAGATACTATAAGCTTGCCACATAGGAAACGACAAGAACGGGTGAAGTATCTATTATTACAATATCAAGTTCTCACTAACCCATCCAACAAAGCTCGTTAACGCGACGGTGCATAAGAAGCTCTGACAGAGTTGGTGTTTTTTACCTTCAGCAATAAAATCTAAATTTCAATGTAGTCAGAATGAATGACATCATTGATGTCTTTTTCATTCAGCAGATAATCAGAT
>NZ_JBFRVD010001620.1:0-243 GCF_041474985.1 Vibrio sp. 10N.222.49.C9 | reverse complement strand
GATATAAAAATCTGCTGTCGCATAATCATAGTTTGCTAGACGGTTCTTGAGAAAGACTAAGCGTTGCTCTGAATCTTCAGCGTATGGGCTATTTGGGTAGCGTTGCAACAGGCGCTTGAAGTCATTGAATGCCAGCTTAACAGGCTCTGGATCGCGATCTGAACGGTCGATGTTAAACACATCGTGAAGGAAGTTTCTGTCCTGCGCCATATGAGAAAGACCACGCATATACAGAATCCAATC
>NZ_JBFRVD010001619.1:0-356 GCF_041474985.1 Vibrio sp. 10N.222.49.C9 | reverse complement strand
GAATGTGGGCGATGCCGAGCGCGAGATTGCGTTAAGTGGTGTGATGGCGGTGGATGCCGGTTCTTAATCGCAAGTAAGTCAAGATAGTTAATATTCAGAAATCAGAGTGACGCAAGTTGCTCTGATTTTCTTTTCGTTTAGACAAGGGAAAGGTTTGGGTGTGTTTTGCCTTATAGGCTCCTGAAGGCGATGCAGTTGTATCGTTAATTAAAGATCATAATTGATCTCAAGGAGCAGCAAAATGGAAACGGTAAACGAAGTGGCGGGCGAAAAAATATCGGAGATAATGACAAAGTGTGGTGCATTCTTCGCTTTTGGTCAGGAGCAATTAAGTGAGGGTCTTGCTAAAACTAAAG
>NZ_JBFRVD010001618.1:0-267 GCF_041474985.1 Vibrio sp. 10N.222.49.C9 | reverse complement strand
ATCCAGTTGATATAGAAGGTCGAGTGATTGCTTTTGGCGCATCGCATTGAAGCTTAGCATGGCTGCATCCGCTAGCATGGGCTCAAAGCTCATACTGATGACCACTTGCTCTTTATTTCCCAGTGAATGGTTTAGGCGTAGATAATGCGCTGCCGTGCAATAGATAGGGGAGACTAAGCTAGATTTAGCTGGGTAATTGAGCTGAGTTTGGTTATGTAAAGGATTATTGCGGTGACTGCGCTCTTGGTGCCCGGTGCTCATTGACTC
>NZ_JBFRVD010001617.1:0-415 GCF_041474985.1 Vibrio sp. 10N.222.49.C9 | reverse complement strand
GTACGCGATAATCTTTCACCTCAGCATCTAATCGCTCTCGGTTATAGACGAACTCAGCCATCTCACTATCTGGTACCGACTTCGCCATCGGGATATTAGCCGTCATCGGATCCACCGCGCGATTTCGAATCAACAACTCATAGTGAAGATGCGGACCGGTTACTCGCCCTGTCGCGCCAGACAATCCAATACGCTGGCCACGTTTTACCATCTGACCACGTTTCACCTGTATTCTACTCATGTGCAGATAACGAGTCTTATAGATAGAACCATGCTCTATCACCAAATACTTACCCGCATAAGGATGATTACGAACCATGATCACCTTACCATCAGCCGCAGCCAGTACCGGCGTGCCAGTTGGTATCGCAAAATCCATACCATTATGCGGTGATATACGGCGAGTCACCGGATG
>NZ_JBFRVD010001616.1:0-315 GCF_041474985.1 Vibrio sp. 10N.222.49.C9 | reverse complement strand
CTGTACTTGAGGGCATGCTAGTTAATCGCCCTATGGTCACCGCCTATAAAGTCAATAAGCTCAGTGGCTTTATCGCCAAGCGTATGATGCTCAATAAATACTACAGCTTGCCTAATCTCCTTGCTGATGAAGAGTTGCTGAAAGAGTTGATCATGGAAGAATGTAATCCGCAGAATATCTTCGAAGCGATGCAAAACATTATCGATGGCGATACATCTTACATGACAGAGAAATTCACAGAGATGCACTCTTGGATCAAGCGTGATGCCGACAAGCAGGCAGCCAACGCAGTATTGAATTTGATAGGCAAGTAAT
>NZ_JBFRVD010001615.1:0-313 GCF_041474985.1 Vibrio sp. 10N.222.49.C9 | reverse complement strand
ACCGAAGAAAGACCTTGCCGCGTTCAGCAACGAGCAACGCCAGAATCTCGCTCTTGTTGCTGCTATTTTGGATGACGTAACGTTATTCAATATCGCCGTTAACGCTGGAGTAGACTTACACCAACGTGATATGGATAACTTCTGGCTAATGGACATTTGTGTCGAGAACAATTCACTGCGAGTCTCAGAACGCGCTCTAGCAATCACTACCGTTAAAGAATCCATTAACTCACAATCACCAATAGGCTTCACCTGCAGCCACCACGCCGTAATGCGCAGTCGATATGCCCTACTGGCTACACTCAAAAAGGCC
>NZ_JBFRVD010001614.1:0-349 GCF_041474985.1 Vibrio sp. 10N.222.49.C9 | reverse complement strand
GTCCCTAGTGATTCAGCAACATCAGAACGCTTTAAAGTAGAGTTGATAAGAGACAAAGATTACAAATGTACTCAATGTCACAAAGACTCTAAACACACTTTAGCTGGATCTCATGGACAAAATGTCATCGACGCAATGGGTAAAGAAGCCAATTGTACCGATTGTCATAGCAACATCGGGCCAGATCACCGCGACGGTGGATCAACCGTCATCAAATACTCTGATGCTCAGTCTCAAGCAGGGACAGATAAGCAACAGCTATCCCCTGAGATGATACTTAAGGCAAACAGTACTTGTATGGATTGTCATACGCCTGAAAGCCTACGTGAATCAAGCTGGACACATGATG
>NZ_JBFRVD010001613.1:0-451 GCF_041474985.1 Vibrio sp. 10N.222.49.C9 | reverse complement strand
ACTCTGACAACATAGAGCGAACCATGTTTTTATCGCCCGCAGGGAATACATCAATAATACGGTCTATGGTTTTGGCCGCAGAACTGGTGTGCAGGGTACCAAAGACCAAATGCCCCGTTTCCGCTGCAGTAAGCGCAAGACTTATGGTTTCTTGATCTCGAAGCTCACCCACTAGAATCACATCCGGGTCTTCACGCAGTGCAGAACGAAGCGCCGCCTTGAAGCTATGCGTATCACGATGCACTTCTCGTTGGTTGATCAAACACTTAGAGCTTTGATGAACAAACTCAATAGGGTCTTCAATGGTTAGGATGTGTTTATTGTGATGACGATTAATGTAATCAACCATGGCCGCTAAGGTGGTTGATTTACCCGACCCCGTAGGCCCAGTCACCAAAACCAATCCCTTTTCATAATTCGCTATTTTTTCAAATATAGGTGGGCAATCAAG
>NZ_JBFRVD010001612.1:0-434 GCF_041474985.1 Vibrio sp. 10N.222.49.C9 | reverse complement strand
GAAGTAGGCTTTTCAGATCAAAGCCAACTGCACCGTGCTTTTGTTAGTTATACCGCCTCAACACCACGACAATACCAACGAGTAACGTCAATTTTCGACAATAATTATTGAATGTAAAAATCTATAGTTTGATAACGATTTAGACTATAGGTAACCATGAATGTTGTTTTCAACCCTTTTCCCTGTGGCTTTTCCTGCTCTGGTATTAGCTCACTTCGTCGCACTATTGAGTCCGGGACAGGACTTTTTCTTGATAGTTGATCACTCAATCCGACATAAATTGCATGGAAGTCGATTTATCTGTCTGGGGGTCGCATTGGGAAATGCCGTTTATATCGCGGTCGCAATTCTTGGTTGGACAAGTATCCGTGATAATCCTGTCGTTTTTTCAGCAGTTGAGATCTTTGGTGCTACTTATCTTTTGTGGATTGGTT
>NZ_JBFRVD010001611.1:0-338 GCF_041474985.1 Vibrio sp. 10N.222.49.C9 | reverse complement strand
CTATCAAGGTCTGATATCACACTTGGTGACATGATCTCTGCGGCCTGCGGTAAGTTAACTAACGCCTTACCACTGCGGTTTTTCGACAATAGGTCACTACCGCGACAAACAAATCCATAACCTGCATCAGAGCCAACTAGCCATAACTGGTCATCATCCCCCATCAGAACCTGTCGAATACTGGTTCCAGTGGAGATATTCAAGCGCCCAGTAATCGGTTCGCCCTGACTTCTTGCGGAAGGCAGTGAATGCGATTCTAATGAGTAGCTTCGCCCATCAGAGCCTAGGAACACCGCCTGCTGATTACTCTTACCTCTTGCTGAAGTAAGGAATTTGTC
>NZ_JBFRVD010001610.1:0-431 GCF_041474985.1 Vibrio sp. 10N.222.49.C9 | reverse complement strand
GAATGAAACGGCAAAAGCAAAAGCAACCGAGCAGCAACACAATAAGCAACGAGAAGCTGAGTTTGCATCTCAAGAGAAAAAGCTTCAAAGCCAATATGATGCTTTGGTTAAGCAGCGCGCCAACCTCAATAAATCGATAGATTCGCTGAGCGCACAATTTCAAGAAAATGAGCAAAAGCTTTCTGAAAAAGAGAAGGAATTGACCTTAGCTACCGGCAGTTTAGGTGAAATCTTTGGGGTTGTTCGTCAATCTGCAAAAGATGTTCAATTAGAACAAGAGCGTTCGGTTGCCTCTATTGGTCTTGAGCAAGACGTAGCAACCATCAATGACATCATTGAAGCAAAGTCTATCCCTTCTAAGGATCAGCTATATGGTCTTTGGCAGTCTTATGTTCATCAGATCAAGACAAGCTCACAAGCCTCTATCATTG
>NZ_JBFRVD010001609.1:0-456 GCF_041474985.1 Vibrio sp. 10N.222.49.C9 | reverse complement strand
AGTGTTGCTTGACCAATATTCAAGACACAATTACCTTCATTTCTAAGCACCAATTCTGATTGCTCTACTTTAGCATTTATAGTTCTGGTACATTTATCAGGCGTAGGAGAAACAAAAGCAATCGTCGAAAAGTTAAAAAGAAACTTTACTTGCGTATCGTCTTCAGTTCCATCAGATGTTTGGATCTGCTCAAATAACACTCTATAAGTTTGCGTCGCACTTATTTCGCCATCTCCCAAATAACGAACTCGGAATCTACGAACACTATTGGGTTCCACAACAGCTTGGGGCGGAAGAATTAGAAAATCTTGTTCTGCATTTTCGCTAGATTCTAAATTCGAATCAGACTCTATTTTAACTTTTCTAACCAGTACCTCAATCATTACCGGTTGTGAACTATTATTCGTTACTTGATAACTAGCTTGAGCTTTTCTTCCAACATACTCCATTTCCAAA
>NZ_JBFRVD010001608.1:0-286 GCF_041474985.1 Vibrio sp. 10N.222.49.C9 | reverse complement strand
GTAGATAACATCTCACTGATCACTGCCTCTATTTTGTCTAAGAAACTGGCCGCAGGGCTTGATTCATTAGTGATGGATGTGAAAGTGGGTTCTGGCGCTTTCATGCCAACCTACGAAGCCTCTGAAGAACTCGCACGTTCTATAGTGGCTGTTGCTAACGGCGCTGGCACAAAGACGACTGCTATTCTTACCGATATGAACCAAGTGTTGGCATCTTCTGCAGGTAACGCAGTAGAAGTGCGAGAAGCCGTTCGCTTCTTGACGGGCGAATATCGTAATCCACGTC
>NZ_JBFRVD010001607.1:0-323 GCF_041474985.1 Vibrio sp. 10N.222.49.C9 | reverse complement strand
CCAGAAAGGGCATCCTCAAGACTAGGCACCGCTTTTGGCGCAATCTTGACAGGACTTAGTAGCTCAAGCAGCGCCTCGCGACGGCCTTCAGACTCAACAGAAAAAACTATCTTGCCGGTATAGCCTTCGCTGAACTGACGCAGAGCCGACATTGGCTCTTTGGTTTGCGGAGCTGCGGCAAGCGCCGGTAGCGGCTCTATGTCTAGGTTGAAGCGACCTGCTTTGGTATCAGTGCTCTCTTTATTGAGCTTAACCTGTGGCCATTGCTTAATAGCAGCAAATAGCTCGTCCTTCTTCATCCAAAGCTCTGTGGGTTCCAGCAG
>NZ_JBFRVD010001606.1:0-226 GCF_041474985.1 Vibrio sp. 10N.222.49.C9 | reverse complement strand
CCACAGACGCGATCTCAACTTCTCTTACGCCGCTGTAAAACAGCTTGAGGGCAAGTACTTCGTACAAAACCGCGTAACTAAAGAAATCTATGAGAGTGCGCAGTTCCTATATATGCTGGTTTCTGCATGCCTATTCTCTAAATACCCAAGAGAAACTCGTCTAGATTACATCCGTCGCTTCTATGACGCGGTATCTATGTTCAAGATCTCGCTGCCTACGCCAATC
>NZ_JBFRVD010001605.1:0-348 GCF_041474985.1 Vibrio sp. 10N.222.49.C9 | reverse complement strand
AGCTAAGACCGCGCTGCGCTGCTTCAACAACCGCATCGCGAATAACAGGATTGTTGTGGCCCAAGATCATCGGTCCCCATGATCCGACGTAGTCGATGTACGCTTTGTCGTCTGCATCATAGATACGAGAGCCATCAGCACGCTCAATGAAAAGTGGAGAACCGCCAACGCCATTAAATGCACGTACTGGTGAGTTAACGCCACCAGGAATAATGGTTTGGGCTTGCTGATAGAGTGCTTCTGATTTGCTCATTAAAGAATCCTTGCTTTTCGGATAGCATTTTTGGGAATGACAGCATTGTAATAAATATTGGCCACAAGTCTAACGCTTGTGTCTCACTATTCGTG
>NZ_JBFRVD010001604.1:0-368 GCF_041474985.1 Vibrio sp. 10N.222.49.C9 | reverse complement strand
TGCATACGTGCCGCCTAAACCGCCCGGTTGCGCCGCATCCATGATTTCAGACTTACCCACAACAGCAGAGATAGGGAAACCGCCTGCAATGCCCTTAGCTAAGGTCATCATATCCGGTTCAATGCCCAAGTGCTCTGTTGCGAACATCTTACCTGTACGCGCAAAGCCCGTTTGAATTTCATCGGCAATCAGTGCAATGCCGTGTTTGTCACATAGCTGACGCAGTGCCTGTGCAAACTCGGCCGGCGCTTTGTAAAAACCACCCTCGCCTTGCACTGGCTCAAAAATAATCGCAGCAACACGTGAAGGCTCGATATCGCAGCTAAACAAATCTTCCAGTGCCTGCATGCTTTGCTCAACGGTAATAC
>NZ_JBFRVD010001603.1:0-390 GCF_041474985.1 Vibrio sp. 10N.222.49.C9 | reverse complement strand
CTCCTACGAAGCCGATACCTCAAGACGAAAACTGCTTTCATTGTTCTTACCACCCTTTGAAAAAGCGGTCAAACAAGCCAACTGCGCAACATTAATGACTGGCTACCAGTCGATTGATGGCGAGCCATGCACCACCAACTCTTGGTTATTGAAAACCGTCGCTAAGGAACAATGGGGA
This sequence comes from Vibrio sp. 10N.222.49.C9, assembly GCF_041474985.1. Classification (NCBI taxonomy): domain Bacteria; kingdom Pseudomonadati; phylum Pseudomonadota; class Gammaproteobacteria; order Vibrionales; family Vibrionaceae; genus Vibrio; species Vibrio sp. 10N.222.49.C9. The sequence continues at coordinate 212 of NZ_JBFRVD010001603.1, read as the reverse complement.
CTTGATGGATTTATTGTCACCGATTGGAACAACGTGGGTTCTCTGCATGACAAGCAAGGCGTCGCCGCTACCCTAAAAGAAGCAAGCTATAAGGCACTACTCGGTGGCAATGACATGATGATGACCACACCTGATTTCTACCAATCGGCCATCGAATTGGTAGAAGAAGGTCTTGTGGATATTTCGCTCATCGATGACTCCGTGCGCAGAAT
>NZ_JBFRVD010001602.1:0-629 GCF_041474985.1 Vibrio sp. 10N.222.49.C9 | reverse complement strand
CACTGTACGAACCTTTAGAAACCTCCGAGTTCGACATAACACTGGCACCAAGCGCGACAAAAACATCAATTACAGAATTTCTTAACTCATTGATCGCTACAATATTTGTCGTCCAATCCTGCTTGAGCGAGGGACTGCTATGAACCTCACGCGCATACCCTGCGCTCTGACCATTTACGCTCAAATCACTAGGGCGCACTTGCGCATACCTGAAATGCTCAAGCTCAGAAACCGACCCCCCAGCATTCACAATTCCCGCAGAAACCAACCCCCGAGAATAAGTCACTCCCTCATAGCGCCATCCATCAGGAAGACCGGAGAGCATCGTAATTGCCTCCACCGAAGGAACGACACCATGACTCAGTACAACACCCTCAGATATGACATTCTTATACCCTTCATACTTGTCAACGTAGACAATCTTTTCTTGGCGAATTATCTGCTGCTCTACCTTTGTGACTTCCTGCCAAATGTACCCAAAACACGCTAAGACAACCCCCACACCGGCAGCTGACAGAATTCGCTTCTGCTGGACTTTCACTTCATGCATAAAACCAGACAATGCATAAGCGTTCTTATCTATCTCTCTTGGAGACGACAGTAAGCGCACCTTCACATCACCCGTATCC
>NZ_JBFRVD010001601.1:0-356 GCF_041474985.1 Vibrio sp. 10N.222.49.C9 | reverse complement strand
GATCTTTTCTATCGTCAAAAACTGCCACATCGTCCTGTTGAATGCATGGGTCTAACCTTCAGAAACCCAGTGGGTTTGGCTGCAGGCCTAGACAAAAATGCAGAGTGCATTGAAGCATTTGATGCGATGGGCTTTGGTTTTGTAGAAGTGGGTACAGTGACACCTCGTCCACAGCCAGGTAATGACAAACCTCGTATGTTCCGTTTGTTAGAAGCGGAAGGCATCATCAACCGAATGGGTTTCAACAATCTCGGTGTTGATGCGTTAGTCGAAAATGTTAAGAAGGCCAAATTTGATGGCATTCTGGGTATTAACATTGGCAAAAATAAAGATACACCAATCGAAGAGGGTAACAG
>NZ_JBFRVD010001600.1:0-296 GCF_041474985.1 Vibrio sp. 10N.222.49.C9 | reverse complement strand
GAGCAGAAGCAATGGTTAACGGATGAGGAATATGCGCAGCTGGTTGCGCTGAGTCAGTTTCTTCCCGGCCCAGGATCTAGTCAGGTAGGCTTTGCTCTCGGCTATAAGCAAGGCGGTATAGGTGGCGCTTTTGCTGCCTTTTTCGGCTTTACCTTACCATCTGTGATCTTGATGTTAGCACTGGCGCTACTAAGCAGTAGCTTGCTAGAAACGTCGCTATTTATTGCCATTATTCACGCTCTTAAATTGCTGGCTGTTGTGGTGGTTGCTGACGCTATTGTGGGGATGTACAAGAA
>NZ_JBFRVD010001599.1:0-466 GCF_041474985.1 Vibrio sp. 10N.222.49.C9 | reverse complement strand
CTAAATAGCGGATGGTCATTAGGTTTCTTCACCCAACCATAAACGCTCGCATCCTCCGAAAACAAACTGCGTAAGTGACGATGTACTTGCAACACATAACTTACTCGAGTCAATACATCCTCCCTAACCATCACCAAACCTGCAACCATCAAACCTAGATCCGACACACTATCCAGACCCAAAAGGTTCAGTTTCTCAGTATCAGTTAACTGCCATTTTTCAAAGATGTTCAAACTAACCTTAAGCGACACCTGCGCCTGAACAGGCGTTATGTCACCGATTGAACGCATTTCAAACACAGCTGCATCCCCTGGCTTACCTATCATCAACACTTGTCACCTCTGCAAATTCTGAATGTAGACCATTTACACTGTAAACTGATAAGACACCTTTTCAAAGACACAAGAACAGTCAATACCTGCAAAGCCAAATTTTACTTTTGGCCTCTAAAACCACACTAAACCAC
>NZ_JBFRVD010001598.1:0-281 GCF_041474985.1 Vibrio sp. 10N.222.49.C9 | reverse complement strand
GGATGTTGAAGAACAGAGATATGGAGTACCGTAAGTACGCTGAAATCATATCTGAACACCCAAATGCTTGGCGTGAGATGTTGACGGTCAAAGATACGGGCAATCACCAAAAGTTGCATGATGTGTTTAGTTATACCATTGGTCGGGTTTTTCGCAATGTGGAGCCTGGTACTGCGATCTACACGAGCGCGGTTGGTCGTGCTATTGAAGTGGGTGTGTTGGATGCCTCTTACCGCACAACACGTTACGGTGCGCCAGATGGAGAATTGTCGGTGTTTGCT
>NZ_JBFRVD010001597.1:0-297 GCF_041474985.1 Vibrio sp. 10N.222.49.C9 | reverse complement strand
ATTTCCCACCCCCCTTATCCATAAACGCTTTGCTGCGATAACTAGACTTTAGCGACTATTGTCTAGTGGTAGCATTAATACATCCGCAATAAGGAGCAGTTCACTTATTACATCGAGAACCAATCGGGGTGAAGGGAATATATATATAGGATTGAGAGTCGTGGGTCACATCGCAATATTAGTGTCGACGAATCACTTCCCATCAATATAGAAGTACAATCAAAGCAGATTGATATAAAACGCTGGTTTTGTGTGGTTAATCTGAATCTTTCACCCAGTATAACTCTGTGATATAAC
>NZ_JBFRVD010001596.1:0-270 GCF_041474985.1 Vibrio sp. 10N.222.49.C9 | reverse complement strand
GGGGAAGAATGGCATTCCTATTCTGTGGTGCTGTAGTTGTCACCGTCGGTGTTGCCTTATTACGCAGTGCTAAGGTGAAGAAAGCGGAACCTCAAATACAAACTCAAAGCTAACTGTTAACTCAAACCAAGGAGATCGTCATTTGGCGCTCTCCTCTTTTATGCGTATAAGGCCAGACATGTACCAAGAATACATCCATGACAATGTGCTGTTAACCTCATCTCTTGCTCAGCATCTGTATCGCAACTATGCCACACCTATGCCGATTAT
>NZ_JBFRVD010001595.1:0-326 GCF_041474985.1 Vibrio sp. 10N.222.49.C9 | reverse complement strand
TCAGTAAGGTTAACCGTGATGCGCCCTTCTACATTAGGGTGAATCGCCGCACTAAACTCCGTGCCTTTTACTAAACTGGCAAAGAAAGCCTTAGCTTGCACGCCATTGGCTTGCACTCTAAAGCGCTTAATCGTTGGCTGGTCAGACGGAGACAATCCTTCAAGATCCGGCATCAGATCCGCTTGTACCGACTCTGGCAGTTCATCCAAACTTTTACTGTTGGCTTGATTAGCAGCTTCGTTCAAGGCTTGTTTTATCTCAACTGGATCCTTGTGCCCCATTGAGCACCCAGATAAAACTGCTATAACCATCCCTAGGAATATAAT
>NZ_JBFRVD010001594.1:0-316 GCF_041474985.1 Vibrio sp. 10N.222.49.C9 | reverse complement strand
AATTAGATTACCTAGATTATGACCATCGAGCTCGCCAGCCCCGCGAAAGCGATATTCAAACATCATTGAACTGATAGAGGGCTCTGTAATTAACTGGTTGATACAGTTGCGCGTATCACCCCATGCAATGCCGCCTTGGCAGTAACGAATACGCCCGGTAGAACCGCCATTATCTGTGGTGGTGACTATGCCGGTTGCATTGCTTCCAAAATCTTTTAAAGCCGCCAAAATACGACCAAGACCATGCCCGCCACCGATGGCGACGACTTTTTTAGATGAGTAAATTTCCACGCTAATCGCTTATTTTCCTTAGTAA
>NZ_JBFRVD010001593.1:0-387 GCF_041474985.1 Vibrio sp. 10N.222.49.C9 | reverse complement strand
ATCCTGACAACATCATAGGCATTATTCGTGATAACAGCGGTCGTTACATGGGAATGGCAGCAATCACTAGTGTGATGTTTATGGAAGGTAATTATGAGATTGGTTATCAGCTTTCAGAACACGCATGGAAGCAGGGCATTGCTACGGCTGCTTGCCAGTTCTTTACCAAGATGGCATTTGATGTTCTAGGGGCGCATAAAGTGTGTGCTGATTGCTATGCGACCAATGTGGGTTCGTATCGCACCTTGGAGAAAAACGGTTATGAGCGAGAAGGCGTGCAAAAGAGTTACTACAAGTTGGACAATGGTTTTGACGATCGCTTGCACTACGGCATGACTCGGCAGCAGTATCTGCAGAAATAAAAAAACAGAGGCGATATCGCCTCTG
>NZ_JBFRVD010001592.1:0-361 GCF_041474985.1 Vibrio sp. 10N.222.49.C9 | reverse complement strand
ACTCGAGAGACTGGCGCTGTCATGCTCATCGAAAGGGTTACGACCAAATCTAAAGCCGTTAAAGCGTTGGATTGGCGGAATGCCAATATCTACTTCGTCATGGTGGATAGATTTAACAATGGCGAGAAGAGTAACGATAACAGCTATGGTCGCCTTAAGGATGGCCAACAAGAAGTCGGCACTTTCCATGGCGGTGACCTAAAAGGTGTTATAGAAAAGCTGGATTACATTCAATCTCTAGGAACAGATGCTATTTGGCTATCGCCTATTGTTGAGCAAGTACACGGCTTTGTCGGCGGTGGCGACAAAGGCTCATTCCCATTTTATGCCTACCACGGGTATTGGGCGCGAGACTTTACCA
>NZ_JBFRVD010001591.1:0-277 GCF_041474985.1 Vibrio sp. 10N.222.49.C9 | reverse complement strand
GTTAGAGATTATTGACCCAGACACTGGCGAAGCACAATTTGATACAAAAGGCGTGGGCTACTCATACCACGGAACCTATGGTCAATTAATATTAAATGCTGATGGTAATTGGCACTATAAGGTCACCGTCGGTAGCAACCAACAAAACGTTGCCACACAGATCGACCAATTAGGCGATGGGCAGCAATTAACGGATACGATTACCGTATATTCTAAAGATGGTACTGCGCAAGACATTGTGATTACCATTCATGGCGATAACGATAGACCTTACATC
>NZ_JBFRVD010001590.1:0-284 GCF_041474985.1 Vibrio sp. 10N.222.49.C9 | reverse complement strand
ACATATGATTGAGTCAAATGACCTACTGCGATTAAGCGATGATGTCATCAAGCCTTTCTATCAACAAAAATCCATAAGAGCGGTATCACTTTTGCAATCAGCGATTGTTGACCCAAGGTTTAGAATTCACAAACCTGAAGGGGCTATGTTCCTTTGGTTATGGTTTGACGAACTGCCGATTACCACAATGGAACTGTACAAGCGTCTGAAGGCTAGAGGTGTATTGATTGTTCCTGGAGAGTACTTCTTCTTTGGACAGGAAGACCTGTGGGATCACTCTCACC
>NZ_JBFRVD010001589.1:0-471 GCF_041474985.1 Vibrio sp. 10N.222.49.C9 | reverse complement strand
ACACTAAAGTCTCCATCCTTGTTCGAGGTCGTCTTCGCTACCTCATTACCATTATTATCAACCAAGCTTATAACTGAGAACGGAACACCTGAATGCCCAGTTATGGTTGGAGTATCGATGTTGGTAATACCATCAATATGACTACTACCAGTATCGGTTGTCGGATCGATATGCAGCTCATCTAACTTATTGTCAGGTGGTGTTATTTTTGGAATATTAGGCTGATTATCTAGTAGCTGTGGCACTTGATTTAGCTTAGGTGTCAATACAGCAGGATCACCATCTTTAGCTGGTGCGCTAACTAACATACTAGGTTCAAACGTCAGGTATTTAGTGGATGTGCCACCATGGTTATCTGAAGTACTAACTTCAAAGAACTCTTTACCATGATAAACACCCTGATTATCAATACTCATTCCCGCAACAGACTGGTATTGTATATAAGTATATTTACCCGTTGTCGTATCAAGT
>NZ_JBFRVD010001588.1:0-310 GCF_041474985.1 Vibrio sp. 10N.222.49.C9 | reverse complement strand
GGTGATTTTCACACCTTCAATCAGGTCGTTCATGCGGTTTAGACAACGTAAAAGCGTTGATTTACCGCAGCCTGATGGACCAATCAGAGCCGTTACTTGGCGCAATGGGATTGGTAGGTTAATGCTTTTTAGCGCTTTATTGTCGCCATAGTAAAGATCTAGGTTTTCGATATTAAATTTGTTCATTTTTCAGTATCTCTTAAATTCTTTAAAGTCTATCTAGCAACAATTAGTAAGTAGCTTTGTTGAAGCGGCTAGCGATTAGCTTGGTTAACATGTTGATCAGTAGTACCACTACGATAAGTACAGT
>NZ_JBFRVD010001587.1:0-399 GCF_041474985.1 Vibrio sp. 10N.222.49.C9 | reverse complement strand
CGCTCTGCTTCACGTACTTTTTGTACGATAACTTGCTTCGCTGTTTGCACCGTAATACGGTCAAATTTAACCGAATCAATTTCGTCTTCAACAAAATCACCTAAACCCAGTGTTTCATCGTCGAACTGTGCCGCTTCGATTGACATTTCCAATGTTGGATTTTCAACTTCAGCAACCACTTCCCAGCGACGGAAAGTTTCGAAGTTACCGCTCTTGCGATCAATCTCAACACGTACTTCGATTTCCATCTCGTACTTTTTCTTTGTCGCAGTTGAAAGCGCGATTTCTAGCGCCTCAAAAATACGCTCGCGAGGAACGGCTTTCTCATTTGAAACCGCTTCTACTACAGCTAGAATTTCTTTATTCATTCTTATAGCCTCTTTAAATAGACTTAAAACT
>NZ_JBFRVD010001586.1:0-342 GCF_041474985.1 Vibrio sp. 10N.222.49.C9 | reverse complement strand
GAATAAAGTGCCAACGATTGTGCAGCTTTTGATTTAGGGCGAAGCATAGGCAGTTGTGCTGCTTGAGATCTTCTGGCTGTGTGATTTTAGGATGTGACTCTATGTATTTAGGAGAGGCGCACAAAATTCGATAGTTTTCTTTATACAAGGGTATGGCAATCATGTTGGAGTCTTCAGGTTCTCCAATGCGCAGAGCCACATCGACATTTTGCTCGTAGAGGTCGGCGTAGCTGTCGGAAAGATGCACGTGCACCGATACCTTAGGGTGCAGAGCCAAAAACTCATCGATGAGCGGCATAATGACACCTCGACCCGTATCTGAGGGCATAGAGAGATTGATAT
>NZ_JBFRVD010001585.1:0-265 GCF_041474985.1 Vibrio sp. 10N.222.49.C9 | reverse complement strand
TTGATAAACGGTATCATCTATAGTCACTACCGAACCACTTTGACTGTCTAGTAGCTCTAGCGTACGAGCATCAATCTGTGCCATTTGATTCTCTACTAGCAAGTGAGTTTGCAAGTTGGCTTCTTCGATATTAACTTGTGCTGCAAAACTACCAAATGAAAGTGTCGTTAAGATAGTTGAAGCGATGATCGTTTTTTTCATCTATATATTCTCTTGATTCTAAATACTAGGGAAGCATCAATGCAGTCGGTAGGCGTTCCTGCCG
>NZ_JBFRVD010001584.1:0-278 GCF_041474985.1 Vibrio sp. 10N.222.49.C9 | reverse complement strand
GTCTAGAACGAGACCTGCGTAGTTGGTTGATCAATGCTTTTCCTGGCCTAGAACAATTTACTGACGACCATTGGCGAGCGTTAAAGCGACAAGCCCTGCAAAGCAATGAGCGTTGCCGCAATGATGTGACCATTGCCAGAGAGACTCAGCTTAGCTATGCCTTCGCTAGTATCGGCATTATTGGTGAGAGTCAGACACAAGCGATCCAAGACACTATGCATCAGGTGACGCTATTGCGTAACCGTGTGCCGATCCCCGGTCAGAATGCACTCATACAG
>NZ_JBFRVD010001583.1:0-436 GCF_041474985.1 Vibrio sp. 10N.222.49.C9 | reverse complement strand
GTCAGATACCGCTGCCACTTCAGTAGCATCGCTAGTTAAATCGCCTTTTGCTCTTGATACTCAAGCATTAGTGACCATAGATCAAAGTACGCAGGTATTGAGCAACGATGCCATCGATAGCCCTGTCGTTGCTTTTGAAATCCCATCAAACCGCGGTGCATTGGATATTTCAGTGACGAGTAACATGACTTCGGACAAGAAGTTCTTTTCACCAGAAATCATGATCGTTTCTAACGATGGTGAAGTGATTGAAAAATACGATTCATCGGCATTTGAATATCGTCGCCCGCGTTTAGCGTGGGGTGATCGTCTAGTTGCCGAAATCAGATTCACACCGCCGGTTGATCAAGAGACGGTCACTATGTTGATCTACACGACTCCGGAAGAACTGGCTAAAACAACCGACCGTGTTGACCCGTACCGCGCTATGGTAGAA
>NZ_JBFRVD010001582.1:0-436 GCF_041474985.1 Vibrio sp. 10N.222.49.C9 | reverse complement strand
AACATTAGTAGTCTATATAAAGCCGTATATACCAGAAAATTTCTTGAAAATTAAAAGGTTCACTCAAAATATATTACGGAGATTTTATGGATAAAATTGACTTTGTACTACCGTGGGTAGATATAAACGACAAGAACTGGAGATCAAAAAGATCGTCTTTTATTGATGGGTACTCTCAGAATATGGATGCTGTATCGGATGCTCGGTACAGGGATATGGGTACTCTTAAGTTTGTTTTGCGGAGTATAGAGAAAAACTGCCCATGGTTTAACAAAATATATCTTATCACTGATTCACAAATTCCAGATTGGTTAGATATGAACTCTCAAAGAGTTGTAGTAGTAGATCATAATCAAATGTTTCTGGATCTAAATGACTTGCCAGTTTTTAATTCAGTCGCAATAGAAATGAACCTCCACAATATAAAAGATCTTTC
>NZ_JBFRVD010001581.1:0-415 GCF_041474985.1 Vibrio sp. 10N.222.49.C9 | reverse complement strand
TCATTGAACAACATAAAATCTAGTCTGATTTTAGAACCATAAAAATCTGCTGAATGGACTCATTAAACAGAATTGGTCATTGAACTAATAGGCTCTCACATTCGCCTTTTAGATAAAAACCAAGATGAATAAAGGTCCATGCTATGACAACAACTACTACACTGTCAGCAACTCGTATAGAAGAAGATCTCCTTGGCCAACGCCATGTCCCTGCCGACGCTTATTACGGCATTCATACCCTACGCGCAATCGAAAACTTTAATATCTCAAATGCGACCATCTCTGATGTGCCCGAATTCGTTCGCGGTATGGTCATGACCAAAAAAGCGGCTGCGATTGCCAACAAAGAACTCAGCGTTATTCAACCCGATGTTGCCAAACACATTATCGATGCCTGTGATGTCATTCTAGAAAC
>NZ_JBFRVD010001580.1:0-269 GCF_041474985.1 Vibrio sp. 10N.222.49.C9 | reverse complement strand
CGTTCCTGGTAGCCGCATTGGTTTACTAGGGCGTAACGGCGCCGGTAAATCGACCCTGATCAAGTTGCTGTCTGGTGAGTTAGCGTCAAAGAGCGGTGAGCTTACGTATTCGCAAGGCGTGAAGATTGGCTACTTTGCTCAGCACCAACTGGAAACGCTTCACCCAGAAGAAACGCCCCTACAGCATCTGATGCAGATTGCCCCGAATCATACAGAGCAGCAGCTTCGTGATTACTTAGGTAGCTTTGGCTTTCAGGGCGAAAAAGCCC
>NZ_JBFRVD010001579.1:0-509 GCF_041474985.1 Vibrio sp. 10N.222.49.C9 | reverse complement strand
ATCTTCAATCATTGGCGATGTATTATGCTGGCGATAGCTCATCACTAATTGCAGGCTAGATTGCAAATGCTCTATAGGCAAAAACACGCACTCGTTACTACGTAAGTCTCGAACCGATGAGGGCACAATCGATACGCCAAGCCCTGAGGCCACGTGCGTTAGCACTGTTTGCATTTGGCGAGGACTGTTCACTATGCGTGGAGAAAAACCACTCAACTGACATTCTTTAATTACAGAATCATACAGCCCTACCGCGGATTCACGAGCGAACAAAATAAAGGGTTCTTCCCTCAATTGATTGAGCTTTATGCTAGGTTGTTGGGCAAGAGGATGATCCCGAGACACCACCAGCACTAGCTTGTCCTTATAAACCTCTTTAGAAATAAAACGCTCAGCGAATTGTTCAGGCAAAGGCCTAGAAAGGCTAATGTCGATGCGCTTATCTAATAGAGCCTCAATTTGTCCAGAAGCCGTTAGCTCAATCAAATTCACATCAATATCTGCATGAC
>NZ_JBFRVD010001578.1:0-329 GCF_041474985.1 Vibrio sp. 10N.222.49.C9 | reverse complement strand
GTCAGTGGTCGGTGCATACGCGATTAACAACTCAATGTTTGATGTGGGTATTGCGATTGCCTTTGGTATTTTAGGCTTTGTGTTAGGCAAAATGGATATACCCTCTTCGCCAATACTTCTTGCCATCATCCTTGGTCCAATGGCGGAGACCAATCTGCGTAAAGCCTTGCTGATGTACGATAACTCTTGGTCATTCCTGTATGAAAGACCGATTGCTTTGGCCTTTATTGTGTTAGCTGTCTTCTCTGTGTACTCGACAATGAAGATGAAGAAGAAAAAGCAGATGCAGTTAGATACCTAAGCGGTAAACGAAAACAGAGTGTTAATAC
>NZ_JBFRVD010001577.1:0-300 GCF_041474985.1 Vibrio sp. 10N.222.49.C9 | reverse complement strand
ATCTAGAACCAGCAAATAATCACCGTCTTTCTAGCCTTTGTGGCCCTTTTGATGACAACATCAAGCACCTAGAACGTCGCCTTGGCGTTGAAATCAACTATCGTGGTAACCACTTCTCCATCGTGGGCCAACCTCATACCGCCTCTGCGGCACTCGATATCGTTAAAAGACTTTACGTTCAAACTGCGCCTGTTCGTGGCAATATCCCTGATATAGAGCCAGAGCAAATCCATCTAGAAGTGAAAGAAAGTGGCGTCCTTGAGCAAGCTGCCGAAGCTGAGTTCTCGCACGGCAAAGAAG
>NZ_JBFRVD010001576.1:0-227 GCF_041474985.1 Vibrio sp. 10N.222.49.C9 | reverse complement strand
GTTTATCAATTCATCGATGTAAGTCGTGTCGATCCGGCGAAGAAACCATTGAAGATCCGCAAGATAGAGTTTGTGGAGATCTATGAACCCTTTACCAAGCAGCAAGCCAGCGCGCAAGCTGATCGATGCCTAGATTGTGGTAATCCCTATTGTGAGTGGAAATGCCCCGTTCACAATTATATTCCTCAATGGCTAAAACTGGCCAATGAAGGACGCATTATAGAGGC
>NZ_JBFRVD010001575.1:0-393 GCF_041474985.1 Vibrio sp. 10N.222.49.C9 | reverse complement strand
GAACTGACTCTGACTAAACAACAGTTGGAGATACTAATTCATCTGGTGAAAAACGAAATGAATGGGTTTTGTGGCGATGCAGGGTATGAGGAACTGTCCCAGATTAGAGCAAAGTTAGAACAGCGGTTAGATAAAAGTGAGTCGTAATCACACAAGGGTTTCATGTCACGCTTACATAAGCTTGTAGGCGCTGGTAAATTATATATTTACTCTATAAAGTAAAATGGACGGTGCTATGAGTACAATAATCAACAAAATTTCAGAAGGTGGCGTTTCTCTTATTCACACTAATAGCTAATTATTTCTTCTCATCAACTGTTTTACATTGAAAATTAAGCTGTAAAAAACTATGTCATTGAGCTATTCGACGTTAAAGGGCACCAGTTTTTTGTA
>NZ_JBFRVD010001574.1:0-335 GCF_041474985.1 Vibrio sp. 10N.222.49.C9 | reverse complement strand
CATTGCTTGGTTAGCTATGAACGAAATCACGCCCGTTAAGCGAGGTGAAATCGAGGTAAAACTCTCAAGCACGACTTTGTTGTTATCGAGAAACAGCAGAAGAATGCTGCCGGTAAATGGGGCTTCTCACTAAACAATCGACAGCCCGTTGCACAAATAGATGCTGTCGCTGTGTGGTTAACTAAGCCTAAAGACTTTGTGCCTGTGCAAACTGTTGCCGGTTGGATAGACAAACCGTAATCGGCAAAAATTGAAGCAAGAGTCGTTTGGTCAACGAAATGGCATTGTTTTGTCATTTTAGTCTGCTATGGTGTGAATATAGTTACCGTTAACAG
>NZ_JBFRVD010001573.1:0-259 GCF_041474985.1 Vibrio sp. 10N.222.49.C9 | reverse complement strand
CCAATGGGAATATCACAACCTTAGACCCTACTTTAGTAACTTTAGATCCAACAACAGGTAAGTTTACTCTTACAGGGGTAGATCTATCTAGTTATAGCTTTGTAGACGGTCAACTTACGGTACATGCGACCGCGACAGACCTTGCCGGGAACAGTAAAACAGGCACTTCTATTGCGCAGTTAGATACGCACCCAGGCACAATCTCAATTGATACCACCCTTGGCGGCGATAACGTGATTAATGCTAAGGAGACACAATC
>NZ_JBFRVD010001572.1:0-293 GCF_041474985.1 Vibrio sp. 10N.222.49.C9 | reverse complement strand
GTTGCGATGGATGACGGCCCAAATCAAATTGCTCTAGGTCAATCTCAGGCTCAGGGCGATGAACAATATGCAGTGCTTGATTAAGAGACAGCTGAGCATCATACAAGCCACTCGGTAATAGTTCATTGACCGCTGACTTGTCCAGCAGCTCTAACGCTTGATCGGTAAGCGTGCGTAGGGTCAATTGACGCAGGCCATCAGTAGTCGGATAAACAGGGGTGAGGCTGGATTCAGTCGCGACGGTTTTGCCTTCGTTGAAGAACTTAAAGTCGGGGTGAACAATCTCTAAACCT
>NZ_JBFRVD010001571.1:0-245 GCF_041474985.1 Vibrio sp. 10N.222.49.C9 | reverse complement strand
ATCCGAGGCCAACTCATGCTTTATCACGAAAAATTTGATGTCATCATCGTTGGTGGTGGTCATGCTGGTACTGAAGCTGCATTGTCTGCAGCAAGAACGGGCCAAAAGACACTTTTGTTGACCCATAATATTGATACTTTGGGGCAGATGTCTTGCAACCCAGCCATTGGCGGTATTGGTAAGGGCCATCTCGTGAAAGAGGTTGATGCTATGGGTGGATTAATGGCCAGAGCCATTGATCACGC
>NZ_JBFRVD010001570.1:0-332 GCF_041474985.1 Vibrio sp. 10N.222.49.C9 | reverse complement strand
GCCCTTGTCCGTCACTGTATAGTCCACCTAAACGGTCTTTGGTTACTGTAGAGGCACTTCCATGATGTAAAGGCGCATTGATACCGGCAGGAAGGGCGATGTAATTCCTTAAGCCGGTACGTGGCATCCTAACGCTAAGGCGTTGACCTCGCTTAGCCCATACTCGGCTCCAGTTTGGCACCATAACGTCATCTAAGAAGACGTTATCAATTGCTCCGGTGACGGCAAACCAAGAATCTTGTGCAAATTCTGCTTCTAGACCGCCAAGGCTGGTTTCAATAACGGAACTCGCAAAAGGGTTTTCTAGTAGCTTATTTGCCCAATGAAAAGAG
>NZ_JBFRVD010001569.1:0-299 GCF_041474985.1 Vibrio sp. 10N.222.49.C9 | reverse complement strand
AACCCAAACAGACTCATCATTGAGCCTACAGGTCTAGGCCATCCAAAGCAGATCATGGCTACGCTCTCCTCGGCTCAGTTCAGCCCTTATATCGAACTACGTTCAACATTGACCCTCACCGATGCTCGATACTTCGGTAATGACAAGTACACGACAAATGCCAATTTCAAACAACAGTTGGAAGTGGCGGATATCATCATTGCTAATAAGAGTGAGCTAGCGGCGAAAGCGCAGGTTGCGACAATGCATGACTGGCTGCAATCTCAGGAAATTCACTCTACTGTTATCAACACGACAAG
>NZ_JBFRVD010001568.1:0-278 GCF_041474985.1 Vibrio sp. 10N.222.49.C9 | reverse complement strand
CGGTTCCTGGTTCGGATGCCCAATACTTTAAAGTTCAGTACGATGCGAGACAGTACTTCCCACTGAACCAGAAGCAGACCTTTGCACTATTGCTACGTGGCCGCTTAGGTTATGGTAATGGCTATGGCAAGACTGACGGTAACGACAACCTGTTCCCGTTCTATGAGAACTTCTATGCAGGTGGTTTCACCACGCTGCGTGGTTTTGGCTCTAACTCAGCAGGTCCAAAAGCCGTTTATAACGATCCAACGGGTTGTTCAGGCAATGGCGGTGGTAAC
>NZ_JBFRVD010001567.1:0-313 GCF_041474985.1 Vibrio sp. 10N.222.49.C9 | reverse complement strand
ACCAAAAACCGACACTAAGCCGTGCAACTCTAAACCTGAGACGATGAGTGTGAGAACCAGCAACGCCTGTGCCCAATGCCAAAACCGCTCGAACCGTTTAAATATGACTAAGGAATTACTCATAATTACTCTCCGAACTCTTTGTCAGCCTGCGCTTTGCGTCGGCGTATGCTTATTAATCGAATCATTAGGTGCAAACCCACACCTGCAAGACCGCCCCAAATAGCGATAGCCCCAAACCACTCCACGAATGTGCTTCTATCACGGCCAACTAGGTAGAAGTCATTTAACCCAGTTAAACGGCTATCTGTAC
>NZ_JBFRVD010001566.1:0-339 GCF_041474985.1 Vibrio sp. 10N.222.49.C9 | reverse complement strand
GTGCAGTGCCTTGCGACGATGACTGTGTTTCTTTACCGAACCTATGGTTGGCATATGCTTGATCAGCAAGACCACAAATATCACGATGAGGGTTTCGACTAATAGTAAGGTTTTGGCCACATCTGGCGCGCTATACAGCATAAACACCAGCGTCGTCATAAAGCCGACAATGCCCAAGGCTGCCACAGAGAGCAGCCTTGAGGTTGATATTGCGCATAGCAATGCCGACACCACTAACGCAATGGCTAATGCAAACTCGTAGTATCTAACTTGTAGTAAGCCAGTCTTAATGCCCTGCACCATAGGTAACGGGTCAACGACGAGAAGTAGCGCCAATAT
>NZ_JBFRVD010001565.1:0-302 GCF_041474985.1 Vibrio sp. 10N.222.49.C9 | reverse complement strand
AGTTTGTGCAATCACCTCGTAAGTATTCGGACCGGTCTTAACAAAGTATTGAGTGACGATGTGCTCGTTACCAAGCGAATCGTATACTGGAGTCGTGTAGCTGTTTGTGTACGTTTTCGGATCACTTGGGTCGAATGGTGTAGCCACCATGTCGATGTCTTCTGCATTCGCATCTAAGTTAGCCAAGAAATCCACGTTATCTGTAGCGCGAGCATTAAGCGCACTGTTTGATACGTTAATATCAGTGATCGTACCCTGCATGATATTGCCGTTAGCATCTACAGAATAACCCTGCAGAAGAT
>NZ_JBFRVD010001564.1:0-324 GCF_041474985.1 Vibrio sp. 10N.222.49.C9 | reverse complement strand
CCTTATTGTATAAAAAGTAACGTCGTTACAAAAACGGTGACCAGGCGGGTGCTCTTACACGCCCATTGGTTGCTGGTAGTCTGGCTTTAAACCGTCCATCAATTGAAACCATCGATAGCACATTGTTTTTATTATACATTGAGCTGTATATCACCATTCCTCCATTTGGAGCTATGCTCGGAGACTCGTCGAGTAGTGTTTTTGTTAACACTTGAACGGCTCCAGTCTCCAAATCCTGTTTTGCCAAATTGAAACCTGAAGAAGACTGATTCACCATAATCATGAAACGTCCATCAGGAGTAATCTGGCCTCCCAAATTTTGGC
>NZ_JBFRVD010001563.1:0-340 GCF_041474985.1 Vibrio sp. 10N.222.49.C9 | reverse complement strand
GGATTATGAGCGAACGCGCCTGATTGAGAATGCTCAAGGTCGAGGTTATTCGCCATTCAAGTATTCGAGAATGCTATTGGATGTGCTAGGTCCTAAGTCTGTTTCACTTCTAGGTAAATAACTTATGGTGGTAGTTTCAGATCCGACAGCGCTAGTGATTTTGCCAACGGCAATGACGCTGGCGGCGGCAGTCTTCGACTTAATAGCCAAGCTTAACCTTTGGTTACTTCCTGTCATCTACGTGATAATCGTTGAGTCAATGAAATCGCGCGCCATGGGTGCAGATGAGGGTGTAGCCCAACTCTATGCGATGAAGAAAATAGAGAAGACACTATTGTGG
>NZ_JBFRVD010001562.1:0-380 GCF_041474985.1 Vibrio sp. 10N.222.49.C9 | reverse complement strand
CTCCGGTTATCGCTATGGTTGCTTGGAAGATTCGGAAAAATCTTGGCTCTCCTGTTTTATTCCGTCAAACGAGACCCGGCTTGAACGGCCAACCATTCGAAATGGTTAAGTTTCGAACCATGAAAGATGCGGCTGATGATAATGGTAACCCACTACCAGACTCTGAACGCATGACATCATTTGGCGATAAATTACGCAACTCAAGTCTAGATGAACTTCCCGAACTCTGGAATGTTTTGAAAGGGGAGATGAGCTTGGTTGGGCCTCGTCCTTTATTAATGCAGTATCTACCTCTTTATAATGAAGAACAAGCAAAGCGCCATAACGTAAAACCTGGGGTCACGGGGTGGGCGCAAATTAATGGTCGCAATGCTATATCT
>NZ_JBFRVD010001561.1:0-300 GCF_041474985.1 Vibrio sp. 10N.222.49.C9 | reverse complement strand
GGCAATGAGAGCCGGTGCTCATGACTTTTTGATTAAGCCATGTGAGGCGGATCAGCTCCGTATTACAGTGTCCAAAGCGATACACCAAACTCAAAATGGCAAGCACGATGTTCTTGGCGAGATAAACCAATATCAAGGCTTTATTGGCTCTAGTGCTAGCATGCAAAAGGTCTATAAAACCATAGACTCGGCCGCATCTAGTAAGGCGAGTATCTTTATTACTGGCGAGAGCGGAACAGGTAAAGAGGTGTGTGCTGAAGCTATCCACTCTGTGAGCAATCGAAGAACTGACCCCTTTAT
>NZ_JBFRVD010001560.1:0-295 GCF_041474985.1 Vibrio sp. 10N.222.49.C9 | reverse complement strand
GATTGCGCTAGGCAAGAACGATGATCGAGAGTTGGCGAGTAGCTTGCTCCGACCATTTACCCTCGCATTGCTGGTTGGTTTGACCTTTATTTTGCTCCAACCCTTGATATGGAGCGGAGCAATGTGGGTGATCTCGCCTGATGCAGAAGTCGCGATGCACGCCAAAACCTATTTTAGCATCATGATCTTTGGCGCCCCTTTTGTACTGCTTAACTATGTGATTATTGGCTGGTTGATGGGACAAGCGAAGGCCAAGGCAACCTTGTTTACGCAGGTTTTTGGTAACGTTTTGAAC
>NZ_JBFRVD010001559.1:0-242 GCF_041474985.1 Vibrio sp. 10N.222.49.C9 | reverse complement strand
GTGTTAGACCGAATAAAAAACCCGACTCAACAGTCGGGTTTTGGGGTTATTGCACGTTGCTCTCTTGCCTCACAAACACCGGAATACCCGGCTCTGCATTAGCGAACGCCTCTTGAGTTTGCTCAATAGGATCGGTACTTGCGTATCGATCACCCATTGAGCCCATAGCTCGTTTGAGTTTTGGATTGGATGCCTTTGGCGCAGGTGCTTCAGACTTAGGGGCAGGAACGTTAGTATTAAAT
>NZ_JBFRVD010001558.1:0-404 GCF_041474985.1 Vibrio sp. 10N.222.49.C9 | reverse complement strand
TATCAACACCTGTCGTTTCGCCTTGTACGTGCTCTGGTAGTTCAACATCCACTAAGCACATGATTGAAATATTCCACTCTCCCACAGCATTAAGCGCCACGGTAGCATTACGAAGTTCGCCCACTACGTCACGGCTATTGTGATAACGAACCATACCCAATCCATTAGGCAACTTGATATGGTTACGCTCAATGCCAATTTGTTTCTTTGCTGATGGAAAGCGCATGGTTGAGTGGTGAGCTACTTGGCGTTTGCGCCATACTGGAAAGCCTTTCTTACCCTTAACCCACTCATTAATTCCTTTATCCACTAAGTCACGCTGGCGTTGCTGTAAGCAATGCGCATACGCAGAATCAAGCCACTTTCTATTGTCTAATTTTTTCCATACTGGAAGTAGCTTGTTA
>NZ_JBFRVD010001557.1:0-373 GCF_041474985.1 Vibrio sp. 10N.222.49.C9 | reverse complement strand
CTTTATTAAGCTCAAAGGTGCCTTCCAGGTTAGGCTTGAGGACAAAGTACAGGGTAGCAACCGCTAATGGCAGCATGATAACCGCCGCCGGGATACCAAATGCCATCCACTCGGTAAAAGTCAGTCCAACTTCAGCCGCGGCAATCGCATTAGGAGGCGAACCCACTATCGTTGCGATACCACCAATACTGGCACTGTATGCCACACCAAGCAGAACAAACACGTAGGTCTTACGCTCTTTATCGGCATCAACCTTACTAAGCACGCCCAATACTAGGGGCAACATCATGGCTGCAGTGGCGGTATTACTGATCCACATGGATAAGCCGGCGGTGACACCAAACAGCATAAACACAGCCGCGCTCATCTTGCC
>NZ_JBFRVD010001556.1:0-269 GCF_041474985.1 Vibrio sp. 10N.222.49.C9 | reverse complement strand
GGTTTGGTTTTATTTTTATCTCACCAGCTTCATTTTCGGTTGGAGCCTCTTCAGACGCGGTAATGGTTCGCGCTAGAAAACGGAAGCGATCACTCTTAAAGCCTTCGGGCATGTTCTCGCTTAACCACTGGCCTGTGAGTTCGTGCAGTTGGAAGTCCGTGTATTCGATGCGATCAATGCTATCGCGAATAGAATCGCGTGCCGGTCCGCTGTCCTTTTTTCCCCTCAAAGAGAGAATATCCGTGATATACAAAGGGGTTTTATTAGGC
>NZ_JBFRVD010001555.1:0-340 GCF_041474985.1 Vibrio sp. 10N.222.49.C9 | reverse complement strand
CGTGAGTACTTAGTAAAGGCGATACTCGAAGGGGTGTTCTCTGCGGATGAGGCTTTGCCTTCTTGCCGTAAGCTCTCTACTCAGCTAAAGGTTTCGCGTGATACGGTATCGCTGGTTTATGAAGGGCTGTCTGATGATGGCTACCTGATCAGCAAGCCAAGAAGTGGTTACTATCTGTCTGAAAAATATCGATTAAGACTGCAAGAGGTTGAGGATGAGCTGGATCATTTTGAGGCAGACAATCCCGCCAGCGCACCAAACTGGGCTAGCCGGTTAAAAATCTCTACTGATCGCTTTCCTCGCATCGTTAAACCGTCACATTGGAGCTGCTATCAATATC
>NZ_JBFRVD010001554.1:0-330 GCF_041474985.1 Vibrio sp. 10N.222.49.C9 | reverse complement strand
CCAACAGTGTGGGTGATGATATCGAGGTGTATACCGACGAGTCACGTACGGTTGTGGCTAAGACGTTATTCAACCTTCGTCAGCAAACCAAAAAGCCGAAAGGCTTCAATTACTGCTTGAGCGATTACATTGCGCCTAAAGAAAGCGGTGTTAAAGATTGGATTGGTGGATTTGCCGTAACGGGTGGTATTGGTGAGCGTGAGATTGCTGACAACTACAAAGCGGAAGGTGATGATTACAACGCGATTATGATCCAGGCGGTAGCCGATCGCTTGGCTGAAGCCTTTGCCGAGTACCTTCATCAGCAAGTGCGTAAGGATATCTGGGGAT
>NZ_JBFRVD010001553.1:0-618 GCF_041474985.1 Vibrio sp. 10N.222.49.C9 | reverse complement strand
CAATTAAGGTGTGAGGCATGCAATACCGATGCCACCGCAAACCACCTTAATTACTAAAATTAACGCATAGTAAAAATACCAAGTGTGCCAAATTGACACAGCAATTGCTTATTGCACACTTTAAGACCATAATACCCATGTGACATTTTGACACAACAGGAGATAACATTATGGCTACTACCTTGCCTCGCATCACAGCTAGAGTTGATGTCGATACACAAGATTTACTTACTAAGGCTGCCGCGATCGCTGGCATGTCTAGTATTAACTCATTTGTTCTAAGCGCTGCAATTGAAAAAGCAAAACAAGTCATCGAACGCGAACAAGCTTTAAAATTGAGCCAAGCTGATGCTATGTTGCTAATGGAAGCTTTAGACAGTCCTGCAACACAGAACTCAAAACTCAAAACTGCCTCTGAACGATACGAAAGCAAAATTCAATGATGAATACGGTACTTCTAGATAAAGCTAAACACGATAGAAACCGATTCAACTGTGGCAGCGAAGCTCTCAATAATTACTTGAAAGTAATGGCGAGTCAGCAAGCAAAGAAAGACAACACCAGAACGTTTGTTTTAGAAGATGATAACGACAATTCACATATCATCGGGTTTTACAC
>NZ_JBFRVD010001552.1:0-330 GCF_041474985.1 Vibrio sp. 10N.222.49.C9 | reverse complement strand
TGGAAATAGCTACCCAGTGCGGCGACTAGTGAGCCGAAATGCAAAGGGCCAGAAGGGGAGGGGGCGAAACGTCCAACGTAATCCATACAAACACTTATGACTGAAAAAGGGAGCCTAGGCTCCCTTTAGTTTAAACTATTGCTTTGTTGGCGTTAGCCTTGCATCTGCTTTTCTTTAAGCTCAGCTAGCGTTTTGCAATCAATGCAAAGGTCTGCTGTTGGGCGAGCTTCTAGACGGCGAATGCCAATTTCAACACCACAAGAGTCACAGAAGCCGAATTCGTCTTCTTCGATCTTGTTTAGAGTTTTCTCGATCTTTTTGATCAAGCGA
>NZ_JBFRVD010001551.1:0-359 GCF_041474985.1 Vibrio sp. 10N.222.49.C9 | reverse complement strand
GTATCACGTTATTGAATTGTGAAATATCGTTACATTTTATGTGCTTATCATGCTGTTGTATAGCACTTGCGAGCTTAAAATTCGTATTCGATGCCGACGGTGAATACAACATCGGTGGCTTCTGGTTGAATTCCATCTTCATCGGCGATGGGGTCAATGGTGTTGTCGATAACGGTAATCAGCTCCAAGTCAAAGTCGTCGATGAGCTCGATATCAAATCCAGTCTCAATACGTTGGATAAAGCTACCCGATTCCCGATTCACCACCTTGCCATCGTAAACAAGGAAGAATTCAATATCAGTGGTGATGTCATATTCAAAATCAAAACCAAAGGCGAGCACAGAAGAGAACACCTTGTC
>NZ_JBFRVD010001550.1:0-440 GCF_041474985.1 Vibrio sp. 10N.222.49.C9 | reverse complement strand
CTGTGGTGCAGAAAAAACGTCGACCAACTAAGCCAACCAAGGCTTCTCAAAGACGACGTATCGATTCGAAGAAGAAAAAAGGACAGACCAAGTCTTTGCGTGGTCGCATAGTCTAACCACGTTCATGCCGTATATGAAAAAAGAGGTAGATGCATTAGCACCTACCTCTTTCTCTATCTTAGTTAAGCTATAGAAACTTACTTACGCTTCAGCCAACACCGACTTCTCAGCGGAGTAGTAAAACTCTTCCGCTCTAGCCCAGATACCTTCTGGATCTTTACCTTGGGTAAGGTCAATCAAGTGCGGTAGCAACTGGCCTGCAAAGTCTTCACTGCTCTCTTTTGGCAGGACGGTTGGCAGGTGGTCTACGGCTTGTACGCGAACACCTTCAACTACTGAGTCAATAATTGGCTTGGTGAGCTTAGTGCACTGGTTGTAGA
>NZ_JBFRVD010001549.1:0-376 GCF_041474985.1 Vibrio sp. 10N.222.49.C9 | reverse complement strand
TATTTGAATCTCACCCACTTGATTTGCGCCTAATGGCATTCCAGTGTCATCTACGATTCTCATTTCCGTACTTGGCAGTGGTACTCCGATAGCCGGCACAAATTGCTGTTGAGTATGGACGCCACCGGCAACTACTGGCGAACATTCGGTTAACCCGTAGCCCTCAATAATGGGCATCCCAGTGATGGCTTGCCATTCATCGGCGACGTGTTTTTGTGTCGCCATGCCGCCGGCAATAGTGAACTCAGCGTTAGAGAAGTCGAGCTCTTTAAATTTTGCATGATTAATTAGGGCGGCGAAGAGGGTATTCAGGCCAAATATCATGGTAAACGGGTACTTACTGAGATCATTCACAAAGGTGTTTAAATCCCTAGGG
>NZ_JBFRVD010001548.1:0-299 GCF_041474985.1 Vibrio sp. 10N.222.49.C9 | reverse complement strand
CTGATATAGTGCCCACCAAAAGCAATCGCACCAAGAATGGCAAGTAGCCTCGGAAGGAAGCTTAATGTGTTTTCTTGGATCTGTGTAACCGCTTGAAAAATGGCGACAAGTAATCCAACCGAAAGACTTGGTAGGATGATTAGGCAGACGACTTTCACGACGACCCAAAGTGATGAACTGATGAGGTGTACGGCTAATTCAGGAGTCATTCTACATCCAAAAACTTTGAGTAAGGCTTCCGATAATCTTGTTCCAGCCATCGAAGAGTACAAAGGCGCATATCTTCAGTGGTAGGGAGA
>NZ_JBFRVD010001547.1:0-309 GCF_041474985.1 Vibrio sp. 10N.222.49.C9 | reverse complement strand
CCAGAACGGCGCGGTTTGATACCACTCACTATAGTAGTTCAGATCGACCATCCACCAGCCCACAGCAAACATTCCAATGACGGTTACAGCAGAAATCCAGTGAATAATGCGAGCGGTGCGATTATAGGTTTTCAACGTACTACTCCTTTGCTCCATAAGTAACTCAGTCACTTAACCGTTTTCTTTATTTAACAACTAGACTACAAGATAGAGCTAGTATGCGCGAACTAAATAAAACTACGATTGGTTGAATTTGACAGACTTATTCAAAGAATTTGAAGGAACTCCGCAATTTACCTAAGCTTACAA
>NZ_JBFRVD010001546.1:0-386 GCF_041474985.1 Vibrio sp. 10N.222.49.C9 | reverse complement strand
CTTTAACATACTAATTTATAATGACTTAACAATAATTCAGCACTACGCTGCGCATGTAAACACTTTTCTTCTTGTGTAGGGAAATCTCTCATTCCTACTAACAACGGCCAGAAATAATATCCTTTTATCAATGCGTAGGCTTGCTCAGTAAATAAGCTAACCTCACATTCCTTCAATTTACCATCCGCCATCCCTTGCTTTGCCCAAACCGCGATCGCGCTATCTTCTTTGGAAAACTTTGCCACCTGCAATTGCAGCTCTTCAGGAGAATAAAAATAATGACCGATAGCAACACGAGCCAGCTCAATATAGTCAGGCGCGCAACTCGCCTCAATTTCTGCCAGTAACACTTTTTCTAGCTGCTCTTCCAGCGGTATATCTGGCTG
>NZ_JBFRVD010001545.1:0-228 GCF_041474985.1 Vibrio sp. 10N.222.49.C9 | reverse complement strand
CTCTTGTCGTTTATCCGACTAAGACCCGCATGCAATGGATATGTTGAAAAGAAATCCCAAAATTCGAACAGTAGTTCACAAGTCTCCTCACAAGGCCAAACCCAATCTCACCGGCATTCAACGCCTCAGAGAAGGGTGTCTTATCATTGGCGTATTGCTTGCTGTCCTTATGGCAGTATCACTGATTACCTTTAACCCAGCAGATCCTTCATGGTCGCAAACGGCGTG
>NZ_JBFRVD010001544.1:0-338 GCF_041474985.1 Vibrio sp. 10N.222.49.C9 | reverse complement strand
GTCATGCTGTGCGAACGACAAACTATCGGTGGATACTATAAGCTAGGCACTATCGCTAGGCTTGACCTTGCTAAACTCGCGCAAGCTAAACCGGGAACAAAAGTTCAGTTCATCCAATCAGATGTAAACACCTGTCTTTCAGAATATAAAAACTGGTTAAAATTTTTCCAAAAAGAAGCACCATAAAAAAGCGCAAATTATTTAAAAAAATACTTGACCTATTTCAGCGAAAAAACCGATCTAACGACATTGTGAATAACGAAGTTTGTGAAGCCTTGAATTGCTATAGGTTAAGCCGTAGTTAGAGGATTTATTGCGAAGAGTTATCCAACTAGTTA
>NZ_JBFRVD010001543.1:0-303 GCF_041474985.1 Vibrio sp. 10N.222.49.C9 | reverse complement strand
GACTAAAGGAACGAAATCGTGAAGTACAACTGGAAACAGCACCCTTGGGCAAAAACAGGATTAGTCGAACTTGTACCCACCGAAATTCTGCACTTACTGAGCAATCCAGAAGTGAGCGACAGTACCGACGACGCACAAGGCATCATTAAACCTGCATCCACCGTGTGGTCAGAGATAAGAACTGAAGGCATGAGAGATCCACTGTTAGTCATTGTGAATATAAAGAAGCAATCTATTCGCCTTGAAGCAGGTAATCATCGATGCCTAGAAGCTCTTTTGGATGGTATTCGACTACTGCCAGTG
>NZ_JBFRVD010001542.1:0-295 GCF_041474985.1 Vibrio sp. 10N.222.49.C9 | reverse complement strand
TCATCGTCTTCTGTCTTAAAGGAGAAGAGTCCGCCAACGGCCAGCATTAGCCCTGTTTCGGGCATATACCCCGGCCCGCCAAGGATAGAAAACATAGAACGATTAGGATCTTTAGAGTCAGAGCTAGAGGCAAACGCGTGCCATCCCCACACAGGGCAGCATAAAATTAGGGATAGGAATGCTTTAGTTGAGAATGAGCATCGACGCATATTGAAACACAGACAAAAGATCCATATTAAAAGCTGGAGTGATATTCATCTAATCACGTGTTTGCATTTCAGGTATGCAAGAGAAG
>NZ_JBFRVD010001541.1:0-344 GCF_041474985.1 Vibrio sp. 10N.222.49.C9 | reverse complement strand
CCACCCCTTTAAACGAGTCATTCAAGTACTTCACATTGGTGTAGCCTTTTTTACTCAGCAATGTATACCCCAATGCCGCTCTTGCGCCTGCTTCACAGTGCAGTATCACTAGGCCATCTTTGGGTACTTTAGCCAGTTGTTCATCAAGCTCGGATAATGGGATATTAATCGAACCCTTAATGTGACCATTTGCCACTTCATCAGGGTTGCGCACATCTATGATGGTGGCATTGCCTTTTTTGGCTGCGGTAACGAATACCGACTCTTCCACGGCTCCTGGTAGCATTTTTTTCTCATAGACGAGTTCTGTAGGCAAGCCTTCCGTTTGAAGTGGGCGCTTGGCT
>NZ_JBFRVD010001540.1:0-347 GCF_041474985.1 Vibrio sp. 10N.222.49.C9 | reverse complement strand
CCCTAAACCAACCTGCCTAGCCATGCGTGAGGCACCCCCACCGCATGGCAGAATTCCCATGCCGACCTCCATTTGCATGAACTTAAATTTACCACGGGCGGCAAATCGCATATCGCAGGCCAGGGCAAATTCATGGCCGCCGCCTCGAGCGAAGCCTTCTAGTTTGGCAATGGTCGCTTGTGGAAGTTTACTGATACGCTCGAGCACAGACTGAAGATCCAATAGCTTCGCCTCTTCCCGCGAAACCGCTTCGGTCGACATGTCTTTCAATAGGTTTGTGTCGTAGTGGCAGACCCAAATCTCAGGATTAGCCGATTGGAATACGACTACTTTCACATCCCTATCTC
>NZ_JBFRVD010001539.1:0-278 GCF_041474985.1 Vibrio sp. 10N.222.49.C9 | reverse complement strand
GCCCCTATCAGGGTGGCAGTTTGCACTCTTGTTTAATCTGTTTTTCGTGACGCTGGCGTTGGTCTTCTGGTTTCGTTCGAAAGAAACAGAAAATCATAACGCTCAACACAAGGGAGTCAGCATTAAACAGCTGCTTTCCAGCGGTATCGCATGGCAAGTTACACTCGCGCTAGGTTTAAATTCATTTACCTTCTACTCGTTCGCTAGTTGGCTACCAAAAATCTTGCTAGACCAAGGCATGACCGAAACAGAAGCCGGTTACATCTACGGTTTGTTAC
>NZ_JBFRVD010001538.1:0-367 GCF_041474985.1 Vibrio sp. 10N.222.49.C9 | reverse complement strand
GCTCATAATGTCCCACCGCTAAGAGTAAGTTTTATAAATGCCCTTTACTTGATACAAGATGAGTTCATCTGGTCAGACGGAAGGAGCCCAGGAACTATTCCCAAAGCCTTAAAGACACTGCGAGAGAGTGGAAAGCGGCTTATTCTTCCAGAAAAAAGGAAGAGGAAGCCTTATCCTCGTGCCGTGTTAAAAAAGACGGCAAAATACCCGACGAGAGTTAGACAGAAGAACGCCACTCGCTCTTAAGCGAATGGCGTTAACACAGAGTGTGGCATTTTTTGTATCTAGGTTCGTCACCTCTAAGGGTACATTCCTCGACCAAACATATTAAAGATTCGTGCAACCCCTTGAGTGAATACCATAGGAT
>NZ_JBFRVD010001537.1:0-385 GCF_041474985.1 Vibrio sp. 10N.222.49.C9 | reverse complement strand
GTTATTCCGGACGCAGATGCTGGCAAGCGTTCTAAAAAGCGCATGTGTCAGGGAGGGGATGATGATAACCCTACTTCTTCGGTTATTTGTGAAGTGGATTTACCGCTAGAAATTACAGGTTATGTACCTTGTGAGTGTGAACTAGAAGTAACAGATAATGACATTGATGTATTTAATAACGGTCTAGATGTGTCAAGTTTGGTTATTGGCAATGTAAGTGCATACTGTAATACAGAGGATGGTTTTAAGGTAACTATGACTTCAGCCAATGGTGGTCTTGCACACGATGGTGGTGGGGATCCTCTGGAGTACACTTTAGATGTGGCTAGTATTGCGTTTACGCCGACGGAACCTGATTTTGAATTGGAAAGCACAATCCAACAAG
>NZ_JBFRVD010001536.1:0-248 GCF_041474985.1 Vibrio sp. 10N.222.49.C9 | reverse complement strand
GCTTGAACAAAATCCTCTTTAGTTAATGGAGAGTCACCTGTGTAAACCGGAATCTCGATTTCTACGACGGTAGCACCAACACGATCTGCAGCGACAAATAGTGGTGAAGTACCACCAATGTGCTCATGGTGAGTGGTGATGATCACATCACCTTCTTTAAAATCTAGGCCGCTGACTACAGAGATCATGCCATCGGTTGTGTTGCGGCTAAGAACGATTTCATTTTCATCTGCGCCAAACCCAGGAGC
>NZ_JBFRVD010001535.1:0-359 GCF_041474985.1 Vibrio sp. 10N.222.49.C9 | reverse complement strand
TACGTACCCAGTCTCGATGAAAAGGTTTGCACGAACCATTTTATGAGGATTATCAGTACATAGAATCTGCTGTGCATCCTCTTGGGTGATTTGTCCGTCATCCGTTAGTATTGTAAAGCTCATGTTATGCCTCCACTGTACATTCAAATTGTGCAAGTTGTGCGTCTCTGACTTGATCTTGAATGTAGAAATAATTCGCGCGCAACTGATAGCTGACCTCTTGGGCTTTCTTAGCTTCTTCATTGATGGCCAGCTTGTCCTCTAAGGTGCCACGGCAACGTTTGGCCTTCGTTTTCAGGGTTTTGATTTGCTGATTGGCACGTTTAATTTCTCTATCTAAATCATCTTCACATTTGATG
>NZ_JBFRVD010001534.1:0-383 GCF_041474985.1 Vibrio sp. 10N.222.49.C9 | reverse complement strand
ACGCAATAGAAAGAGAGCTGTTCGAAGAGATCGGTATTCAAGGTCTACACAGTGAGTCATTCCAGCATTTCGACTTTGACTATACAGACAAGTCGCTGAGCTTTGATTTCCTTTTGATCCATAGCTTTGAAGGCAGGCCTTACGGCAAAGAGGGGCAACTAGGTCAATGGGTCTCAATAGCCGACCTGACCAATTACGCCTTCCCAGAAGCAAACGTTCCAGTAGTACAAGCCGTGATCCAACACTTTTGCGAGGAAATGTGAATTGGCTGGATTCCAAAGTGTGATTCAGATACATTAAGTTACCCCCAGCTTTATATAATGGAGACTAGCGTAGTGGTGCGAATAGCAGTTGCCGGAGCGGCAGGCCGTATGGGCCGTAAC
>NZ_JBFRVD010001533.1:0-370 GCF_041474985.1 Vibrio sp. 10N.222.49.C9 | reverse complement strand
ACAGTACACTCACTCTTAAGAGCTTTGGCCCTCACATCCAAATCGTGCTTTTCTCTCTCCAAGATTGCAATGTCAGTGCGAAGCTTACTAATAAGCGCCTTGTCATCAGAGTTGACCGCTGGCAAAGCAAGCACCTTATTAAGCAGTTCTTCCGCTTTCGCTTGCGCTGTTTCTACGCAGATTCGAGCAACCGCTGAATCCGTCTTATTAATCTCGGCAATAGCGACAGAAAAATTTGCTGACACCTCAATCTTTAATCTATCGATCTCTTTCACCCACTATCTCCTTTTCATTACTTATCGGCATTTACGCCAAAAACCACTATTCATCTATTGAGTAAAATTATAATGCCTAGGCGTGACAAATATAC
>NZ_JBFRVD010001532.1:0-320 GCF_041474985.1 Vibrio sp. 10N.222.49.C9 | reverse complement strand
CTGTAGGTGTAAATAGCAGAGCGATATTGAGTGCCTCTGTCATTACCTTGACGCATCCCTTGAGTGGGGTCGTGCTTTTCCCAAAATACTTGCAGTATCGTCGTTAAAGAAACCTGACTTGAATCGAAGATGACACGCACGATTTCGGTATGACCCGTTTGCCCAGAACAGACCTCTTCATAGGTTGGATTGGGCGTATAACCACCGGCATAACCGACGGATGTAGAGACAACCCCAGGGATATTCCAGAAAAGACGCTCCGCTCCCCAAAAACACCCCAAACCGAGTAATATTTGCTGGCAACTTTTTGCTGGTGGCAT
>NZ_JBFRVD010001531.1:0-222 GCF_041474985.1 Vibrio sp. 10N.222.49.C9 | reverse complement strand
GTATTCCATGAGTGCTGCTCACAAAAATCTTCCTATTCCAAGTTATGTCAAAGTCACCAATGTCGACAATGGCAAAACGGCCATTGTTCGCGTCAACGACAGAGGGCCATTTCATGAGGGGCGAATTATCGACCTGAGTTATGCGGCAGCTACTAAACTTGGAGTAGTGCAAACTGGCGTGGCGAATGTCGAAATAGAGTTTATTACGACTAAACCAAAGGC
>NZ_JBFRVD010001530.1:0-350 GCF_041474985.1 Vibrio sp. 10N.222.49.C9 | reverse complement strand
GTGATATCCTTGAGACTCCAGTCTCTCCTACGGGTGCACCTGTATTCTGGTCTGAACCGAACAAGCCGTTTGATAAGGCCTTCCTCAACCAAACTATCGTTGAAGAAGCACTGGCTGCGGTTGAAGCTAAAGCGCCGTTGAATCTCTATTATGACGTGAAGAATACCGACCGCTCTATTGGCGCTCGCCTTTCTGGTGAGATTGCCAAGCGATATGGTAATGCAGGTGTCGCAGGCTCCCCTATTTGCTTAAACCTAAACGGCACAGCAGGACAGTCTCTTGGGGTTTGGAACGCTGGAGGCGTAAACATTAAGCTCACTGGCGATGCCAACGACTACGTAGGTAAAGGC
>NZ_JBFRVD010001529.1:0-305 GCF_041474985.1 Vibrio sp. 10N.222.49.C9 | reverse complement strand
ATTTCAGCCACTGCTGAGCATCCGCCATGCGCTTTTCTAGAGGCTGATGAAGCCAATAGTGCAACGCAGGAAGATCAAAGCAGCATGCCCCGCCAGGCAGGTTAAAGCGCTGTCTAATGGAAGACAAAAAACTGTCTTCTTTAAGTTTGGTGCCAAATCGTTGAGCCCCTAATACCTCTTTGTGCACTAGAGCTATTTCGCTTAATAGACCTTGTAGGCGCTGTTGGTCTACACCCGGTACATTTAACCAGTTACTGTAGGTCAGTTTTAGTTTATCTAAATCTTTTAGCAACTCAGGCTTTAGC
>NZ_JBFRVD010001528.1:0-367 GCF_041474985.1 Vibrio sp. 10N.222.49.C9 | reverse complement strand
AGATAAACCAGAATACAAAGATATTCATAAAGAGTTTCTAGCGTTTATCGATGGGGCTGAGCTTGTTGCTCATAACGCGCCCTTCGATGTCGGCTTTATGGATAATGAATTTAGCAAGCTAGACCCTTCTATCGGAAAAACGGAAGACTACTGCAAAATTACCGATTCCTTGGCAATGGCTAAGCGCATGCCAAACATGCCAGCGCGCAAAAACCTGGACTCACTAGCTAAGCATTTCACCATCGATATTTCCGCACGTGTATTGCACGGCGCTTTGCTCGATGCCGAGATACTGGCAGATGTGTTCTTGTTTATGACCGGTGGTCAAACAGCGATTCAGTTTGGCGGTGACAGCAGTGGTGAGGCT
>NZ_JBFRVD010001527.1:0-391 GCF_041474985.1 Vibrio sp. 10N.222.49.C9 | reverse complement strand
ATACAATCGTCCAAAAGTCGGTATCGATATTTGTGCCTCCTTGCCATCGATACTTTGGGGCCACAAAATAACTTGGTCACTCATAGGTTCGACTTGAGCAGTCAGACCACCTGCAAGGTGTGCAATTCTCCCACATGGGGGCCAATTTTTTGTCATAAGAACCTCATACTAGTAGACGTTCAAAGCACTCGACTAAGCTGTGCTATGATTTTTTGTGCGCTTACCCTTCCAATACCCTTGATGTTAATCAAGTCATCTTCAGTAAGGTGCGATAGTTCTTTGATTGTTTGGATGCCTGACTCTTTTAAAGAGGATGCAATTTTATCGTTAACTCCGTTTACAAGAGTAAGTTTTTCAGGCTTATCTAGATAGTATTCAAAACGTTCTGACT
>NZ_JBFRVD010001526.1:0-407 GCF_041474985.1 Vibrio sp. 10N.222.49.C9 | reverse complement strand
GCGAATAGGTTGTAAAGTTCGATGAATGAGGGATTGAATGGCTAGTAAAACGTTTTCAATGGCAGTTGTATCTCAAGATAGCTTAGATAGCTACATCAGATCTGCAAACGGTTACCCAATGCTAACCGTAGAGAAAGAGAAAGACCTTGCCGAGCGTTTGCATTACAAAGGTGAGATTGAGGCTGCGAAAGAGCTGATTTTGTCTCATTTGCGTTTTGTTGTTCATGTAGCTCGTGGTTACTCTGGTTATGGTCTTCCTCTAGCTGACTTAGTTCAGGAAGGTAATATCGGATTAATGAAAGCGGTGAAACGATTTAACCCAGAAGTGGGTGTTCGCCTTGTTTCATTTGCTGTTCATTGGATCAAAGCTGAGATTCATGAGTACGTACTGCGTAACTGGCGTATCG
>NZ_JBFRVD010001525.1:0-248 GCF_041474985.1 Vibrio sp. 10N.222.49.C9 | reverse complement strand
GCAGTTAGATGCGTACCGTCGCGACGTACAAATGGTATTCCAAGACCCGTTCAGCTCTTTGAATCCACTGCATACTATTCGCTATCACTTAACGCGTCCTTTGAAGATTTATCATGATCTTCAGCCAGGGCAAGAGATGGAAGAACGCCTTGTTTCTATCCTTGAGCAAGTGGGCTTAACGCCGGCGAAAGAGGTTTTAGATAAGTTCCCGCATCAGCTATCTGGCGGTCAGCGTCAGCGTGTGTTTT
>NZ_JBFRVD010001524.1:0-272 GCF_041474985.1 Vibrio sp. 10N.222.49.C9 | reverse complement strand
GAATACGAAGGCACCTAAATCACCTGCCGACATCTTGCCGTGAATAACATCGCTTCCCCCAACCCATAACATGCCGGATATAGCGCCAAAGACGATCACAATCACTCCAGAGATAAGGATGGCCCGCTGCTTTACTCGCTCTCGCCCTATCTCATACGCGCGCTCCACCTCTGTTGAAAATGACGCCTTCTCCTCAGACTCTCGGCTATAACTCTGCACCGTTTTTATGTGCTCAATCGCCTCTCCTGCATAACTGCCTACATCCGACATTG
>NZ_JBFRVD010001523.1:0-351 GCF_041474985.1 Vibrio sp. 10N.222.49.C9 | reverse complement strand
GTGGTCTGGAGATTCGTCATTGCTGGGTATTCGAAAAAATCAGCCGCGATCACCACAAGTTATTGATGATAGATGTTGATGCAAAGCACACGGACTATTGCCCCAAAGAGATAGCTATTCAAATGCATCGAGAGAGAGAGTGTCAGTTCTCCCGCTTGATGGCTCAGATGGGAGTTTGAGATAATGTACCCTACAGTCAAGCAAGTAAAACAACTCGGTATTACTGTTGCCATTAACGACCGGATGGATCGTCGAGGTCATTCTGGTTGGTCGATTTATCCTGATGAGATAGTTTTGGGGTTTGCCTGGCGTGAGCGTTCGTTAAGTCCCTCATTCAAAGATGATGTACAG
>NZ_JBFRVD010001522.1:0-319 GCF_041474985.1 Vibrio sp. 10N.222.49.C9 | reverse complement strand
GGAAATGACAATAACGAACAGCTGCCCTTCCACTTCAGGGATAAGAGAGAGCATTACCACACCAAGGATTAGCCCGGCAAAGGTGCCACTGATCCGATGAAATAGCTTTTGTTTGGTGGAGCTAAAGTTACGCTGACAGACAAACAGAGTGGTCAGCAGTATCCAGAACCCATGCTCAATGGAGAATAATTCAATGATGCCATAACCAACGGTGAGTGCCGTTGCGAGCCTTATGGCATGGCGAAATAGCACTGATGAAGGGGAAAGGCTGTCGCTAATTCGCTGCCACATCTGTTTGGCGGTATGCGCGGTTCTATCA
>NZ_JBFRVD010001521.1:0-298 GCF_041474985.1 Vibrio sp. 10N.222.49.C9 | reverse complement strand
GGTCTGGGTCTTGCGCCAAGTGCTATCAAAGCGGGCTTGAGTAACTGGCGTCTGCACCTGTTTATTCAATCCGCGACCTTCATCTTTTACCCTTTGCTGTGGGTGATCTTTGGTGACCTGTTTCTAGCCTATATGCCTTCGGCCCTCGCGTTTGGCTTCTGCTATCTATTCGTATTGCCAAGCACGGTATCCTCGTCAGTTGCTATGACCAGCGTGGGCAAAGGAAATGTACCTGGCGCTATCTTCAACGCGTCTTTGTCCAGCATTATCGGCGTCTTGATCACTCCATTTCTCATTC
>NZ_JBFRVD010001520.1:0-245 GCF_041474985.1 Vibrio sp. 10N.222.49.C9 | reverse complement strand
GTTGAAGACGACATGGTAGGCGATAACGGCAAGTACGCTATCACATCTAAGTTCCACGGCATGAACTTTGGCGGTTTAGACCTAGCATTCTACGCGAACTACGGTTTCAAGTCTGAGAAACTAGAAAGTGACAATAACGTCGCTGACAGCGCTTACCAACTAGCTGCTGAAGCTAACTTCTCTGGTCAAAAATTCGTTGTTCGTTACTCAGACAATGCGATCGATAGTGTATACGACCTAAAAGA
>NZ_JBFRVD010001519.1:0-287 GCF_041474985.1 Vibrio sp. 10N.222.49.C9 | reverse complement strand
CGGTACATAACTTCTTACCGTAACTAGGGGGCTATCCATTTTTTCATCTAGGGCCACACTGACATCAACCGCTCGCAAATAAGCGGTGCTTGTTGATATTGGTGTAATAGACCAATACCAGGTATAACCGGCTAATTCAGAGGTGCCTTTACGTGCTGTCTTAGGAGGCTCGGCTAGCATCATCAATGCCATTTGATTGTCCACTACCATGCCAGCAAAGGTCTTTTGCTCAAGGTAACCGATACTATTAATGTGCTGAGTAACAGCCCTAACCACACTAATAGAAG
>NZ_JBFRVD010001518.1:0-406 GCF_041474985.1 Vibrio sp. 10N.222.49.C9 | reverse complement strand
GAATAAGATCCCTCGTTTAGCACCACCAATTTTTATCGCAAAATAGCCTACAAAGGAAATGCTGGCAATGAGCACCACCATCCACCAAATCTCATAGGGGTTGAGGGCATTCCATGGGCCGTAAGATTGGTTTGGCAGAAGAGGGAGCATCACGATGGAAATAAGGAGTAAGCGCAGCGCTGCATCCAGTTCGTACTCTTGTAGCTTTTGTAGGGCTTGGTGAAGTTCTTTTTTATTATCCAGTACCACAGCCGTAAGCACTGCCGCCACCGCGGCTAAGACTGCTTCACCAGAAACAGCAAGGCAGCCAATGATAAAGGTGATTAGCAGGCTCACCACGCCGGTGATACTGATGTCTTCACTGCGCTTTTGCTTCATCACAAAGGCAATACAAGCCAATAAGACC
>NZ_JBFRVD010001517.1:0-292 GCF_041474985.1 Vibrio sp. 10N.222.49.C9 | reverse complement strand
ATATAGAATTGGAATGACGACGTTATTTACCAGCCGAACTCTGACTTCATAACCACTTTCTGAAGGGATTAATTAGATGACAACTGTGCTCTGCTTTGGTGATTCAAACACCTGGGGATACTCGCCGGATCTGCCGCGCCGATACTATGAAAACGAGCGTTGGCCTATGCTATTACAACAGCACCTTTCGCCACATTATCGCATCATAGAAGAAGGGCAAAACAGCCGCACTACAACACTAGAAGACCCATATGCTCCTGGGAAAAAAGGGCTAGATTATCTTCTTCCCTGC
>NZ_JBFRVD010001516.1:0-497 GCF_041474985.1 Vibrio sp. 10N.222.49.C9 | reverse complement strand
CTAGTGAAGAATGCGGTGGGCTTTAGTGGTGAGCGTGGTGATCAGTTTAAGATTAGCCAGTTACCTTTCCAAAGTGTGGTAGAGATCGCGAAGGTTGAATTGAAGTGGTACGAACAACAGGATGTTGTGACGCTGGCTCGCTATCTAGTGTCGCTCATTCTTGGTTTGGCACTGGTGTTCATCGGTCTTAAGCCTCTTGTGCGATTCATGATAAACGGCACGTCGAAGCCTCAATCAGAAGTGATTGAAGGTAGTGCGGCTGAAATGGCGAATGATGAAGCGAAGATGAAGCAGGATGAGTATCTGCGCTCCTTGGGTATCAGTAGTGGTGGTCTAGGTGCGTTTGATATTGACCTACCTGATTCAGAGTCACCAATACAAGATCAGATACAGCATGCTCAGAAACTTGTAGAGCGAGATGCTGATAGAGCGATAGAAGTCTTCAAAACGTGGATGGCAACAAAATAATGGCGACAGAAGAAGTAAAAGAATACCAA
>NZ_JBFRVD010001515.1:0-384 GCF_041474985.1 Vibrio sp. 10N.222.49.C9 | reverse complement strand
TCCAAGTACTGACCATCCTCTCCAACAGGAGTTTCGGGTCTTTCGTAGTTGTCCCAACCTTTAGGTTTCAGTTTTTTATCTTTCTTAAGGTCAACGACTTGAGAATAAGTAGAATTCGTAGAAACACTCAACGAGTAAGGGTCGGTCACCATCACAGTTTCAATCTGCTTGGTGGTTGGATGGTAAACGGTAACCTCATAGCGGTAGTACTTATCGACAACGCCATTCACTCGCTCAGATTCCCAAACACCTGTTTGTGGATTCTCAACCAACTGAACACGCTTAGTCTGCTTTTTGACCTTATTATAGATATGCAAGGTCACGTTTTGCGCCGTAGGAGCCCAAAGCTTGAATTCCGTTCTTGAGCCATTGACGATGGCACCC
>NZ_JBFRVD010001514.1:0-481 GCF_041474985.1 Vibrio sp. 10N.222.49.C9 | reverse complement strand
ACAATAAAGCGCGTATGGTTTTCTGTTTGGTTGGCGATATTTTCTTGTACGTTTTGCAGGCCATATAGCTTGCCACTTAATGCGTTACCAATGGCGGCAGCATCAGAGCGATTAAGTTCTTTCACCTTCAACATGGCATCCGCTGTACTTGCGCAGGTCTCTAGTTTAACGCCCTTTAAGCGTCCCAAGAAGTCACTGCATTGCTGGTGAGGCTGTGGATGAGAGTAAAGGGTCTTTATCTCTTCTAATCGCACGTCTGTTGTGGATAGTAGGCAGTGCTCAATAGGCTGTGATAGTTCACCAACGATATACAGCGTAGTGTGCTGAAGCAGGTCGTATACCTCGTTGATAGAACCAGAGCTGGTGTTCTCTATTGGCAATACGCCGTAGTCGGCATGTCCAGACTCAACCGTTTTGGTGACCTCTTTAAAGGAATCACAGTTGAGTTCTATAAGGTCTGTATTACGTCGGCTGAAGTAAT
>NZ_JBFRVD010001513.1:0-317 GCF_041474985.1 Vibrio sp. 10N.222.49.C9 | reverse complement strand
TTTCAATGCTCAAAGAGCTTACGGAAGATTTGTTAGACGGTGACAAGGATTTACTTCGCCAGCTAGTCAGTACCATTTCAAACTGGAAGAACGACATGCTGACGCCGGCTCAAGCAAGAGCCTCGGCGCAGGGTGAACAACATACGTTATTTGCCGATTGCTTTGAGATGTATCAGCGCCAGATGGTGGCTTATAACGCCCTAGATTTTGATGATCTGATTCTTATGCCCGTATTGCTATTAAAGCAAAACGAGGAAGTGCGAGAGCGCTGGCGAGCACGCATTCGATACCTTTTAGTGGATGAGTACCAAGATACC
>NZ_JBFRVD010001512.1:0-516 GCF_041474985.1 Vibrio sp. 10N.222.49.C9 | reverse complement strand
GTTGGTACTATCGCAATGGCGCGTACTATGGAACCGCATTCTGCTAGCTCACAGTTCTTTATCAACATTAACAACAACACTTTCTTGGACTTCAAATCAGAAGACATGAACGGCTGGGGTTACTGTGTATTCGGTAAAGTGACTGAAGGCATGGATGTAGTAAACAAAATCAAAGGCGTGAGCACTGGTAGCATGTGTATGCACCAAGATGTTCCTCTAGAAGAAGTTATTATTACTGGCACTACTATCGCTGAGTAATAGCTTTCAAACCGTCCAAGCTTGGCTTGGGCGGTTTATTCTCTCCAATGGAACCCTCTCCCAATGCGCACTCTCTTTATCTCAGATCTACACCTTACTCCCAATCGCAGCGACATGACTGATGCTTTCGTACGCTTTATGCGTGAAGAAGCACCGAATTCAGACGCGGTTTATATTCTTGGGGATCTTTTTGAGTTCTGGGTTGGAGACGATGATGATTCTCCGCTAAACAACACAGTAACCAATGAGATAAGAACG
>NZ_JBFRVD010001511.1:0-315 GCF_041474985.1 Vibrio sp. 10N.222.49.C9 | reverse complement strand
ACATCATTACTGACAGCTACTCTAAAGTTTGAAGGCTCTATCACGCTTCAATTACAAGGCGATGGCCCAGTATCATTGGCTGTCATCAATGGTGACAACAACCAAAAGATACGCGGTGTTGCTCGCTTTGAAGGCGAGATCGCTGAGACTGCGACTTTGCATGACATGCTAGGCAAAGGTCACTTGGTGATTACGATTTCACCAAACAAAGGCGAGCGCTACCAAGGCGTTGTTGGTCTAGAAGGCGATACCCTTGCGGAGGTTCTAGAGGCTTACTTTGAGCGCTCAGAGCAGCTTAAAACATGCCTATGGTTC
>NZ_JBFRVD010001510.1:0-226 GCF_041474985.1 Vibrio sp. 10N.222.49.C9 | reverse complement strand
TGCTTTCACTTCCTATTGGTAAAGCTCTTCTGCTATCAACATTGGCCATAACATGTATCTAAGTACCTCTTTTTTAACCGAAACCTTTACCGTTTTGGGTACCGCCGCTTTCGCTTTATCTGCCGTATTGGCCGCCAATGAAAAACGGACAGACGTATTCTCTGTGGTGGTACTTGGAGTGGTCACCGCGGTAGGTGGGGGAACAATACGGGATTGCCTGCTTGGG
>NZ_JBFRVD010001509.1:0-275 GCF_041474985.1 Vibrio sp. 10N.222.49.C9 | reverse complement strand
TAACCATTGGCTTTAACAACCGCGAGTAAACGGCTGTTAGGCGCCTGTTTATGCAGCATGTCTATATTATGGCAAAGAGCATCGGTGTTAATCGATGCTACAGCAGCTTGCAATCTACTCATGCCAGTTCCTATTCGTCGTCATAATCGAATGCAGGACCGGCGTAGTTATCAAAGCGAGAGAACTGTCCCTGGAATGTTAAACGAACAGAACCAATTGGGCCGTTTCGTTGCTTACCTAGAATGATCTCAGCCATTCCTTTCATAGAACTGTCT
>NZ_JBFRVD010001508.1:0-312 GCF_041474985.1 Vibrio sp. 10N.222.49.C9 | reverse complement strand
AATCTCTGCTGAAAATTGATCGTCTAATTTGAATTGCTTGTAATGAGAGCGAGTAAAACGTGAAGTCACTCGTTTAGCAGCAGTTTGATGCTGAACTTCAGGGGTGAGAACAGGTAAGTCTTTTACCGTGAGGTTTGCTTCGACAGCATTTGCAGAGGCAGCTAGCATAACGCTAGCTGCAATCAGCGTAATCTTTGAACGCATTTTCATTCGCAGGATAAACTCCTTTTAAGCGCGAAGATGCTCCGCCTTAACAACCATTTGCAGGCCATTATTGAGTTGCACTCGCACATCATCCTTGTTTACTTCAAC
>NZ_JBFRVD010001507.1:0-291 GCF_041474985.1 Vibrio sp. 10N.222.49.C9 | reverse complement strand
GAAGTGATTGTATACGGTGCGCTTAGACACATTGGCAAGGCTAGCAAGCTTATCCATGCTGGTGTTCTTAACGCCAAACTCAAGAAAAGATTGCTTTGCTGCGGTAAGGATCGCTTCGCGCTTTAATTCACTACGTGTCTTTTTCATTATTTATCAGAGTCTTATTTATGGTGGAGGAAAAACCATCACTTTATTTTACACTAAGTAGTTTACTTTTAAAGCACCACATGTAAACTACACCGTATAGTTTACTTTAACTAGTGGCATTTAAATGAAACGATTTGTATTGGG
>NZ_JBFRVD010001506.1:0-397 GCF_041474985.1 Vibrio sp. 10N.222.49.C9 | reverse complement strand
GTGTTCCGCTGCCATGGCGAGTAACTCTCGCTCTAGAGCAGGCGTCCAACCAATGAAGTTGCTTAATTCAAGGACATTTTTCTCCCCCTGAACAAGGAACAATCCATGAGCCTTGCGTTGTTTCTTCTGGCCTAGGGCACGAATAAGTTTTAATTGGTTTTTAGAAATCATTCTTTTTCCAAAGGATTAGATTTAGGTTCACAACTTAAAAGGGCGTTACTTCAAGTGATCCCAAGAGATATTTGACAACAGTCGGCACGAGTCGCATTTAAAGTGGAACATGTCATGCAGAGGTTCATCTAATAACCACTCACCACCACACTTCGGACATTTGCGTTGTTGCTCCTGCTTTAGGCTCTCGCCTCCCACTTGATACAGATAATAGTAGGTCGGTACC
>NZ_JBFRVD010001505.1:0-329 GCF_041474985.1 Vibrio sp. 10N.222.49.C9 | reverse complement strand
TTGCTTACAAGCCCGGTTATGACGCTCTGTTTAATGCCATTAAGCAGCGTGGGTTAAAAATGGCGATTGTGACCTCCTCACATCTGCCAGAGGTTCAGCATAATTTCCGTGATAGTGAATACTTAGCGGATTATGACCTAGTGATTACCGCCGAAAATGTCGCTCGCGGTAAGCCAAACCCAGATTGCTATCAAATGGCCTATCAAAAGCTAGGCCTTGAAGCCGAGCAATGCCTAGTATTGGAAGACTCCAACAATGGAGTACAAGCAGGCCTTGATGCCGGTTGCCATGTAGCGATGATTCCTGACTTATTGCCTCCAAAAGAAGAC
>NZ_JBFRVD010001504.1:0-251 GCF_041474985.1 Vibrio sp. 10N.222.49.C9 | reverse complement strand
CCACTCAAGGCTTGGTAATACCGCGACCTTTTGCTTAACTTCTGCCAAGGTTTCAAGTACTCGCGCGCCAATATCAGGATCAAACTCGGTATGTAGAGTAAAATCAAACAGCCCAAACTCTAGCTGGCGCAGAATAAACATCGCCGACTGGAAGTTTTTCGCCGCTAGCATCTTATCCAGCATTTCTTTTGGTAGAGGCTCACCCGTTTCATAGTGACCCGAGATGAACGACAGCGCCTCTTCTTCCCAGC
>NZ_JBFRVD010001503.1:0-315 GCF_041474985.1 Vibrio sp. 10N.222.49.C9 | reverse complement strand
GTGGTTGGTAGGCTCATCGAGAAGCTGCAAATCTGAGCGGCTTAGCAGTGCTTGATCGAGGTTCAAGCGCATGCGCCACCCCCCCGAAAACTGAGTCAGATTCCACTCCATTTGTGCTTGAGAAAAGCCTAAACCATCGAGGAGTTCAGCCGCTCGAGCACGAATAGAATAGCCACCAATAGTCTCTATCTTCCCATGCAACTCGGCCACCTTGGTGCCGTTGTCGTCTTTTTCAGCTTGGACTAAGTCAGCTTCTAGCTGGCGATATTCTCTGTCGCCAACAATAACATAATCAAATGCTGTGCGTTCAAGGGC
>NZ_JBFRVD010001502.1:0-298 GCF_041474985.1 Vibrio sp. 10N.222.49.C9 | reverse complement strand
AACGAATATAGATAACCAGGCCTATGGCACAAACCGAGCTGATGTAAGACAGTGCGGGCGCTAGTGCCAATACAGTGACGTGGAAAGTGCATCCTAAAGCCACAGGAATGGCATAGAGTTCCTTATTAAGAAATAAGGTGGGTCTTTGAAGCAGCATATCTCGCACGACGCCACCACCAATGGCCGTTAATACCCCCATGATAATAGGACCTAAAGGCAGGCCAAATCCCAAGTCCCATGCCTTCTCAACCCCTTGAATGGAGAACATGGCGATAGCAATGGCATCAATGTACAAATA
>NZ_JBFRVD010001501.1:0-347 GCF_041474985.1 Vibrio sp. 10N.222.49.C9 | reverse complement strand
CATGTTAACCACTTTGCTTTCACCGGCTTTTAGAGTGATACGCTCGAATGCGCGTAAGTTCTTAACCTCAGTGGTCACTGAACTGAACAGATCGTTGAAATAAGCCTGAACAATCTCCACGCCATCTTGCTCGCCTACGTTAGACACCTTGATGCTGAATCTAAGGTCTTCACCAGCTGACAACGCTGGGTTTTCGATCTGCTGGTCTGAGTATTTGTATTGGGTGTATGAAATGCCTTCACCAAATGCGAACAGCGGCGTTTCAGGCATGTCGATATAGCGCTCTTGATTGTCTAACTCAGCTTCTAGTAGCGCATGCCAACCTTTAAACTTGTTGTAATAGACTG
>NZ_JBFRVD010001500.1:0-342 GCF_041474985.1 Vibrio sp. 10N.222.49.C9 | reverse complement strand
TCGTTAAGAGATTTCAAACTCAACACGGCTTAAACGCGGATGGTGTCATTGGACCTAAGACCATAGAATGGCTGAACTATCCCATTGAAGATCGCATCCATAGGTTGGCGCTCAATGCAGAAAGAAGCCGTCTATGGCCAATGCAGCGAAGTGCGCTTGTCGTTGTGAACTTACCGAGTTTCGATTTGAACTATTACTTTAGAGGCAAGGTGGCATTCTCATCTAAGGTGATTGTCGGTAAACAAAAACGCAAAACCCCTATGCTGGAAATAAAGATGGATTCGTTAGTGTTGAACCCGACATGGAACGTGCCACCTAAAATCATGCGCGAAGATATTATCC
>NZ_JBFRVD010001499.1:0-384 GCF_041474985.1 Vibrio sp. 10N.222.49.C9 | reverse complement strand
CCAAAGCTTTGAGCGAACCTCTCAACTATAAGACGCCATTTTCTAACGAAAAAAGCTGGTCAATGGCCAAGTCTGTTGTCACCTCATCAGAATTTGACTGGCAAGAAGTCGAGCACCCTCGTTTAGCTCGCTCTGAAATAGTGTTGTTCGAGACTCATACAAAGGGACTGACAAAGCTTAATAAGAAGGTTCCTTCTCAGCATAGAGGCAAATATCTAGGCCTGGTAAGTGACGAGATGCTTGCGTTCTACAAAGAACAAAACATCAACTGCTTACAATTGCTACCTGTGGCCGCTTGCATGCATGAACCGCATCTACTTGATATGGAAAAGGTCAACTACTGGGGTTACAACCCGTATGTGTTTATGGCGCCCGATCCACGAT
>NZ_JBFRVD010001498.1:0-294 GCF_041474985.1 Vibrio sp. 10N.222.49.C9 | reverse complement strand
ACCCAGGTGAGCTTATTGCTCTAGGAAATAAAGTGAAATCAACTAAATCAGCCCTGCCTTCGCACAATGGTTCTGCCAAATCTGGCGTTATTATTACCTTGCTGGTGATTCTATTGGGTCTCATCGCTTGGTGGTTGCTATCGGGATCAGGGAAGCCGACCAATAGTGAGCCTGTTCCAATAACAACGTCTGAAAGCGTAGATAATAAAGATGACCTATCGCTTTCAGGTGAAAGCACTGAGGTTGCGGATTTCTCGGTGAAAGAACAAGACACCCTTGTCGATGACACTAAGG
>NZ_JBFRVD010001497.1:0-294 GCF_041474985.1 Vibrio sp. 10N.222.49.C9 | reverse complement strand
CCAAAATACCTATTGGGGTATGGGATAAATTTGTCGATAGAAACGGTAATGAGCTAAAGAGGCATCAGTTGATGAAAAAGCTAAAAGACCGAACCAGAGTCAAGAAGGGTAGCTTGAAATGAGTATTAATGAATATAGAGAGCATTTGGTTCATTGGTGGGAAGGATTAACTAATGATCAAAAGAAAAACGTACCAATTAATCGTAATAAAATTAACTTGCGTGACTTTTTTATTGACTCAGAAGTAAGCTATTTTAGATTACGCCAGTATCTAAAAGATGATATCTGTAATAT
>NZ_JBFRVD010001496.1:0-264 GCF_041474985.1 Vibrio sp. 10N.222.49.C9 | reverse complement strand
ACCTAGTGCCTCTTTCTTCAGACGTTCTGCACGACCTGTCGCTTTCGGCAAGATTTCATTCTTGTAAGCTTCTGCTTCACGAATGAAACGCTCCTCATCCTCACGCGCTGCGATAGCGTCATCGAATGAGTCTTTAACTTGCTCTGGTGGACGTGCTGATTGGAAGTTGACGTCAACAACAAGGATACCCATGTCGTAGCCATCAATGATTTCATTCAGAGTCTCTTGAGTACTTTGACGAATTTGCTGACGACCACTTGTCAG
>NZ_JBFRVD010001495.1:0-264 GCF_041474985.1 Vibrio sp. 10N.222.49.C9 | reverse complement strand
CATTTAACGAAGAACTGCTTCCCAAAAGAATGCCATCTTGCTCTGCAACAATGCGCGATATAGTCACTAGATCCTGATCGGGTAAGGTGATTGCGTGATTGATTTTTGCTTGTTTGAAGTTTTCAACCAGTCTCATGATACCTATCCCTTCTGTGAACGAACTTCCGTTGGATTGATAGGTGCCCTCTTTCAAATAGGAATAAATGCCCGAACCGTCTGGATCGACTAACCAAGTTTTAAAGTTCGGCTGTTTTGAAGAAAGGT
>NZ_JBFRVD010001494.1:0-333 GCF_041474985.1 Vibrio sp. 10N.222.49.C9 | reverse complement strand
TTTCAATACACATCTTGGAACAGCCGCGCTGACGAGTAGTTTAGCGGCGACAGCCCTGCTATCGGCAGGGCACATTGTACCCATTACCGCACTATGGTTGATACTGTTAGGTACGATAGGTGGCTTGTTACCTGATATCGATTCCGATAACTCAACCTCTATGAGTACGCTCTTTCGCTTGTTTGGAGCGCTCACCACTTTCAGCTTCGTGGGTCATATTTATCTTACGGTATCCATGCTGGAGCTGATTGTTTATAGCCTGTTTTGCTATTTATCCATTCGCTACAACTTAAAAGCAATGCTAGAGAAGCTCACTGTTCACCGGGGCTCTTG
>NZ_JBFRVD010001493.1:0-454 GCF_041474985.1 Vibrio sp. 10N.222.49.C9 | reverse complement strand
CAGTCGTTATGCTGAGCTTTTTCTTTGAAGTGCATTTTCCATTATGAATCTACTTACTAGAACAATTTCAATTGTTTACGTCATCGCATTGACCAGTGTTATTGCCTTTTCATTGTTTGCGGGCGCAGTGGTCGCCCCCGTGATCTTTAATTCTTCTTCATGGTTAGGCGAATCAGTACTTAATCGCTTTCAAGAAGGCTTGATGATGACCGAAGTCTTTGTACGTCTGTCTTATCCTTTGATTGCTGTTTGCTTAGTTTCTTTGGCTTATGAGTTGTGGAGCTATTGGAAGAAAGACTCCGATTGGATAGCGCTGGTTAGCATGAGTTTGATGGTAGGAACAGGTTTGCTATTTGGCTTCTATTTCATCCCCGAAATCCTGCACCTTCAATCACAAGGAGCAGTGGTTACTCAAAGTCCTGTGTTCGCTTCAATCCATAAAACCTCTGAGATC
>NZ_JBFRVD010001492.1:0-296 GCF_041474985.1 Vibrio sp. 10N.222.49.C9 | reverse complement strand
GGTATCCGAATATCGGCAATACAGCGTTCACTGAATTACCCACCGTTGCATTCACGTCATGACCACTTAGGTACGACACTAATGCAATTATCCCCAACAGCATCATGAGACCTCGAAACAAATCACTTAACATAAATAGTCCTTATGGCCGGTTAAGGCTCAAGTCTAGGGGTGGCTTGGTATTATCCTCACACACCCCAAAATGGATTTTCAACTTTTTGAACGCTAACCTTCAGCGTAAGTCTCGGCAGCTAGCACCAAGAACTCTTGCTGTGATAAAGCGCACCCCTCAGCAA
>NZ_JBFRVD010001491.1:0-231 GCF_041474985.1 Vibrio sp. 10N.222.49.C9 | reverse complement strand
GAGATGCGGAGTACGATCTCAGTCACGAGGTTGAGCACAGCCTACTTGAGCAAATGTCGGAAGGCCTGAGTCAGCGTCTATCCGCTATGCCAGTGCGCTTTGTTTACGAAAAAGACATGCCACGTGAAATGCTAGAATTTCTATGCCGAAAACTTGAGATCTCCAACTATGACAGCTTAATACCGGGTGGGCGCTATCATAACTTCAAGGACTTCATTGGCTTTCCAAACG
>NZ_JBFRVD010001490.1:0-453 GCF_041474985.1 Vibrio sp. 10N.222.49.C9 | reverse complement strand
TCCCAATACTTATAAAACCCTCCTAAGCTATTGCCCATAGCATGAGCGTATTCGCACATAATAAGAGGACGAGTTTCATTTGGCTTGCTGATCCAGTTCTTAATACCAAATTTAAGGTGCTCGGGATCATGTTCCGAGTACGGCAGATCGATATCCACTCTAGGATACATAGGACAAATAATATCAGTGGCAGCAGACTCTGCCCCCCCACCCTCATATTGAACCGGCCTGCTAGGATCACGTTGTTTGGTCCATTGATACATAGCGTGATGGTTAGTGCCCAAACCCGACTCATTACCCAAAGACCAAATAATAATACTAGGGTGATTCTTATCGCGTTCAACCATACCTGTCATGCGACTCATGTAGGCGGCAAGCCAATTGGTATCATTAGACAGCCTTCCCATCGGCTGTTGCCCGTGAGTCTCTATATTGGCCTCATCAACCACATAC
>NZ_JBFRVD010001489.1:0-333 GCF_041474985.1 Vibrio sp. 10N.222.49.C9 | reverse complement strand
TAGGGATCGGGTTCTGGCCACCATACAAAGCGTCCATAATGCGCCTCAAGTTGGGAGAATAACTGCGAGATTGGCATAGGATCACTCATCAAATTTACAGGTCCTCAAGTTGATTAAGGTAGACTTCAGCCTGCTGCAGGGTTTGCTGTTTTAGCTCATCATCCATCCGCTCCCAGGCACTGAAAATCATGCGCGTACGCGGGTTTTGCGACAATTTTTCTCTGTGTTTATTCATGAAGCGCCAGTACAAACTGTTCAGCGGACAGGCTCGCTCTCCCACTTTGTTCTTTACGTCATAATGGCAATCCTTACAGTGGTCGCTCATCTTATTAA
>NZ_JBFRVD010001488.1:0-296 GCF_041474985.1 Vibrio sp. 10N.222.49.C9 | reverse complement strand
TTGTTCTTCAAGTTGTTCAAGAAGCTGTGGTAGCGATTCTAACTCACGTTGCAACTTATACGACAACTTTTTACTGGTATTGCGACTTGGTTTGCTTGCTGCTTTGTCTTTAACCACTACATCAGACGTACTCGCAACAAATTCCTGCCTAGAGGCCTTAACTTGATCTCGCTGCTGCTGTGCGTCATGGTAACCACCAACAAACTCTTCGATACGGCCATTGCCTTCAAAGATCCAACTCGCCATTACGGTGTTATCCACAAACTCTCGGTCGTGGCTCACTAAAAGTAATGTTC
>NZ_JBFRVD010001487.1:0-477 GCF_041474985.1 Vibrio sp. 10N.222.49.C9 | reverse complement strand
TCTCTAGATACCTTCAAAGCACATGACCAAGGCTTCTTGGGAACCTTCGCAGGAGGTGAGCCTAAGTTCTATTACGAGCCAGCAAAAGTCATGGGTAAGCCAACATTTGATGTGTCTAAATTAGAGACCTTGCCTAAAGTGGATATCGTATACAGCTACCAAAATATGGGACCTGAGATCATTGATGCCATCGTAGAGTCTGGAGCAGACGGAATTGTGGTTGCGGGCAGTGGTAATGGCTCTGTTCCTTCTGCGGTTCGAGAGAGAATTAGCCAACTAAACGAAGACGGTTACCCAGTAGTGCTTTCTACACGCACAGGCTCTGGCTTCGTTACGGCTAAATCACACGCTATCGGTTCGGGAGTACTAAACCCTCAAAAAGCACGCATCATGCTAATGCTTGCCCTAACTGAAACTCAAGATGTGAAAGAGTTGCCAGTTTACTTCGGCACGCAAAGCTAAGTCTCTCTATAAAAT
>NZ_JBFRVD010001486.1:0-418 GCF_041474985.1 Vibrio sp. 10N.222.49.C9 | reverse complement strand
CCTTCATACACCCTTTGGAGGCGGTAACCCGTCAGTTGTGACAACTGCTGCTTAACTTGCTGATCAAGTCCCACCGTTTCAAACCCTTCAGCTGCTCTCATGAATACCATGTAGCGATCGTCAATATTTTCAGCATAGGTCACCAACGAAAGTCCGTTGACAGCGTTATTCACCCTGTACTGCTCACTAATCTGATCAAACAGAGCGACCACCTCAGCCTTATTCTTGCTTGTGAATTCTGTGTAAAATACTTTCTGTGGGCGAGTTTCTGAGAATGCCATTTTGATTTCTATTCCTGCTATGTAAAAACAAAGCGAGTTTAATAACAGGCGATCACGAAAAGACATTTCATGCGGTTTTTTGCGAGACGTTGTACATTTTCAAAGATGCTAAATATTGTTCCTTTGTAGGTCACTTA
>NZ_JBFRVD010001485.1:0-270 GCF_041474985.1 Vibrio sp. 10N.222.49.C9 | reverse complement strand
CGCTGTTATAACTTTGATGATAAAACGTCCATTGATGACCCAGGAGCCTCTCCTGATTGTCAAAACTTTGCATTTTCTACAAAAGGATTTGTTTGGAGTAGTGATGGTACAAGTGGGATATCTGTCGCCTCTTGGGAGACGCCTGACACATCAGCGACTCGCGATGAGAAATCTTACATGTCTAGTATCCGTGGGGCCGTGGTGCCAGATGGTTCAACGACGACATCTTACACAGGATTACCTGTTCTAGTCGGTTATAACACCTTAAAG
>NZ_JBFRVD010001484.1:0-528 GCF_041474985.1 Vibrio sp. 10N.222.49.C9 | reverse complement strand
CCTTCAGATTATGCTTGGAGGTTGGACATCGTCTAACTATGCCGCCCTGATGTGTACCTCTTTACCTATATGTCAAGGTGAGTGGCAAAGTCATCTCGACTTTGGCAATGCCTTTAATTTTATTCAAACCGGTTTTGATAACTACGAGTTCGGAGTGCTGGATTATGGGGCGAGAATGACGATACATGTGACACACAGGGTAGGGGCGCTGATCACGACCTCTGCGTTGCTATCATTGATGGTATTACTGTGGCGCAGTTCGCTACCCTCAGCAAGAATCTATGTAAGAGCTATTGGCTTTGGCCTTGCAGTTCAGGTTTGGTTGGGTATTGCCAACGTTATCTTTCATCTTCCGCTTATCAACGCGGTAATGCATAACCTAGGGGCCGCCCTGCTGTTGGTCACCCTAGTCGCAACTAATCACTTCGTATGGGCGAGAATAGCTGCCTCAAATTCGTTGGCTCATGATTCTGAAAGGGAGTATTCAGTATGAGTAATCTTGCAGGTTCGCAGACACTAGTTAGAACC
>NZ_JBFRVD010001483.1:0-376 GCF_041474985.1 Vibrio sp. 10N.222.49.C9 | reverse complement strand
ACTTGGCACTCTTTTACCGCGTTCAATCATGGAGAGATACGACACGGATGGCGCAGATTCTGGGTTGAGTTTTATACAGCGAGACGAGAGATCATCAAGGGTGAGGTGATTTCTCTTACGCAGGTTTCGGATCTTAGTACCAAGAAAATGCGATTGTCTGAATAAGCTAGTTTTTGTCTTCATATTTGTAAAATTTACACTGTGTAATTTTATTTGTGAAATTCTAGTGAATATTTAGTTAAAGTAAAAATGTAGACAGAAGAAATTAGACCGCAGTAACAGATTAACTTCTTCTTTATGCAACAGCAGCTAGGTGACAAAGCACTTCAATGACAATCACGAGGAATGATGCCATGAATCTACCAATGACTAAGGA
>NZ_JBFRVD010001482.1:0-221 GCF_041474985.1 Vibrio sp. 10N.222.49.C9 | reverse complement strand
CTTCCCACGACAGTGCTTCATCACCATGGCCAGTTTTTAGGGTTGGAGATAACAGGCGACCATCATGAATAACCGTTTCTCCTAGCGCTATCCCTTTGGTGCACAACTTGCCATAGTTTGAGGGATGTTCCTTATCTCCGCGTATCTCCAACTCCCCCGAATGCTTGGGTCTGGCTTCGATTCCGCAACCAACGCCGCAGTATGCACAAGTGGTTTTGATC
>NZ_JBFRVD010001481.1:0-285 GCF_041474985.1 Vibrio sp. 10N.222.49.C9 | reverse complement strand
ATCTTGGTAAGCACCAAAAACCAAACCTCTGCACCCTAAGATACTAGGATAAGCTTCGCTTTCCAGTATGACGGGTATGAGTGCTTACAAGCGTCAAACATAACTCTCAAAAGCGATACAAATAACAAGTCGTCATCCTGGAATTTGCAAAGCAAATATCCAGGATCTTGGCGAGCACCAAAAACCAAACCTGTGCACCCTAAGATACTGGATAAGCTTCGCTTTCCAGCATGACGAGGCCGTGCACATTATCTAAAACGTGCAATCACCACATACAAAAATGCC
>NZ_JBFRVD010001480.1:0-246 GCF_041474985.1 Vibrio sp. 10N.222.49.C9 | reverse complement strand
GGATCTAGGCGTAATCGTTGGTTACCAGATCGATAACTTCCGCCCATACATGGAATTCTGGACAGTTGACCAAGGTTCTTCTGCAGAAGACAACCGCCAGCTAAGAACTCGTATCGGTCTAAAATACGCGTTCTAAGAACAATTTTAACAATGACCGCCGCCTCTGAGGCGGTGGCATATAAGTAAAACAAACGTGAGAGAATAATATGGAAGTTTCTAAAACAGCTCTAGCAGTAGCGTTATCCT
>NZ_JBFRVD010001479.1:0-226 GCF_041474985.1 Vibrio sp. 10N.222.49.C9 | reverse complement strand
ATTTAATGCCGAGCCCGTCGCTCGAAAAATCGAACTCTATGGACGAACAGCGCCAAATCGTCATGTTGAACTCAGCGCAGAACTTGCAGGCACTATAAAAACCTTAAGGGTTCGTAAAGGCGCTACGGTCAAGCGTGGGCAAATCATTGCCATGATCGACAAAGGGGATTTAGAGATCCAGTTGGATCGTGCCAATGCCTTATTGCGAGTTAAGCAAAAAGAGCTG
>NZ_JBFRVD010001478.1:0-314 GCF_041474985.1 Vibrio sp. 10N.222.49.C9 | reverse complement strand
ATAGACAATGCCCCACTCTGTATCAACTAAAGTGTTGTTTTCAATCGCGATGTTCTTTGGCGTCCACTGCTTGTTTAGCTCTTTGCCTTTCACAGATTGGTCAAGCTCTTCGCCATTCGCTACATCAATAATGCCAGTATTGATAACAATACCACCACGAAGATCCGCATTGCCTTCAATCAGGCCATCACGGCCACGAGTGTTAGCAATGTAGTTATTACGGATTACATGGTCTTCATCATAGATACGCATGCCGCCAGTGAGACGCTTGCCATTGCCTAGAATTACGTTGTCTTCAACGACGTTGGCTTTAC
>NZ_JBFRVD010001477.1:0-261 GCF_041474985.1 Vibrio sp. 10N.222.49.C9 | reverse complement strand
CAGGCGATAGCACTGACGGGGATGATTTACTGTTTGATTTTGAATCTAAAGTCGCCAAAATGCACAAGCAGCAGTTGCAACAAGTCGAGCAACAGATCAATGATCAATGTTGGGCTGAAGCGGCCGATAGCGTTAGAAAGCTGAAATTTATTGCCAAGTTATTAGTAGAAATCGAACGACTAGAAGATAAGCTACTTAACTAGTCGTATATACAATAGGAATGTCATGCCATTACTACAGATAGCAGAACCAGGCCAAAGT
>NZ_JBFRVD010001476.1:0-451 GCF_041474985.1 Vibrio sp. 10N.222.49.C9 | reverse complement strand
GGATTATCGACTCACATAGGTCGCTTTTTGGGTCAAAACCAACCTGAGCAAGCCGCACGCTTTTCCAGTCATGGCATATTGCTCGCGATCGTCCTTGTCAGTATTGCTTCATTCATCGGACTGCAGACTATAGACCCACTATTTACTCTGTTAGGTGCAGAGCCTCAACTGCTGCCACTGATCGACCAATACATGTTTGTCTGGTACCTGACAGTGCCACTTTTGGTGATACCAATGAGTGGCAATGCAGCTATTAGGGCCTGTGGTGATACTAAAACTCCCGCCAAGATTATGATTGGCGCTGGCGTGGTCAACGGCATATTAGACCCCTTGCTGATATTTGGTATTGGCCCTTTCCCTGAATTGGGTATCCAAGGTGCCGCCATTGCCTGTGGCATCAGCTGGGCCGCCGCATTGATAGGCGCTTTTTATTTTCTGGTTGTTCGCGTGA
>NZ_JBFRVD010001475.1:0-391 GCF_041474985.1 Vibrio sp. 10N.222.49.C9 | reverse complement strand
AGTGTCTAAAACGTCGGCGATTATACAGTTCAAAAAATAGTAAAGCTGGTCACCGGTCACATTTGCGCGAGATTCTATACGCAAACGTTTACCTTAATATTGATCGCGATCACAAAACGAAAATCAAAAATGACATTTGTTGTATCTGAATGAAACTAACGTGAAAAAAGATAAATACTATTTTCCCATATTTTCTCAGATATTATAGAAGAGCTTTCTGGCCGAAGTTCAACTAAGTGATTAAATATTAAGGGAATAAAATGAGGCGAGTTAGGATGATGCTGCTGTCCCGAAATCCTCATATCAGGTGCGTCCGTCTCTAATACAATACTATCTAGAGGCAGCTTTGCTATTGCTTCGCGTGTTTTTTGTGCAGTTGGCCAAGTAATCA
>NZ_JBFRVD010001474.1:0-237 GCF_041474985.1 Vibrio sp. 10N.222.49.C9 | reverse complement strand
TATAAGTATTGGGACGCCTTTCGTCGTTATCCTCGTCTGCAGGGCGGGTTTATCTGGGACTGGGTCGATCAAGGTTTAGTGAAGGTTGATGAAAAAGGCCAGTCTTACTGGGCCTATGGTGGTGACTTTGGCGATACTATTAATGACCGACAATTTTGTATCAATGGATTAGTGTCTCCAGATAGAGTGCCTCATCCAAGTGCATTAGAAGCGAAAAAGGCGCAGCAGTTCATTCAG
>NZ_JBFRVD010001473.1:0-216 GCF_041474985.1 Vibrio sp. 10N.222.49.C9 | reverse complement strand
GGTATCAAAACCTAATAATTGAATGAATGAAGTAGGCATATTGCCAGTGGCGTTTAAACTTATCGAGACATTGTCCTCATCATCATAGGAAAATACAGGTGATGACAGCGATGGAGAGGTGGTTTTTAGTGCAGTAGATAAGTTTACATCGAAGTACTTTTGAGCTGCAGCCGTGGCATTTGCTTCTCTTAATGTTTGGGTTGAACCTACAGATAT
>NZ_JBFRVD010001472.1:0-395 GCF_041474985.1 Vibrio sp. 10N.222.49.C9 | reverse complement strand
ATTTG
Source organism: Vibrio sp. 10N.222.49.C9 (assembly GCF_041474985.1). Lineage (NCBI taxonomy): Bacteria > Pseudomonadati > Pseudomonadota > Gammaproteobacteria > Vibrionales > Vibrionaceae > Vibrio > Vibrio sp. 10N.222.49.C9. The sequence goes on along the minus strand of NZ_JBFRVD010001472.1, from coordinate 390 downwards.
GTATTACTGCATTAGTCGCTTCATGCGAGGAATTCGTTGGCTGTACCGATAATGGCGCCATTAACAATTCTTTAGGAATTGCTATCGCCGTACGAAGTTGATTTGAATCTATAACGCTACCGGCTAGAAAATCGGTTTGCGTGCTTCTGCAAAGAGTTTGTGATTGAGTATGAACCCTTGGCGGAGACCAGTATTTACCAGCAGCCAGACGAACAGTTTGAACCATTAATCCGAGAACATGTTGCTCGACTTGTTGACTACCTTTTGTCGCGCCCTTGATCCCCTCTCTACAAAACCACAAGTAGTTGCTGCACCTCTCAGTCCAAAATGGTGGCGCTGTCGTCTGACTAGGCATCTCATCAATAAAGATTTGAATGGCTTCGTATAGAG
>NZ_JBFRVD010001471.1:0-296 GCF_041474985.1 Vibrio sp. 10N.222.49.C9 | reverse complement strand
ATGTTCGAGACGGTTGAGCAAATTGTACTGCAGCAAGCAGGCTACTACGGCGTATCGCGCGCCGATGCAAAAGAGAGAGCGAAGAAGTACCTCTCTCAGCTTGAATTGTGGGATAAGCGCAGTGACAGAGCGAGAACATTATCAGGGGGCATGAAGCGTCGCTTAATGATAGCTCGCGCTCTGATGCATGAGCCTAAGTTACTTATTCTTGATGAGCCTACTGCGGGTGTTGATATCGAGTTAAGGCGCTCTATGTGGGAGTTCTTGCAGAAGATCAATAAAGAAGGCATCACTAT
>NZ_JBFRVD010001470.1:0-296 GCF_041474985.1 Vibrio sp. 10N.222.49.C9 | reverse complement strand
TAATTTCGCGAAGTAGTTACAATGACACTAAAGCCCCTGATGGATGAGCTTCATCAGGGCTTTTTTGATCACTCAAGATGCAGATCAAGAGGGGTCTTGCTGTCTCTACCGCCAATCTCTCGGGTCAGTGACGGCACAAGATAGCCGGAGACCTCTTTCATTAAGCCTGCCATCAATGCTTTTGCTTTCTCATCACTAATGTAAAAGTGTGCTGCGCCCTGTACCTTGTCCAGTACATGCATATAGTAGGGCAGAATACCGACCCCAAAGAGTTGCTCGCTCAGGCTCTTCAGTAT
>NZ_JBFRVD010001469.1:0-263 GCF_041474985.1 Vibrio sp. 10N.222.49.C9 | reverse complement strand
ATTCAGTGATGAAGTGTTGCTGGATTTAATAGAGCCCCAGCAGTTCAGTTCTGTCACCAATCTAGTGGATGATAAACACTTCTCTGCAGTAGCAGGAAAGATGTCAACGACAATTCCTCGTCTCGACCTCAATGTCGAACAAATCTTAGTCAATCAACCTGACCTCGTGTTTGCCGCTAATTGGAGCGATGCAGGTCGCGTAGAGCAGCTTCGCGCCGCTGGAATTAGGGTCTTTCTATTACCTACACCATCAACTTATGAAG
>NZ_JBFRVD010001468.1:0-321 GCF_041474985.1 Vibrio sp. 10N.222.49.C9 | reverse complement strand
CAGTAAAGGTGAGATTTCGCTTAAGGGTGAGGATTTGCAACGCCAGAAATCACGGCTAGTTGAAGAGGGAATTGTCTTTAGTGCAACAGGAAAAGTGAAGTTAAGGCAGTTTCGCTGGCAACCCTAAGCCAAAAGCTTAGGATCGCCACTTTTCATCAGATGTTAGCTAAATGTAAAGATTTAACGAACTCCAACTAATTGAACCGCCACGTCGTGAGTTTGTTCGATATCGGTAATCACTCTTACTGCAGTATCTGTGGTGAATCTAAGTTTGCCATCCACACGAATTTGCGCTCGAACATTGTAGGTGTGTCTAGGGTC
>NZ_JBFRVD010001467.1:0-286 GCF_041474985.1 Vibrio sp. 10N.222.49.C9 | reverse complement strand
GAAGCTAGGAATGAATCACGCTCAAATACGCGGTTCATGTAGATCTTAAGCTCTTTTGAACCAGGACCTGTCAGCTCGATACCGAACGTAGGCAAGCGCCACAATAGTGGAGCAAGGTAGCAATCAATCAAGCTAAAGTCTTCACTCATGAAGTACTCGCTTTCTGCAAATAGAGGACCAAGCATTAGTAGGTCATTACGCAGTTTTTGACGTGCTTTTTCTTGTTCTTCGCCAGTTGTAGCGATGATTTTCTCTGCAACGCTGTACCAGTTACGCTGAATGCGGT
>NZ_JBFRVD010001466.1:0-260 GCF_041474985.1 Vibrio sp. 10N.222.49.C9 | reverse complement strand
GTAGGCGAAGTACGCGATCAACCGCTTCGTTTAGCTCAATACCATCGCGATTGATTGCTGGGCTTTCAACCTTCAGCGTTTGCGCGTCACGGTGCATCTTAGGTGTTTTACCTAACAAGATGTCCATTGGCATATCGATCGGCGTGTTATCGAAGTGAGAATCTTCGAGTGTTAGCTGACGCTCTTCAGTCGCAATACCGACAACCGCGTACGGTGCACGTTCACGCTTACAGATAGCGTCAAACGCTGCCATGTTTTCA
>NZ_JBFRVD010001465.1:0-288 GCF_041474985.1 Vibrio sp. 10N.222.49.C9 | reverse complement strand
TGTTTAGTCGGTGCTGCGCTTCTATCTAGTACCAGTGTTATGGCAAAAACAGCTAAAGTGGCGGTCTCTCAGATTGTTGAACACCCGGCATTAGACGCAACGCGACAAGGCCTGCTCGATGGTTTAAAAGCGAAAGGGTATGAAGAAGGTAAGAACCTTGAGTTTGACTATAAAACCGCTCAAGGTAACCCCGCTATCGCGGTGCAGATTGCTCGCCAGTTTGTGGGTGAAAATCCTGATGTCTTAGTGGGCATTGCGACACCAACCGCTCAAGCGCTGGCGTCTGCG
>NZ_JBFRVD010001464.1:0-298 GCF_041474985.1 Vibrio sp. 10N.222.49.C9 | reverse complement strand
ACCTCAGACTCATCACTAGATACGCAGCATATTGACTACCAACTAAGCGATGAAAACCTACTATCAGTTCATAATGCCCTTCAGCAAACCGAACTTGATCCAACAGCACCAACCGTTTTGATTTGTACCCTGCCGATAACGCAGTATTACAATCAAGACGATATGCAGAAGAACGAAGATCTAATCGAAGCTAAGAAAAGCAACCTACTGCGCTCGGTCGAACTTAATGGTGGAACGCCCTTCAACATCGTTGAAGTTCGTGTAATGCCCGAATCAGCACCTGCGTGCCTAAGTACAC
>NZ_JBFRVD010001463.1:0-271 GCF_041474985.1 Vibrio sp. 10N.222.49.C9 | reverse complement strand
ATATTGAAGCGGTCATTCGTTCCCCTCATAACACCACCAGCGACAATCCAATATTGCCAGATGACAGGAGTAGCCGGTATTTCGCAATGTCCATTGGGGAATGGGAAGCTGGCTCCGCGGGTAACTTTACTAACGAAATCACGGCGTACATGCTCGCAGACTTCGCCTCGAGATTTGAAGTCAGCCTTTCACGAATGGAATTAGTCATGATGAAGACCATTGGCGATACCATCATGGGCATGGAACACACCAAGGCTGAGCTCCTTTCTAA
>NZ_JBFRVD010001462.1:0-353 GCF_041474985.1 Vibrio sp. 10N.222.49.C9 | reverse complement strand
TTATTGAAGGCAAGGACGTTATGGCCGCAGCTCAAACGGGTACAGGTAAGACCGCTGGTTTTACTCTACCTCTGCTTGAGCGATTGAGTACTGGGCCAAGACCAAAAGGAAATCACGTTCGCGCTCTTGTTCTAACACCAACTCGTGAGCTTGCTGCTCAAGTACATGACAGCGTAGTAAAATACGGCGCACACCTAGAAACAACCTCTACCGTTGTGTTTGGTGGCGTTAAGATCAATCCTCAGATGCTTAATCTTCGCAAGGGTTGTGATGTATTAGTAGCAACGCCTGGTCGCTTGCTAGATCTGCACAGCCAAAATGCGGTGAAGTTCTCTGAGCTAGAAGTATTGGTG
>NZ_JBFRVD010001461.1:0-348 GCF_041474985.1 Vibrio sp. 10N.222.49.C9 | reverse complement strand
ATTACCGTTACTGTCATAAGTAACCTGCGCATCTGTAGGATCCAACCACACAAGACCGTCATCATTAGCAAACAATCCACCCTGCCCAGGCAATTTCAATGAAGCACTGTCCGACACTCCTTCACTGCCCGACGGCTTCAAGTTCGTACCTGGTAGCACTAACTTTGGAATTAAATCTCGATACGAAGGACCTGACGCCCGCTCCCCCTCACTCTCTTCGCGAGTTACTGCTGGCAACTGCGCTGGCAATGCTGATGACTCAGATAAGCCGTCAGAGACGCTTCCTACCTCAATCTCAACAACCTGAGCTCTAAGCAGTTCCATCTCTTTTTTCAAGGCATCCAACTC
>NZ_JBFRVD010001460.1:0-229 GCF_041474985.1 Vibrio sp. 10N.222.49.C9 | reverse complement strand
TTCTACTCAGGTATCATTCTTAAAGCGATTGGTATCCCAGTATCTATGTTTACGGTTATCTTCGCTATCTCTCGTACCGTTGGTTGGATTGCACACTGGAGCGAAATGCACAGTGATCCGCACAACCGCATTGGCCGCCCACGCCAGCTATACACTGGTGAAACGCAGTGCGAGTTTAAGCCTCTTCACGAACGTGAATAGTCCAGCTTAAAACACAACGACCAAAAGC
>NZ_JBFRVD010001459.1:0-237 GCF_041474985.1 Vibrio sp. 10N.222.49.C9 | reverse complement strand
CTGCCATATCTGGGTCTTCAGGGTGTTTAAATAGTTTCGCGTGTTTTTTAACGCCTTCGATTGTTGCTAGCTCTGGATACTCTTCAACAAGGTAGGATGGCACCCAGAAGCCTTCTTCACCGCCATCAACAAGGGCTTTGCCTGCGTAGGCTAGACGACCTTCTTCAACGCCTTTTTCAACGGCGTCTTTAACGGAGTTTGTCCAAAGTTCTGGAGCGATATCAGGTTGGCCTTTTT
>NZ_JBFRVD010001458.1:0-535 GCF_041474985.1 Vibrio sp. 10N.222.49.C9 | reverse complement strand
GTAGTAAACTTGGCGCTAGTCAGGTGTTCTTTGGCGAACAACTCGTTTGTCCCACCAATGTTATAGCCCACCTTAGTGCTGGCTTGGTTTGCTTCTTCTAGGGTATCGTATTTTTCTGTGTTGCCTTTAGCGACCAAAAAGCACTTGCCAAACGTCATGTAGCCTTGAGTCTGCTCAGCGTTCAACTGACGTTGCATCTTACGAGTAATACCCCCCATAGCAATATCATACTGATCTTGCGCTAGGCCATCCAACAGCCCTTTCCAAGTGGTCTCCACAAACTCAACCTTAACGCCAAGCTGATCAGCCATATGCTTTGCCACATCAATATCGTAACCACTAAGTGTCTCGCCATCGTGGTAAGAGAATGGGCGATAGTCACCTGTAGTACCTACTCTTAGTACACCCTCTTTCTGGATATCGTCTAGACGGTCCGCGTGTGCAACACCCACGGTCATCAGGCCCAGAGAGAGACCTAAGATTAGTGTTTTCATGAATTAGTCCTTCTTAACAACTGTAAGCCTGACTATACACT
>NZ_JBFRVD010001457.1:0-333 GCF_041474985.1 Vibrio sp. 10N.222.49.C9 | reverse complement strand
GCATAAGTAAGGCCATTAAGATGCTTGTACAGCTCCTTTTTGTCGTCGATGCCAGTTTTCTTACGAGCAATGCTTAACATTAACTCTAAGCTGTCATTGAATACGACACGCCCACAGCCAGCCATTTGAGCAAGTTTGTCAGCTTGCTCTGGCGTTGGTTCTAGTTTGAACGAATGTCAGGTGCATTCTACGACTCAATTCTTTGAATGAGTCGCTAGTCTAGCCTGACGGTTTTTCTTGCGAAAGGACGTACTCTTTTACTGTTTCCAGATTGGCTCCACCTGTTGTAGTTACAGCATAAGAGCGCGACCAAAACAGAGGTTTCCAGAAAAA
>NZ_JBFRVD010001456.1:0-257 GCF_041474985.1 Vibrio sp. 10N.222.49.C9 | reverse complement strand
CTCACCTGATGCGCCAGAGTTTGGCTGCAATGAGAAGTCGTCGTAGCCAGTGATTTCGCAAAGCTTGGCTTTAAGGTCTTTGGCGAGAGCGGTATAGCCTGCAGCTTGCTCAATCGGCGCGAATGGGTGGATAGCACCGAATTCAGGCCAAGTAACCGGGATCATCTCGGCTGCTGCGTTTAGCTTCATGGTACAAGAGCCCAGAGGGATCATACCGTGCGTTAGCGAGAAGTCTTTGTTCTCAAGTTGTTTAAGGT
>NZ_JBFRVD010001455.1:0-269 GCF_041474985.1 Vibrio sp. 10N.222.49.C9 | reverse complement strand
ATAAACTTAAGCACATCCGATTGAAAGTGGACCCTATGATCAACAATCCCGGCTTGATAATCGGGCTGATTTTGCACACCACCAGTCAGCCCAGGGTTATGGGTATCCATTAGCGCCGGCACTCGTTGACGACTGCCCTTTTCATAGCTGTTAACCCACACTCGTCGCCATTTTTTGTGCAGCTCTGCTGGGATAAAGTCCAATGTATGGGCGATTAACCGGCCTTCTTTATCTTGCTCTAGCTGCGCTTCATTGGCCTTTAGATAATC
>NZ_JBFRVD010001454.1:0-468 GCF_041474985.1 Vibrio sp. 10N.222.49.C9 | reverse complement strand
GCTTCTTTTATTTTGAAGTAATCACAGAAATATTTACCGCCTACGCCTGACGCTTTAAGTGTGTATGCCATGGCTGTAGGGAATTGGAGTTCACGTGGTAAGAAAACCTCACCAACCCTCTGTCCAAAAGGTGTTTTGTTTTCCTTGTCCTGCATGTCGATAGAGCGAATATATTCTCTAAATGGTTTGATATCTCGCTGAGTCATAGCGCCCATACCGGCGTCTTTTGGTATAAGTAGTATGGCGTTCGGATGCAGCTGAGTAATTGTGTCAATATTATCGGTGCTCAATAGGCAGTTGTTAGGTATTAGGTTAGTTAGGAAACTTAGAATTTCTAACTGGCTATTGATTCGGTGTTTTGAGAATAGCTGTAGACGACGTTCTGTGACCAGTCGTGAGAATGCCGGTTTATTGGCGCCAAGATTCACGATTGGTGTATCTGGGTATGTGGATATCACCTGTTTTATC
>NZ_JBFRVD010001453.1:0-210 GCF_041474985.1 Vibrio sp. 10N.222.49.C9 | reverse complement strand
ACCCAGTCCGTGCCAACCGCCTTTTGCGATCATCACTTTCTTGCCGTGCTCTGCAACTTCACCCACAACCTCGTTGGTATGGATGTCTACGGCACGCGTACCTACAGGCACCTTAAGTGTCAGGTCATTACCACGCTTACCCGTACAGTTACCGCCACGGCCATTTGCGCCACGATCTGCTGCATAAAAGCGTTGGAAACGGTAATCGAT
>NZ_JBFRVD010001452.1:0-443 GCF_041474985.1 Vibrio sp. 10N.222.49.C9 | reverse complement strand
GTTTACCTACAATATGCAAGCGATAGAGAGAAATGGAAGTATAGGTAACAAACAGTTATTTTTTGAAATTGTTTATGTGACAGCATTCATTCTTTTTTGACCGCCACATAGGATTAAAGTTAATATTGTATTACTTTATGTGGGTTTACAATTATTCTCGTTAGTTGAGGAAAAACTACAAAATGACGACACAACCTATATTGCTGACTGCCGAAGAGATCATTGAACTTCGCAAGGAAGTTGGCCGTGACACCCTGATGGGGAAGACCATCGCTAAGAACGTTGCACAACTTGAGCGTTTCATGAGCCTACCACTAGAGGTACCGGGTCACGGTGATGGCGGGAGCTATGAGCACAACCGTCACAAAGATAACTACACCTACATGAACATTGCAGGTCGTCTTTTCCTCATCACTGAAGAACAGAAATACGCTGACTTCGTG
>NZ_JBFRVD010001451.1:0-369 GCF_041474985.1 Vibrio sp. 10N.222.49.C9 | reverse complement strand
AAACAACACAATCTCTGACCAATGAAAAAGGCACTAACGCATATCGGTCGCCCAAACTCAAAACATTGAACTAGCTCGGTAAAATTCCCCTCAACACCCCACCAAAACGATTATGGATGAAAAATGTACGGGTCTTCATTAACGAACATATCGAGAGCTATGAGCGCTGTTGTTAATCTAAACCCAGTCATCTATGAACTAAGAAACACATTAGAGAAACGACTTCCAAATCACACTGTGACCACCAAACAAATCTTCGGCCGCTATATCAGCCTTAGTGTTGACGGTATTTGCATTGTGAGATCACAGATGAACACGCTGTTCTTTGCCCTTATTTGCAAGTGCAATAACCCAAACTGCCGTCTCAAT
>NZ_JBFRVD010001450.1:0-423 GCF_041474985.1 Vibrio sp. 10N.222.49.C9 | reverse complement strand
GTTAAAGCGGGCTTTCTAACAGCAATCACTAAAGGTGAGGTCGAATCACCGCTAGTGAGCAAGCAAAAGGCGGCTGAGCTACTTGGCACAATGCAAGGTGGTTACAACATTGAACCGCTCGTTAGCTTGTTAGACGATTCTGAACTGGCCCCTATCGCAACAAAAGCACTCTCTCATACACTGCTTATGTTCGATGCCTTCTACGATGTAGAAGAGAAAGCAAAAGCGGGTAATGAATTCGCTAAGCAAGTGGTTCAATCGTGGGCGGATGCCGAGTGGTTTACCTCAAAAGATAAAGTTGCTGAGAAAATCACCGTTAAAGTATTCAAGGTGACCGGTGAGACGAACACTGATGATTTGTCTCCCGCACCAGATGCATGGTCACGTCCTGATATCCCTGTGCACGCAAAAGCCATGCTTAAG
>NZ_JBFRVD010001449.1:0-245 GCF_041474985.1 Vibrio sp. 10N.222.49.C9 | reverse complement strand
CCCTCAAACCTTTCCATTGCCATTTATATAACGCAACTCCCGCAAACTAACTCGACTTCACGACTACCTGTGTTTATTTGAAAAACATTAGGTTCCGATATGCGATTAACTAAACTCACACTGGCAGTAGCAACATTACTGGCTGCTCCCGCTTTTGCTTACAACTCTGACGCCCAAAGCCTTGGCATGGCAGGCATCAAAGCCACAACGACCACTTCTTTAGCATCAGGTGCTAACCCTGCCAT
>NZ_JBFRVD010001448.1:0-333 GCF_041474985.1 Vibrio sp. 10N.222.49.C9 | reverse complement strand
GTGGTGACTGGGGACATAGTCACTAACCAGCAAGACCTACCCATTTCATTTATTGATGGTACAGAAGTCGTCAGTACCGGCTACTCAATGTCAGCCGTCAGCGTGGAATACGCAGCCTACTAGGGTCTGTAGCCCTAAACGCCCTATTTGGAACCAAACAATTTGAGAAGCATTCTTCGCAAAGAAGGTGCATCCGCCAATTTATACAATTTCTAGGAATAAACATGAAATCACCTATTCGTTCAATCGCATTGCCGATTGCTTTGCTAATTGGTTCTGCCAATGTGTATGCAACCACTTTCGATCTCGTTATCAAGGGCGGTCACGTCATTG
>NZ_JBFRVD010001447.1:0-353 GCF_041474985.1 Vibrio sp. 10N.222.49.C9 | reverse complement strand
CTAGATGAACAGGTGGACTCTAGCCAAATCAATACCAAGCTAACGCCATTTGCGTATCAATTTAGTGAGAGCTTCCCATATCATGTGTACTATTTAAACCATTGTGGTTTTGGTGAAAGTAACGCTTTGCACATGGTTTTCCAAGGTGAAAAAGGGCGAATCACCCTCTTTATTACCAATATCAGCTCAGATCATGCAGTGAACTTTAGCGAAAAACAAATGTCCGGCACTGTAGTACCCATTGGCACTGCTTCTATGATACTCGTCGGAGAAAGTGACGAGGATGTTGCAAGTGTTGCTGAGCGGTTAGCAAGTATCATAACACCTATCTCATAGCTACAGTACCCTAATGA
>NZ_JBFRVD010001446.1:0-266 GCF_041474985.1 Vibrio sp. 10N.222.49.C9 | reverse complement strand
CGTTAAAACCGGAAAGCTATGTGGCACTGCACGTCCGCGCATAGAGCCTAGTTTAGGGGCCGCTTTCAACAAGGCTTTTGTGTAAGCATGTTTGGGTTCTAGAAAGACTTGATTAAGGGTGCCTGTTTCTACGATGTCACCGTGATACATCACCGCGACTCGGTCTGCTACTTCGTGGACTACCCCCATATCGTGGGTAATGAAGATAACGCCCATGCCCAGCTCTGTTTGCAGCTCACGAATCAAGCCTAAGATCTGCGCTTGAA
>NZ_JBFRVD010001445.1:0-298 GCF_041474985.1 Vibrio sp. 10N.222.49.C9 | reverse complement strand
GAACAGAACATGCAGGTTGTTGTGCCATCGACCCCTGCGCAGGTGTATCACATGCTGCGTCGTCAGGTAGTGCGCCCAATGCGTCGTCCTCTTATTGTGATGTCACCTAAGTCGCTATTGCGTCACCCGCAGTGTGTGTCGTCTCTAGAAGACCTAGCGGAAGGAACCTTCCAATCGGTGATTCCTGAGGTGGATGAGTTAGATAACGCTAAGGTACGCCGCGTTGTATTCTGTTCGGGTAAGGTTTACTTCGACTTACTAGAAGAGAGACGTAAGCGTGAGTTTGATGATGTAGCGA
>NZ_JBFRVD010001444.1:0-322 GCF_041474985.1 Vibrio sp. 10N.222.49.C9 | reverse complement strand
AACTAAAAGTTCGTGAAGATATCGCACACTGGAAATACAAGAACCTAGATTTGACGCCAGTTCTACACGTAGAACCAGCGCGTGCAGAAGACGGCGTATTTAACCAGATTGAGCAAAACCATAATCTTGAAGATGTATTGGACCGCAAACTTATCCAAACGGCGATTCCTGCTCTAGAGAATGGTGCTGCTGTTGAGGCTGAATTCCCAATCATCAACACCGACCGAAGCGTAGGCACCATGTTGTCTAACGAAATCTCGAAGGTGTACAAAGACCAAGGCCTACCTGAACCAATGAAAGTTAAGTTCAATGGTAGTGCAGG
>NZ_JBFRVD010001443.1:0-201 GCF_041474985.1 Vibrio sp. 10N.222.49.C9 | reverse complement strand
GAGTAGGGTACAGACGGTAATGATACTGAGCGTACGCATCGTATCTTCCCACATGCCTAAATACCCAATAAAAATAAGCGCAATTACTCCGCCAATAGTCAGTTTAATTGAGCGACTGGCAAGGTAAATAAGGGCGGTAATAACGGCTAAAACAATAAACCAAGGAGTGGCGAGTAGTAATTTCTCAAACCACACCAAGAA
>NZ_JBFRVD010001442.1:0-509 GCF_041474985.1 Vibrio sp. 10N.222.49.C9 | reverse complement strand
AACCAGCGCGAGACAACTTGATAGACTCGCTCAGTACATCGATAGCCTCATCTTGTCCAAACACCAACATCTTCATTTTCTTATCTAGATTCTGAAGAATGTCTTTATCTGAAGAAGAGACCGACTTCTCTGGAATACGCGCCATCTTAGCCACCATAGCTTCGATATCGCCCACCCCTACCGTCTTCTTACGACGACTGCTCGGCACTAAGCGACTCTTCGCACCCGCTTCATCAATCACGTCGATGGCTTTATCAGGCAAATGACGCTCGTTAATGTATTTAGCAGAAAGCTCTACCGCAGCACGAAGGGCTTTATTGGTATAACGAACCTCATGGTGCTCTTCGTATTTCGATTTAAGGCCCATTAGGATCTTAGTGGTGTCATCTAGAGATGGTTCAACCACATCAATCTTTTGGAATCGGCGAGACAGCGCGCGTTCCTTTTCAAAGATGGTGCTGTATTCCTGATAAGTCGTAGACCCAATACAACGCAACTTACCGCTACTT
>NZ_JBFRVD010001441.1:0-387 GCF_041474985.1 Vibrio sp. 10N.222.49.C9 | reverse complement strand
AAGATACAGTTGTAGCAGCGACAGGTTGATACCTAAATTAGAACCATCATATTCAGCCTTACCTTTAACCTGTGAGCTGTCTATGTTGTATTGCCATGTATTGGCTCTCTTGCGGGCGACAAAGTCCACTTCATTCCAATCCAAGCCACCCACTTTAATGCTGCTGCTTTGCACTTGAATACGCTGTGGCACGGGAATTTCAGGAGCATTAAGCTCGCTAAGGATCGGCTTAGGTCCAACACTTGGTCGCTCTAGCGCCGCTATCCATTCATCAAGATTAAACTCTGGCAAACGCAGCGAGGCGTGATGGCCCACTATAGGGCTTACCCTAAAACTACCCGCACCAATAACAGTATTGGTCGCCTCAAGTACAGGCCGACCCTGAGT
>NZ_JBFRVD010001440.1:0-426 GCF_041474985.1 Vibrio sp. 10N.222.49.C9 | reverse complement strand
TCTCAGCAATAAAGATCGCCGTTAATACACCCACTGGCACACCGAACAAAACCGCGCCTAGCGTTGACACTAACGAGGCAACAATCATGGTTGCAACGCCGTATAGCGCCGGTGGCAACCAGTTTTGCCCTAAAACGATGCCAGAAATACCTGCTTGTTGAAATGCAGGGATACTTTCTTTAAAGATAAAGTAAGCAATGATGGCAAGTGAAACGATACCAATAATGGCACTGGATAAGAACAGACCATGGAAGATTCGTTCTCTCCAATCTACGCCGCGATCTTCTCTAATTGAAGGGCCGCCAGCGATAGCAGAAGTCTGAACATTCTGATTTTTCATAGAAAAATTCACTATTAATTGCGATGGTAAAATCTAATGTGCACTAAACCCAGTCATTAACATGGGGTGTAAGTAAAAGCTCAGCC
>NZ_JBFRVD010001439.1:0-395 GCF_041474985.1 Vibrio sp. 10N.222.49.C9 | reverse complement strand
TTCTTATAGATTCGCCCTTTGGCATCTAATTCCATTACCGAGCAACTATCCCAGTGTTTGGCGTCTTTGCTGTAATCAAGGCTTCCCAATGCTTTACCTGCCGCTTGTAGGTCATTTAACGAAGCTTCATCACTAACTAACCGATGGATCGTTAGCCCTAATGCTTGCCACACTTGTGGGGATAAGTGATAACCAGAACGACTATTTATGAATGCTTCAGCTTGTGGTTCAAGCCATGCTTTCAAGAAGGTAGAGATCTTGCTGACATAGCCATCGCTGAGCACAGAAGTAAGGCTTGTGCCATTAGGTAACGTAACGTCCTTAGACATCTTACTGTATTCTTGAGTGCCCACTCCAGCGAGTGCACCAACGATCAATTTGAATAAAACATATTG
>NZ_JBFRVD010001438.1:0-556 GCF_041474985.1 Vibrio sp. 10N.222.49.C9 | reverse complement strand
CTTGTTATAGTTACAGTGAATGTAACAAGCACGCATAAACCAAGGAGGTTGTGTGGCAATACTGCGGATTTTCGACAAAAAAGAAAAATCTCGAAAGAAAAGTTCGACCTCTCCGGTCGACTCTAATATGGATAAACAAAGAAAATACGAAGCGCTCGTACGCGCTTATCATCGAGACCTATTTCGCTATGCATACTGGTTGTGCAAAGATCGCTCTGTTGCAGAAGATCTTGTGCAAGAAACCTGTTTAAGAGCATGGAAGGCATTGGACTCTTTGCAAGACGACAAAGCCGCTAAGTCTTGGCTCATCACCATACTTCGACGAGAAAACGCTCGACGTTTCGAAAGAAAGCAGCTTGATCTTGTTGATATAGATGATCCTGGCAACGAAGGGCACAGTAGCGATAATGGCTTTCATCAAAGTGAGTGGCTTCAAGCTCAGATAATGCGCCTTGACCTCGAATATCGAGAACCGTTGTTCCTGCAAGTAGTCGGTGGATTCAGCGGAGAAGAGATCGGTGACATATTAGACCTAAACAAAAATACTGTGATGACT
>NZ_JBFRVD010001437.1:0-327 GCF_041474985.1 Vibrio sp. 10N.222.49.C9 | reverse complement strand
AAGGAGTATATCCCCTTGAGTGCCTGCTTGAACCATCAGAAAGTAGCGGCAGCGACGGCCTTAACTCGGCGATTTTGCGTCATCTCTGGGGGCCCAGGTACAGGGAAAACGACGACGGTTTCTAAGCTGCTAGCGGCCTTAGTGTCATCCAGTGACTCTGAGATCACGATAAAGCTAGCGGCGCCTACGGGCAAGGCTGCCGCTCGTCTTACTGAGTCCATTGGTCAAGCCATAGACTCGCTACCCGTTGCACCTGAAATAAAGGAAAGGATCCCAACCTCGGCCAGTACACTGCATCGCTTGCTTGGCGCTATTCCTAATCGAACT
>NZ_JBFRVD010001436.1:0-335 GCF_041474985.1 Vibrio sp. 10N.222.49.C9 | reverse complement strand
CTCTACATCTATCTGTACCGCGATACCCTGTCCTGATTCTTGGTCAAACTCACCAATATCGCTGATCTTCTCCAAAATACGGCGCGATAAGTGCTCTTCAACCACAAACAACAGTACGTCCTTTTGAACCTCAAGCGTCAGCCCTAAGAAGGTACGCTTTTGATTCAACCCTTCACCTCGAGCATTACTGATCACAGTCGCACCCGTTGCACCCGCAGACCGAGCGGCATCAAGTACCGCATCCGTACGGATATCCTCAACAAAGGCTAGTATCAATTTAAATCGCATTAGAATCCTCCTTAATAGGATGGCGCTGGTTAAGCCAGCGTGTAATC
>NZ_JBFRVD010001435.1:0-305 GCF_041474985.1 Vibrio sp. 10N.222.49.C9 | reverse complement strand
TAGCAGCAATTAAGCAACGTGAAGTTGACGAGAGAATTACTCTCACAGACGACGATATCATTGCTGTGCTGACTAAGATGGTTAAACAACGTCGCGATTCTGTCGCTCAATTTGAATCTGCTGGTCGTCAAGACCTTGCTGATGCTGAGAAAGTTGAAATTACAGTACTTGAGGATTTTATGCCTCAACCACTGACTGAAGAAGAAGTTGCTGCACTAGTTGATAGTGCAATTACCGAATCTGAAGCGGCGGGCATGCAAGACATGGGTAAAGTAATGGGCGTTCTTAAGCCGCAAATTCAAGGG
>NZ_JBFRVD010001434.1:0-295 GCF_041474985.1 Vibrio sp. 10N.222.49.C9 | reverse complement strand
GGCTTTGAGCTGCCATCGGAGGCGCTCTCTCTAGGTAAAAAACTACTGCTTAAACCCCTCAATGGACAGTTTGAGCAGCAAAGCAATGTGGCTACTTTGGAGTACCTAGGCTTGGGTTCTGCAATGCTGGAATTGGAAGCAGGAACCATACGAAAATGGCTAGGAGAACAAAAGCCGGATCCGATTCGTTATCCTGATGTTGCGGGAGCTATCTCTGATTGGGTTATCGAAGGAGACTGGCATCAGCAGGAAGCATTAAGCCCAAAACTGTGGAAGCAAGTGGACTTTCCTAGCC
>NZ_JBFRVD010001433.1:0-343 GCF_041474985.1 Vibrio sp. 10N.222.49.C9 | reverse complement strand
GTATTGAAGTTGCTTCCGCAAGGCACACACGACTACAACAAGTTTTTAAAGCCTTCTGAGCTGATAAAAATGGTGGATGCCACACCACTTCAAGAAAAGGGCATCACTGGCCTTACCTACAACCCTCTGTTTGATTCCTATTCATTGGGACGCAATGTAGATATTAATTACATTGTTCACACCCAAAAAGTCGACAAAGCGTAGTACTTTTCTCTCATTTGCTCTTTGGTTTGAAACTTGATTAAACGGAGAGCATTTTGAGTAGAACTAATCCGACTTTCATTCAGTTTTTAAGCAAGTTGCTCCCTGTTTAAGCGGAGCATTTTTTCAGCACAAATCGATC
>NZ_JBFRVD010001432.1:0-208 GCF_041474985.1 Vibrio sp. 10N.222.49.C9 | reverse complement strand
GCTAGACGCCGTCATGAAGTCAACGCTGTGGTTTACCGTAACTGCGCGAGATAAGTCAGCCATAAACACAAACGAGCCACGTAGAAGTCCTACCATAACTAGCTCTTCACTGTCTTTATAGTGCTCATTGATCGATGCACCAAGCTGTTGTACTCGCTCTTGAACCTCTTGTTCAGAGATCATCACTTCTACGGTATGTTTCATACTG
>NZ_JBFRVD010001431.1:0-363 GCF_041474985.1 Vibrio sp. 10N.222.49.C9 | reverse complement strand
TATTATAGGTATACTTCGAAGTAAATTAGGTGCTATCCCGGACTAATTAAGAGCAAAAGTGCGGAATAATAAGGAAGTTAGGTTATGCAGTCAGAGATTACATCCACTGATACTACTAAGGATTTGCCAGAGACACTTGAAAACTTAAAGTCGATCAAGCATCGGTTTGAGCAAGAGAGAGATACCCACTATCGCCTCTCAAATGAAGTGATCTCTACTTTGCTGCAGATGAAGCCTACTAGCTGGAGAATATTCGAGCAGATTGTATCTAATCTCGATGTGTACCCTACTGAATTAATGAATAATGACGGTTTTATTGGTGAATGGGTTAAATCGAAGGGTAAGACGGCGATTCCTCAGCAC
>NZ_JBFRVD010001430.1:0-428 GCF_041474985.1 Vibrio sp. 10N.222.49.C9 | reverse complement strand
GTTACTTGATTCATCAACTTCAAATCAGGGGAGGCAAAATGGATGATTTAGAATTTCGCCGCCGCATCATGTCTGACCCGAAAGCGCGAGACGAAGACTTACTCTGCGCCATCGCAAATAGTGACAGCAATGCCAAGTTTGCCGATGACGTATTAAATCTGGACGCGAGAATCGAACAGGCTATGCGGGTCGATGTACCAGAGAGTTTGGCTGATAAGATTTTGTTTAATCAGAGTACTGAAGACAACGTGGTACGCCCAAGCTTTGCCAAACGTAGTCTTGCGGTCGCAGCTTCTGTCGCATTTGCAGCAGGGATTATGATCGGACAGCTCAATTGGTCAGCAAATATTGTGCCTGTTGCCCATGCAAGCCTTGCTGATGAAGCCATGCAGCATGTGATTACTGAAAGCCCATTTACTGACAATCTA
>NZ_JBFRVD010001429.1:0-341 GCF_041474985.1 Vibrio sp. 10N.222.49.C9 | reverse complement strand
AAGAAGACATGCACCGTATCCTTGAGCACACGTGTCCACAATTACCTGAAGATAAGCCTCGCTACCTGATGGGCGTAGGTAAACCTGAAGACTTGGTAGAAGGCGTTCGTCGCGGAATCGACATGTTTGACTGCGTAATGCCGACTCGAAATGCACGTAACGGTCACCTGTTTGTGACTGGCGGTGTGATCAAGATCCGAAACGCGAAACATAAAACCGATACAACCCCTCTAGATCCTGAGTGTGACTGTTACACTTGTCAGAACTATTCTAAATCGTACTTACATCATCTAGATCGTTGTAATGAGATCTTGGGCTCCCGCCTGAACACCATTCATAAC
>NZ_JBFRVD010001428.1:0-388 GCF_041474985.1 Vibrio sp. 10N.222.49.C9 | reverse complement strand
CTAATTTCGAGCCAAACTTCGCTTGAACCCAATCGCGCAGTAAGTAACGACTACTCAAAAACGCCAAGGTAGCGCCAATGGTGCTAGCAAAAGACACCAACAATAAGCTACTCCAAAAGCCAAACAGAGCAGCACCTAGCAGTGTCACTACGGCAGCGCCAGGAATAGAAAAAGCGGTAATAAACACATAACCAATAAAATACAGAGCAGCGGAAAGTACGAAGTTTTCTTCGATTTGAGCGTTCAATGCCAGTTGTTGTGCTTTGGCATTTTCTAGAGTCAGATATTGACCAAAATTCGCACCGAGTAACACGATAGCAACTACTAAAATTAGCCCGATTATCAATTTCTTATTCATGATTCTGCCCTTATCATCCTGAGTAAGTAT
>NZ_JBFRVD010001427.1:0-253 GCF_041474985.1 Vibrio sp. 10N.222.49.C9 | reverse complement strand
CTCTTGGGGTATGGACTTAGCACTACGAAAAGCAGGTCAGGTTACTTCAGTTGGCGCAGTGGCTAAAGAAGGCGTTAAAAACGCAGTCGATATGGTTTTTGGTGTACTACCTGTGGTTATGGGCCTAGGTACTATCGCATTGGTAATCGCTGAGTACACATCTGTATTCGCAATTATGGGTAAACCATTTGTCCCTTATCTTGAGCTTCTTGCTATCCCTGAAGCAGTCGCGGCATCGCAAACCATCGTAGTT
>NZ_JBFRVD010001426.1:0-311 GCF_041474985.1 Vibrio sp. 10N.222.49.C9 | reverse complement strand
CTTGAGTTTTGGTCTTTTCCTTCTCCATCGCTTGCACCGATGTCTGAATTAAATATTGCGCCAGTTTCATTTTTTCAAGTTGCGTCAGGTTCTCACATGCTAATTTGACTACTTCGTAACTCATTGTGCTTACCTCATAAGAAAACAGTTGATAATTAAGATTGCCAGGATTTCTTGGTTGGCGACCTTTCTCACGATAGTTAATTAGGTGTATTTTGGGCTGATGTCTAGTCGAGTGTTGTTCATTGCCGGGTCGTAACTTACGTCCCAGCTTTTGTAATTTATCTTCATTTTCGAGTTTGTGAATATCG
>NZ_JBFRVD010001425.1:0-311 GCF_041474985.1 Vibrio sp. 10N.222.49.C9 | reverse complement strand
GTTCAAGAGCGAGTGCTGAAAAGCAAACCGGCGAAAGAGACCTCAATAAAAAACTTTGTTCGAGCTATGTTTCAGTTTCAGGGGGGGATATCTGAAGCTGAAGTCGACAAAATCATTAAAGATCTAATGCGCAAAAAAGTCTTTAGAATCGACGGCGCAAAAGTTATCTATCTTTAGCAGAGATTGGCATCTTGTTGTTGATGCCAATTATTAACCATCTGAGATTACAAGAAAGCCTCATTCAGCCCGGCATAACTTCACGCAAGAACCTAGCGAAAGGACCGATATCACCATCAATGGATGCACTCTCT
>NZ_JBFRVD010001424.1:0-296 GCF_041474985.1 Vibrio sp. 10N.222.49.C9 | reverse complement strand
CTTTGGTAGAGGGTCAACTGTATCTCATAGGCGACCTTATCTCTGAGCTTAAGAAAGCACTCCATTTGTTCAAGTAAGCGGGTTAAGGGTTTTTGTAACCAGTCGGTATGCTCAATTTCATACAATAGATTTAGGTGCTGATTGAAGTGAGCGGGTGGGTGATAGAAAGCAACGGGATGCTTAAACTGCCCTAATAGACGACCCACATAATTGACCACTTGGATGTCGAAGCGACGCGCTATCTCCGTCATATTCAGCGCGGTCAGTTGCGTTAGATTATTGACTCCAATACCTGT
>NZ_JBFRVD010001423.1:0-272 GCF_041474985.1 Vibrio sp. 10N.222.49.C9 | reverse complement strand
AGTTACTAGATACCTCTAATTGGTATGACTGGTGAGGTAAGCTTTTAAGCAACTTAAACTCGACTCTGTTTGCTTCTTCACTTAGGGATAAGTCAAGTTCAGGCTTTGCTTCAATCAACCATAAAGCGGCTTCTTTTGCTTGGTCACAGTCAGTGAATATCACCTCATCATGGGCAAATTCAAAGGCACCAGAGTCAATTTGAATCTCTTGAGGTTTAGGGATAATGCCCACGCTCGCCTTGCTTACGGTTTCTATAGGTTGTGGGTTCGAC
>NZ_JBFRVD010001422.1:0-238 GCF_041474985.1 Vibrio sp. 10N.222.49.C9 | reverse complement strand
CACTGAAGATCAAAAAGCTTGGGATGAGTTCTTAGACAAGGTAGGAACTATTTGGTTGCTGCTTTGGCTAACTCAATCGATTCCTTCTAGCGACGCTGAATTGAATACTGCTAGGTGGTATTTCAATTACTTCAACGGTGTGCGTATTGATAAGCAACAACTTGCGAGAGACATCAATCTATCTCTAGTAAATCATGATAAAGAGCTTACTGAGGCGACTCTTCGAAAAGACATTGAC
>NZ_JBFRVD010001421.1:0-225 GCF_041474985.1 Vibrio sp. 10N.222.49.C9 | reverse complement strand
GGTTATCCATAAGAGTGTGAGTTTCCAAGATAAATTGATCAGCATGTAATGTATCTGATTATCGTAAACCCAGACGGGTTTATCTATCAATAAGTGGTCAAAATTGGCGGATAGTTGATGTGATTGCTCAATTATTGGCTTTTTGTGGAAGTTTCCAAATAAAAACAGGGGCAAACACTACTCGAAAAGGCGATTAGTGGTTACATTAAGGGCTTTGTACTCATT
>NZ_JBFRVD010001420.1:0-426 GCF_041474985.1 Vibrio sp. 10N.222.49.C9 | reverse complement strand
TTCTCAATGTCGGCTAGTTGTAGAATGGCTTGATTCATACCAGTTCCTTAAACCAATGGATTAAAAGACGACGCCAGCTTGGAAAATAACGTTAGCGTAGGGCGTGCATTCGCCAGTTCTGACCACAGCGCGGTTTTGACGCGTTTGGTCTTTGAATGCTTCATGAGAGATGTAGGTGATAGTGATGTTTCTTCCGCAGCGCTCTTGTTCTGCTTCGATTTCACTAAGGAAGGCATCATGAAGAGATGGACTGACAACCTTGAACTCTTCCGCGAGGACGACACCCTCTACTTGAGACTCAGTTAAGATCACCTTGACCGTTTCGATAAACGAGGGCACTCCGTGTGTCAGTGCAAGATCGATTCGCTGAGTTTCATCTGGGATGGGTAAACCAGCGTCGCAAATTGTGATTTCATCTGTGTGGCC
>NZ_JBFRVD010001419.1:0-365 GCF_041474985.1 Vibrio sp. 10N.222.49.C9 | reverse complement strand
CCCCAAGCCTCAATTGCCCCTGCATTGCACCGCCACACGCAAGTTGGCCAAGCTCCATCAAATCTTGACTCTTAGTGAGCAGTTCTCGTCCTTGTTTAACCACCATTTCACCGATATGGGTAAACACCAATGCACTCTTCTTATCTTTCTTCTCGTACAGTGAACAACCAAATTGCTCTTCGAGATTCTGAATCCCTTTGCTTATAGTCGATTGGCTAACAAAACACAGCTGAGCGGCCTCACCAAAGTGACGCGTTTCATGCAAAGTGATCAGATAGTGGAGCTGTTTGAGACTGGGCCATTTATTCATATAAGTTTCAAAAATTACCGTCGGTTATCATTCTTTTTGTGCGCTGGTTAACAAG
>NZ_JBFRVD010001418.1:0-251 GCF_041474985.1 Vibrio sp. 10N.222.49.C9 | reverse complement strand
TGGCAGTAGCATAAATAAAGGAATAGGTTCTAATGAGACAAAGGGTACTGTTTTTCGATCTCGCTCGATGCGTGGCTGCTATTGCCGTGATCGCGATACACGTGTTGGCTCCATATCGACATCAGTACGGCGTGATTCCATTCGATGAGTGGTTTACCGCAATCAGCATAAACAGTATCAGTCGCTGGGCCGTTCCCGTCTTTATTCTCATCTCTGGCGCGTTGATGCTGAGCGATCGTAGACCTTTTGAT
>NZ_JBFRVD010001417.1:0-369 GCF_041474985.1 Vibrio sp. 10N.222.49.C9 | reverse complement strand
ACTTAACCCGGTACACACGCAGATCATGCCGATAATAGAGGCCATGATCGCCATCTGCTCGGGACTGCGGCACAAACGCCTTGCGGTTGCTGCGGGGATAATCAGTAGCGAAGAGATAATCAAGGCGCCAACAAACTTCATACCCACGGCGATAACTAAACCAATCATCAGCATGATCAGCAGTCTCATTAGTGAGATATTCACCCCTTCAACTGCCGCTAACTCTTCGTTTACGGTGCTGGAAAGCAGTGGTCGCCAAAATGCCACTAACAGCAACATTACTACCGCAGCGCCCATATAAATAAACATGACGTCGTAGTTATTCACCGACAAAAGGTCACCAAATAGGTAGCCCATTAAGTCGATACG
>NZ_JBFRVD010001416.1:0-246 GCF_041474985.1 Vibrio sp. 10N.222.49.C9 | reverse complement strand
CAATGTTCAGCGCATCGAAGTTATGGAATGCATCTTCGATTTCAGGGCCTGATTCTGTTGCAAAACCAAGCTCACCAAAGAACTGTTCCATACGCTCGATTGTACGAGTAACTGGGTGCAGACCACCGTTTTCAATGCGACGACCTGGTAGGGTCACATCGATAGTTTCAGCCGCTAGCTTCGCTTCTAGCTCTGCTTTTTGCAGGCCGTCTTTGCGAGCAGCAATAGCTTGCTGAACTGCGCCTT
>NZ_JBFRVD010001415.1:0-423 GCF_041474985.1 Vibrio sp. 10N.222.49.C9 | reverse complement strand
GTGTCAGCACCAGCGGTCGGGAAAATAGGAACGCTAATAAAGTCACCTAACATCAAGGCTAAGTCAGTAATAAACCACTCAACACAGTTCTTAGAGACAAACGCGACTTTATCACGAGGTTCAAGTCCTAGTTCCCTCAGCGCACTAACCAGCTTCAGCGCCATGTTAGCTACTTCAGAGTATGTATACTCAACAAACTCCCGGTCTATTATCTGCTTTAGATAGACCTCATTAGGGCGCTCATGAGCCCATTTAAGTATGAGCTCATTTGGTGGTGGAATTGTGCAAGGTGGGTTGATGAAAACTTGCTGCTCTGCTTCGGTCCCTGAAGCCTTGTCCATATACTAGCCTGCCATCTGGTGTGCACTTCGATTATTAAAAGCTTAGTATGTTTTACAAAGAAGAGTGCTAATTGCGGATATT
>NZ_JBFRVD010001414.1:0-256 GCF_041474985.1 Vibrio sp. 10N.222.49.C9 | reverse complement strand
ATATGCTGCAGATGATGCGGGACGAGTTACCACTGATGGCGCACTCACAGGTAACTCGACAGGTCGTCTAGGTAACGAAGGCAATGGCGGAGAGTTCCAGTTTGGTAAATTCTTTGAAAGTGATGGTGGGGCGATCTGGGATGTACAGGTCATGCTTGAACACTGGCAAGGTGATGCTGATGGCGATGCGGTAGGCCTTAAAAAGTTCTATGCCGGTGTTACAAATCTGTTTGAGTCTCAGCAGGATCTCTATATT
>NZ_JBFRVD010001413.1:0-472 GCF_041474985.1 Vibrio sp. 10N.222.49.C9 | reverse complement strand
GGGGAGACTAAAAGAGAAATTAGCGCCACGCACAACATAGACGAGAAAGACTTCACTGCGACTCCTTGCAGATGATGAGTTAACTTAAACAGTATTCCTTGTTGATTGACTAGACTTAACTGACTGTTAAACAAAGCCAAGTAACAAAGATAACCAGACCCACCTAGCCTAAACCTGAAATGAAAACAATAGCTTGAATTAGATCACCCTTTAGCAAGGCAGATGAAATAACTTTGTTAATTTGAAGGGTGGTTTGAGTTGCGCAAATGCGGTTAGGGAAGTGGTTTTTGTTTGTTCGAGTCACTTGTGAAACGGATGTTTTACTATTAGTTTTAACAGGCTAACTGCAAGAAATTTAAAGGATTACTAATGAGTGAACAAACAAGCGGTCAAGACTCCCCATTGACTAGCAAAAGGGTATTGTTGTTATTTGCCCATCCTTCTCAGTCTCGTTCAGAGGTGAATATTGCGT
>NZ_JBFRVD010001412.1:0-369 GCF_041474985.1 Vibrio sp. 10N.222.49.C9 | reverse complement strand
GACATTCACTTTTATTACTGAATTTGGTAGTGAGGACTTCATTTAGATACTACAGCGCTATGCCGTCCCAAGTGATGACGAGCGAGATTGACTCTCACTAGACTGTGTAGATTGCTCCCCACCGGCACTCAATGATGAGTCAGCCATGAACAAGCCTTCACCCTCTAAGGACGATTGCGAACCACCTGACTGATCGTGAGAGGACTCACCTAGCGACACATTCACTTCACCGTAAGCCGATGATAATTCAATACGCAACTTGTCGATTGTTTGTGAAATCATCTCACGACCCACCGCAGACGATGGCACCAACTGAACTGAGACTTTATCACCGTCCATCTTTAGACGAACATCAATTCGACCAAGTTC
>NZ_JBFRVD010001411.1:0-243 GCF_041474985.1 Vibrio sp. 10N.222.49.C9 | reverse complement strand
ACACAGGGTTATCTATGCCTCGCTTTCCTGCCATTACAGCAAACGCCAGAAAGCTACTTCCCGTGCCGATGAATGAGAAGATCAAGAATGCACCTGCGATGGCGTTCGCTTCTGGGTTGGCGAGTACAAAGGCAAACGGCACCATGGAGTAGAATAAAAAGTCGAGACTAATATCCAAAAAGCCACCGGCATCAGTGATCCCCTGCCTTCTGGCAAGTGCGCCATCTAAGCCATCACAAATCC
>NZ_JBFRVD010001410.1:0-467 GCF_041474985.1 Vibrio sp. 10N.222.49.C9 | reverse complement strand
TTTCAAAGTAGCTAGAACTGGCGCGTATCCACACCTCCATGCCGCTGGCTTGCTCGAAGGAGGTGATTTCTTCAACCTTGTCACTGGTTAGCAAGAGTTCACTCACCCCTTTTAGGATAGGGGTACTGAAGTCGATGATCTTCTCTCGACGTTCTGTAATGGTAAGGTTTGCTACCGCAATATCACCATAACCCTCATTCAAAGCATCAAACAGTTCGTCTCTGGCGACTGGAATGATTTTAACCCTCATAAAAGGGTGCGCCTTCTTGAGGTTCATTTCGAAGTGATGAAGCTGTTCGGCGATAATGCCTTTGGGCCTGCCACCCTCGACATAATAAAAACCAAGGTCAGCGGATACTAATGCGCGTACTACGCCCTTCTCTTTAAGGGTTTTATAGTCACCAGTATAGGTATTGTTAAGTAAAGGTGACAGCTCCAATGCTTGTGTAGAAAAGGATAGTAACGAT
>NZ_JBFRVD010001409.1:0-277 GCF_041474985.1 Vibrio sp. 10N.222.49.C9 | reverse complement strand
CTTAACAACCAGACGCAAGTTACTTTCAATCATACGCTTGCGCGCTGCTTCGTCTCCGCGAAGTGCTCGTCTTGCGTATAGAACCTCTTCTTCTGCTGTTAGTAGTGGGGAGAAGCCGATTTCGCCTAGATAAAGTTGAGTTGCGTCTAGATTCTTTGTTGAGGCATCAAACTCTTCTTTTACCTGAGTTTCTACCTTTTCAACAATGCTACTTTCTTCTACTTCCGCACTAACTTTTTCTTCTGTTAGGTCTTCCACTTTTGCTGCAGTGTTATCC
>NZ_JBFRVD010001408.1:0-408 GCF_041474985.1 Vibrio sp. 10N.222.49.C9 | reverse complement strand
CACTTAAATCAAGTAACGAATCTTTCCCATTTGCAGAAGAACGCCGCTTGTTTTACGTGGCTCTAACTCGTGCAAAACAAGAGGCAATAGTGAGTTACGATCTTCAACCATCACCGTTTATCACAGAGCTACTTGAAGGCTCTTATGCGGTGAAAAAGAAGTAGTGATCTTTTGTTGATAAAGAGTGAATTATGAGTAGGTGGGCATATTCGAAAATCTAGTATCTACTTTGTTCTAGGCCTTACGATGCTCGCTCTAGCGACGTTGTTCTCATTGGCGTCCAATCAAAGTCTGCCTTCCGCATCTGAGCTAACGTTCCGCTCAGGACAACTCAGTTCTCTCAAGTACCTTACCCCTGTAAAAGGGAGCAAGTCGGTGCGCCTACAACTGATTGACGGTAGTTGGTTT
>NZ_JBFRVD010001407.1:0-336 GCF_041474985.1 Vibrio sp. 10N.222.49.C9 | reverse complement strand
GTAGGCAAACTGGCTCCAAATCTGTTGGCATCATGATAAGTATTCCGCAATGCGGGCAGAAATCGCCTTGTGTATACACAGTATTCACCTTTATTTGTTATGAATCAGTAGTTGAAGATCTAGTCTCTATCATATCGCTAAAAAGCGACAAATAGTGTCTGTATTGTAGAGGTAATGTATTATATCGTACCTAAAACGAATATTTAATCCCAAGACGGCTTAGGACTGATTTGCCCTATTGTGATCTGTGATGAAAATTGAACAGGAAAAATCCGTCATTCGCGTACATACTTAAAAGCGAGCAATTATTGTACACATTGTTCATTCCTTTTTGAT
>NZ_JBFRVD010001406.1:0-449 GCF_041474985.1 Vibrio sp. 10N.222.49.C9 | reverse complement strand
GTGAAAGACGAGGTGACTCTAGTGGTAGACCCTATGTCTTTGCAGTACTTAATTGGCGGTACAGTAGATTACACAGAGGGACTTGAAGGCGCACGCTTCTTCATTAATAACCCTAATGCAACAACCACTTGCGGTTGTGGAGCCTCATTTAGCGTGTGATCCTACCCTCAGAAATACCCGGCAGTAATCGGTACAGTAGTCAGTTGTAAAGGCTGTGCCGTATAAACAGCTAGGCAAGGTCGCCTACTGATAATTAAAAGGATTTAGTTATGCCGTTAAGAAGGACAGGGCAATTTTTTGCCCAACGACCTTGGATCATCTCGCTTACTCTTGTTGTTGCCCTCGGCGCTTGGCTTGCAGCTGGCGCCCTTAGGGCAGAACAGCCCACAGAGCAGTCCCCAGCAACAGAACGCAACGTACCTTTAGCTAAGGTGGTTGTAACCCAATTT
>NZ_JBFRVD010001405.1:0-282 GCF_041474985.1 Vibrio sp. 10N.222.49.C9 | reverse complement strand
GTCCACTCGCGTCGACAAAGTTATACTTCGTTTGATATAAAATCTCATCGTTTGTGTGCTTAGCAACCGCCATTGCATCATCAGGGTTATGTGCAATCACATAATCGATATCAGCTTCATCAAGACCAAGCTGACGTAGGCTTTCCTTCTCTGCATTCTGAGTTAATTTACCTTGAGCTCGTTCAACCTCATCATGAATCTTATGACCAACCTCATGAGCAGCATCACCTATTTTATGCCCTGCATGGTCAAGTTCTGCCTTCACTTTATCACTATCACAAC
>NZ_JBFRVD010001404.1:0-281 GCF_041474985.1 Vibrio sp. 10N.222.49.C9 | reverse complement strand
GGCTACACATGACGGGCAATGAAGTATTCAAGGTGGCGGTAACCCAACTCTCTCGTTTGGTTACCGATACGCTAAAAGCCAACGACATGAGTAAAGAAGACTTGGATTGGTTAGTGCCACACCAAGCAAACCTAAGAATTATTACCGCAACAGCAAAGAAACTGTCCATGTCTATGGATCAGGTGGTAGTGACCCTTGATCGTCACGGCAATACTTCGGCTGCAACAGTACCAACAGCGTTGGATGAAGCAGTGCGAGATGGTCGAATTAAGCGTGGTCCT
>NZ_JBFRVD010001403.1:0-274 GCF_041474985.1 Vibrio sp. 10N.222.49.C9 | reverse complement strand
CGTTGGCAAGCTTGAGCACTCATACGCCACCTTCTCTGAAGAGTTCCACGCTATCTTGCACCGTCAAGCGATGAGCGAAAGGAACTAATCAATGGCGGGTTATCAACCTAAAAAACGCAAACTCACCGCAGAAATCAACGTAGTTCCTTACATTGATGTCATGCTGGTGTTGCTGATTATCTTTATGGTGACCTCGCCGTTTGTCACACAGGGCGTGGATGTTGAGCTGCCTAAAACGCACAGCGCGACACCTGCATCAGAACTTGCTGGAGAC
>NZ_JBFRVD010001402.1:0-243 GCF_041474985.1 Vibrio sp. 10N.222.49.C9 | reverse complement strand
CAGCTCACTACTGTTACTGGATAAGCCATTTGGATTTATGGCTCTAATAGGCGCAATTACTTTGACCAGTATGATCATTAAAAACGGCATTGTATTGATGGACCAAATTGAGCTTGAAAGGCGCAACGGCCTTGAACTCTCTGATGCGATAAAAGAAGCTACCATGAACCGTACCATGGCGATTTCTATGGGGGCATTGACCACAGCATTGGGCATGATTCCGCTTCTGGGCGATCTATTGTT
>NZ_JBFRVD010001401.1:0-246 GCF_041474985.1 Vibrio sp. 10N.222.49.C9 | reverse complement strand
ATTTTAACGTTGGTTACATTGGCACTGCTGTATTGGCTATGGTGTTTGTGGCTCTAGGCGCGCTAATGCTTCACGGTTCTGGTGTGCAGCTTCAGGCGTCGGGCGTGGGTTTCTCGCACCAGTTAATCAACCTTTATGCGGCAACTATCGGTGAGTGGTCTCGCTACCTTGTGGCGGTGATTGCCTTCTTCTGCATCTTTGGTAGCACCATTACGGTTATCGATGGCTACTCTCGCGTAATCACAG
>NZ_JBFRVD010001400.1:0-371 GCF_041474985.1 Vibrio sp. 10N.222.49.C9 | reverse complement strand
CTCGCTGAATCCACCCAACACTAGAACCATTACGTGATGTGACCGAAGTTACCTTTAAGTGCGCGAACAAAGACTCGATCTCTTCAGTAGTTAACTTATCGTCCTTCTGCTCTTGCTTTGGCTCTTGCTTAACATCGACAACAGACGGAGCAGCTGGTATCGCTTGGACTGGATGCTGTGGTGGCATCATCCCAGACTCAACACCAGGGTTACGCGGGGAATTGAACACTAGACCACCCAACTCGGCCGGCAATACCTTACGTTGACTTGAACCGGTCAACTCTCTTAACTCGTTCGACAGTTTCGCCTGATTGATTTTCGCTTCTAGCAATCGAGACTCTTGACTCAAAGAGAGCAATTCAGCATCAGAT
>NZ_JBFRVD010001399.1:0-263 GCF_041474985.1 Vibrio sp. 10N.222.49.C9 | reverse complement strand
GGGCCTTCGCCTTTCAGCGTATCAACCAGTCCTGCTGCCTGAACCGCCGCGACTAGCGTTGAAAAATCGTCATTGCTTGCCGCCACATCAACAATGTCTTTTTTCATGCCGTGATGGCCAGCATAGATATTAAAACTTAGCGCCAGTAAACCGACCAACCAAACTGCTTTTGTTGCGAGTTGTGTGAACATAACGTATCCCTCGTGTTGTCTTGTCGAATATCCAAATGCTTTGGATACATGCAACATTGATTACGCAACGAG
>NZ_JBFRVD010001398.1:0-232 GCF_041474985.1 Vibrio sp. 10N.222.49.C9 | reverse complement strand
TAAGTTACCTGTCTAGGCTAGTTGATTCGGCTGTTCCAGGAAATAGAAGGGTACGAGCGCAAGCCGCTACATTCCATGAAGCGTGTTATGTGCCTGCTGTGAAGGCTTTAGAGCGAGCTCAATCAACTAACTCTATGGGTTCAGTGCCAAGGCCGGACGATAACTCGTTAACGCTAATGGCACAGAAGCAATACTTTGGCTTCAATTCACCACAGATGAGAATGATCTATCA
>NZ_JBFRVD010001397.1:0-375 GCF_041474985.1 Vibrio sp. 10N.222.49.C9 | reverse complement strand
ATCCAGCGATAGTCATTATCCTTAAAGGCGATGAGATCCGGCATGCCGGTTCTAAAGCTGCGAATATCACCCAGTATGACCTCAAAGAGCCCTAGCAATTCTTCCATGCTCAAGCAGCGCTTCGCATGTTGCAGAACCGCCAGATCAAACATTGGCCAGTGCACAAAGGGGTTAGTGAGTCCTTGCTTGCATTGATAGACTCTTTCCAGCTCTGCAAAACCTAACCGCTGTAATTCTTCTTTTCCAGTATCAATGAGTTGCTGACGTTTCTCAGTAAACTCAGGCGTGTAGAGATCCTTTGGACCAACCTGATAGGCATTGAGAAAGGCCCCTTCAATGGGCGCATAGATCACATCCCAAAAAGCCAGCCCAAAT
>NZ_JBFRVD010001396.1:0-413 GCF_041474985.1 Vibrio sp. 10N.222.49.C9 | reverse complement strand
GGAACTATGATCAAGGAAGAAAGCATTGTCGCGCCTTTTGATCGTAGTGTA
The DNA here is from genome assembly GCF_041474985.1 of Vibrio sp. 10N.222.49.C9. NCBI lineage: Bacteria > Pseudomonadati > Pseudomonadota > Gammaproteobacteria > Vibrionales > Vibrionaceae > Vibrio > Vibrio sp. 10N.222.49.C9. The sequence continues at coordinate 362 of NZ_JBFRVD010001396.1, read as the reverse complement.
ACGGTCGGTAAGATCGGTTTTGCGAACCTTGATCATGTTTCCGATGCTATTACCACAGCCCAGTCAGGCCTTGAGCACTGGAGATATGCACCAGTTGCTCGCCGTGCTGAGTGTTTGAGAAATCTAGCGGATAAGCTAGAAGAGAATCTTGCAGAGCTAGTAGCCCTTTGCCATATGGAAGCGGGCAAAACCATTCATGACAGCATTGATGAGGTGCGCGAAGCGGTGGATTTTTGTCGCTACTACGCAGACAACGCGATTCATCTTGGTCCTGAATCTATTCAAGGCTTTGATGGTAATCTGCAATGGTGTGAGAGACACGGTCGTGGCGTATTTGTCTGTATTAGCCCATGGAACTTCCC
>NZ_JBFRVD010001395.1:0-458 GCF_041474985.1 Vibrio sp. 10N.222.49.C9 | reverse complement strand
GGAAAGAAGCGCTAGTGCGATGAACAGCAGCAAAGACTCAATAAAAAGCACTGAGTCATAGTGTCTGCCGAGCTTTAACGTAGAGTCATGGAGCAAGTAACCGGCGACGGATGAGCCGAGCATAAAGGAAATCAACACGCCCAACAGGTGCAAGACATGAGCAAAGGAGCTGTCGATAACGCTGATACCGAGCAGTGTCGCCGTTCCCGATAAGTGCGAAACAGACTGGTGCTCAAAACCAAGCAAGCCGATTGAGTTAACAAAGCCTGCTACCAAAGCAAGAATGAAAGCACCCACTTCCACCCATTTTGGCAATCGAGAAATCACAATGAAATTCCTGTTTGAATATCTTTGGAAAACGACAAATTGAAGTGCTAGATAAATCTAACACCTCTGGAGTCGAAACGAGTTTGGGAGTGGGCTGTTAGCCTGCTGGAGACTCTTGCTCTGTTGGCTCT
>NZ_JBFRVD010001394.1:0-315 GCF_041474985.1 Vibrio sp. 10N.222.49.C9 | reverse complement strand
CTTCGGTACCCACTTTTCAAGGAACTCTATCGTCAGAGCAACGGCTTTATCTTCATCGATGTCGCTGTTTTGAACCCTCTCTACCAAACCACTATTGGTATGGGTGTTGGTGCACCAATCGTCCATCTTAGCCAGCTCGGATTCTGGTTGGTGAATGGCAATAACAGGCCCTTCAGCCAAAATGTTCAATTCGCTATCTGTAACGATAGATGCGATTTCGATGACTTTATGTGTTTCTGGATCCAACCCTGTCATTTCAAGATCGACCCAGATTAAATTTTTATCGTTCAACGCCATGAATGAAATTGCCTATTA
>NZ_JBFRVD010001393.1:0-502 GCF_041474985.1 Vibrio sp. 10N.222.49.C9 | reverse complement strand
TATCAACGAGCTGCCCAAAGTGTGCCCCCCAAAACATATCGGTTAGAGGCATAATCACCTGCCCTTCTTCCGCCAATGCATTAAATATCTCAGCCTGTTGGCTCATATCGTCAAGCATTATAGATAGGGCAATAGGTCCGTCTCTCTCTGTGCTTTTCAGGCCGTCTGACATCATCAGTGAGAAGTGAGGGCATTTAAACTCGGCATGCATAACCCAATGAGGCTCGGCGCCCTCTATAACCTGGGGAGCGTCAGAGAAGAGTTGCTGTGAAACAACCTCACCAGAGAATACATCACAATAAAAAGCTAGGGCCTGTTCGCATTTCCCTGAGAAAAATAAATATGGAGTCAGTTGGCTCATATGTACACCTTGAGTGAGTTTGTCTGTATCTCAAAACTAGGAGTGTCACGAACAATCTTCAAGTTAGAGCCTTCATAAAAACCCGGTAATTCCCTAATATTAATCACTACAATATAAAGCAGACTCCACGCACCCAAGATC
>NZ_JBFRVD010001392.1:0-722 GCF_041474985.1 Vibrio sp. 10N.222.49.C9 | reverse complement strand
TGTTGGTGCGTGTCCACCAGCGAAAGAGAGTAATTGATTGCTCTCTTAATGTGATGTCTGTTTCTAGCGTGTAGTAACAGTATGTGGCTTTTCTAATGTAAACAGATTGGGTAATGCGGGGTGGATTGGTGCGTTCTTTTAGAGGTTTCCAAGTCTCAATATGTTCGTGCAATTTAGTGTCGTGTAGGCCGATAGGGTAGGCGTTAATAGCGGTCTTGATTCTAATACCGGTGCTTAGGTAAATGTCATTCTTGATGTTATCAAATCGACGCTTATAGGTGTGAGAGAGTAGCCAGCCTGATACATAGTGGGTTATTTCATCTGGGTGATGAAAGTCGGCAAGGCCGTGTTGCTTGATGATCTGAGTAAACCGTATGGCTTCGATGGTATTCATTACGCTGTTTTTGTCGATGGGTAGATTAAGGTTTTTGCTTTTTTCAAACAGGCGTGTGATTGAGTGTGTGGCTGTCTCATAGTTTATTACTTTCAATACAGGTCGGTACAAGAAGCTTAAAAAATCCTGTGAGTAGTGAATCCGGCCTTTGCAGAGTGCTACTTGGGTTACATTGATGTCGAATGCTTTGATGATGGAGTCAGCGGAGTTGAAGGGTTCATTTATCCCGTCTTCGTACTTTGGGTTGTGCAGGAAGTAGGTCACAAAGTTCAATTTGCCCTTGGTGGCGCTGTTGGTGATGTGGTAACCGTTTTTTGTGATCACATTG
>NZ_JBFRVD010001391.1:0-361 GCF_041474985.1 Vibrio sp. 10N.222.49.C9 | reverse complement strand
CCTAATTAACTTTACCTTGCCGACCGCAATCGCAATTTACTTGTGTTCGTAACTGATTTGCTTATCTACGTTCTTTAGTTGGATCCCAACCTGATCAAACGCCTTTTGAATGGTTGTTGAGACATTCAGTTGCCCTTCTCCTGCTAAAAAGTTTGCTCTATCTTGATTTGTGTCGAATACACAGACGATTTTTAAGCTCTGGGGAAAAGAAGAGTAATTGACCGTATGAGTTACCCAAAGAAAACCATCATAGCCTTTCAACGTATCTTCACAAACTTCGGTTAACACGCTTCTAATTCTATTTTCGATCTTCTTATCTGTTTTACGCATGAAGCAAACTTCCTATTTAACGCATCTGAAA
>NZ_JBFRVD010001390.1:0-273 GCF_041474985.1 Vibrio sp. 10N.222.49.C9 | reverse complement strand
CAATTATTACTGTGGCAGATCAAATTACGGCTACAGAAGCGAATGCAAACGACAAATCAGCTCAAGGTCATCATAAGTTTGTTGAAGGGCAATTTATCGCAACTGACCCTGATGTTCGCGACCACCAGACCTTTAGTTTAGTAGGATTTCATGATGAGAAACATTTGCCGGCAAGTTTCTTGCAGCATGTATCATCTCATCACGTACCGGGGTTGACCCTTGAAACAAGTGGTAAGTATCAATTTGACAGAACAAATCCAGCATACAACTACC
>NZ_JBFRVD010001389.1:0-470 GCF_041474985.1 Vibrio sp. 10N.222.49.C9 | reverse complement strand
GGGTGTTTGTATCCCAATTTGACCAGAACGCTTGTTTCTTGGTGTTTTGCTCGGCTTTAGATTCTTTTAGCTGCGATGTAGTGATCGAAGCAAGAGCCGGCTCTGCTGCAGGAGTAGCGGCTTTTTCCTCGGTTTGAGGAGTCGGGGTTTCGCGCTCGACAGACGAAATCAATTGATAGCCACGCTTCGGCACAGTCTTTACAAACTGTGGAGATTTGGTGGAATCCTTTAGCATTTTTCTAAGCGTAGAAATTGCCTGAGTTAGGCTAGAATCATCAACTTGAAAACCTTGATCTCTCCAAACAAATTCATGCAGTTGGTCACGAGTAACCACCTCATTTGGATGTTCGCAAAGTAGGGTGAGGATTCGACTTTCATTACTACCAAGTCGCACTAAACTATCGTCATCTGATTGATCGACAAGTGAGTTGCTGTTTGGATCAAAAATATACTTCTGGGCTAGTACGTAT
>NZ_JBFRVD010001388.1:0-263 GCF_041474985.1 Vibrio sp. 10N.222.49.C9 | reverse complement strand
GAGATGGGCATTGACGCCTTAGCGATTCCTGTGAGTTGCAACACTATCATTGAGCAATCTAGCGCATTTAAAGCGGTCTCTACAACTAAAATTGGTTCGCCGTATGTGATTGCTGAGTTTGATGCTTTGTCTGAAGACTTTACTCGCATCGCTGGCTTTGAAGCGAATGGCGGTTTCTTATTGGGCAGTGATGTTGAAATCAACGGTAAAGTATTAAAGGCATTACCGACACGCGATGCGGTACTCCCTGCACTGATGTTATT
>NZ_JBFRVD010001387.1:0-391 GCF_041474985.1 Vibrio sp. 10N.222.49.C9 | reverse complement strand
TCGTCGTGCAAAAGTCATTCATGCTACCGGTGAGTTAGAGGCATCTACTAAGCTTAAAGAAGCCGCCGAGATGCTTAATCAAGCTCCAAATGCCTTACAGCTTCGCTATATGCAGACGCTCACAGAGATCACTACGGATAAAACATCGACAATTGTATTTCCAATGCCTATCAACCTAGTTGAAGCCGTAAATGACATTGCTAAGGCAATAAACAAAGAGAGTGGAGATAAGGAGAAGGGATAAGTGCGCTTACTAACTTTGTAATTGTGTAAGCGTTGCCTACAGGCATCTTATTTACTTTAGGGTGCCTGCTGGTGATAAATACCTAATCTATTTAGCGTCAACCATGCTGTCCAGATTCAGGTTTTCAGCCTCGATGCGCTTCAGTAT
>NZ_JBFRVD010001386.1:0-302 GCF_041474985.1 Vibrio sp. 10N.222.49.C9 | reverse complement strand
GTTCAGTTAGGTTGATTTTCTTACAGTCTACTTCGATCGACATTTCAAGAAAGATGATGTCGTCGTTGGGCTGAATGGACGATTTGGCGTTGCCTGCGGTGTCGAGTCCGCTTAGGTTCAAATCAACATCAGTAGAAAGAGAGTTGTCTGGTAATTTCTCATCGGAGAAGTTTAGGTCGTCTTCGATGTTGAGTTCGCTGTTGTCTTTTTCGTTGTTCATTTGATTTTGATTCCAAGGTTGTTGTTTTGGGTGATGATGCTGCCCGCGAGCATCTGTTGATCTTCAAGTCGAAGCGTAATGT
>NZ_JBFRVD010001385.1:0-274 GCF_041474985.1 Vibrio sp. 10N.222.49.C9 | reverse complement strand
GTATATAGTGAGTGCTGAGTGAATCCTACCTTTGTCACTATTGCCGCTCCGATACCACTAAAGCTTTGGTTTTTCATACACTTTATTCACACTCCGATTACCCCTCAGCAATAACTCAGCTTAATTTTACGCCCATTACGACACTCTTTCGCAAAAGACGTACAAAGTGCCTTTTTGCGTATACACTACAACTATAAGTGATTGATTATTAACTGAGAGAAATGGAAGGATTTTATCATGCGCTGACCCTTATCGGGATCGCGTTGTACTGGAT
>NZ_JBFRVD010001384.1:0-282 GCF_041474985.1 Vibrio sp. 10N.222.49.C9 | reverse complement strand
GTTTAACGATATCTAAAGACTGGTCCTGAGAAAGAGATTGCCACGCTTCCGCGTTAAACATTGCATCTTCAGGGAAAGCTGAAATGGTCTTCAAGTTTGGATACTGAGTAGGAAGCAATACGTTCTTACGCAAGAACTCCAAGTCTACCTCGTCTTCATCTGGCACATTGTCCAGCATAATATCAACGGCAGAGTAGATATTATCATGCTCGCTGATACTGATTTGAGGATTCAAAAACAAACGCAAAGAGCCCTGGGGATCCAAGTCAATAAGACATATAC
>NZ_JBFRVD010001383.1:0-363 GCF_041474985.1 Vibrio sp. 10N.222.49.C9 | reverse complement strand
TAAAGAAATTGAATTCATGCGATTAGCAGTTGGGCAACAAGATGCGCTCAAGTATGAAACGCCGGGGCAAAAAGCCTATTTGTTAAGCTCAATACTGACCTACAACTTAGATCATGACTATCTCGCTGTGCGCAATAATATTGTTGCTGACGTATCAAAAGAGACGCTCAACGAAATGGCGAGTAAGTGGTTTGATCCAGCCGATTATCAAATTATTGTTGTCGGGGATGCGAAACAGCTAATGCCTCAACTTAAGACGCTAAATTTCCCTATTCAAACACTTGAAATTGCGCCTTAGTCGACCCATCTATGGGGTAGTTGTATGCCCTGTGCTTGTTCTCAAGTGCAGGGCTGTCTATTGAG
>NZ_JBFRVD010001382.1:0-392 GCF_041474985.1 Vibrio sp. 10N.222.49.C9 | reverse complement strand
GTCTCCAAGGGTGATAGAAAGTGGCCCTGATACAAAAGGCACTCCTCCGTACAAATACAGAGCCTTACCGGAGCGTTGACAGCGACCACGAAAAGCGGGTGTTTCAACCAGTACGCGAAGGATGAAGTTAACGCCGTTTCTAAAGCCAACGTACGAGGTATATAGGAATTTATTTAGCAGCATTGGATAGCGGATATCGCAAACACGTATGGCTTTGGCCAGTGAGAAGAGCTTTTTCCCCAGAGGGCTTTGGCTGGTTTTTAGTTTTTGTTTTAGCTGATTGGCATCTAATACGTTCATAGCAATGTTCCTTTGTGCATTACCGATATCACTTTCCCTATATGGGTAATACACAGAACGTGCCAAAAATATAAGTCAATAAAAACAGTTGG
>NZ_JBFRVD010001381.1:0-344 GCF_041474985.1 Vibrio sp. 10N.222.49.C9 | reverse complement strand
GTAGAGCCATTTTCATCACATTCCTACTCACAGGATTATCCGCCCCCTCTTGGGCTGAAGATACTGAAGAGAAGTGCTTGAGCAAACCCGAGGACGATAGAGCCATCTCCAGAGCTTATCACTATCTGAACACCAAGTTTTGCCAACCTGCTGTTTGGTTTGATGATTTCTTTGCTGATGAGCGTGTAACTGAGGATGCTAGAGCGGGCACCTCTGTACGCTGGAAAAATGATTTTACTCAGTTTGAAGATGACGGCTTCAAATACAATACCAGGATCGATGCCAAGTTTAACCTACCCAAAGTGACAAACCGCCTTAAATTGATCATCGAATCTGATGGTGAG
>NZ_JBFRVD010001380.1:0-462 GCF_041474985.1 Vibrio sp. 10N.222.49.C9 | reverse complement strand
TGCGAAGAACATGCATCAAGTATTCAAACGCTTTTTAACCCGAGACAAGCCGGGGTATGTGCCTCCTATTTGGTGTTCAATGACAGATGCGGTCAATGCCATTCATGCTGCTGGAGGTTTGGCCGTGTTAGCTCATCCTGGCCGTTATGATCTCACTGCAAAATGGCAAAAACGATTGTTATCGGCATTTTCTGAGGCGGGCGGGGATGCAATGGAGGTTTCTCAACCTCAACAAAGTCAACAAGAGCGACGCAACTTGGCTGATTATGCTATACAATACAATCTATTAGCTTCCCAAGGTTCCGATTTTCATTATCCATCGCCTTGGATGGAATTAGGGAAGAATTTGTGGCTCCCGTCCGGAGTGACTCCCGTATGGGAACAATGGCCACAGTTTTCTGATCCTAAGGCATCGACTCTATAGATGCCTGCTCATAAGGAGATATGATGAGTCAGTATTTT
>NZ_JBFRVD010001379.1:0-349 GCF_041474985.1 Vibrio sp. 10N.222.49.C9 | reverse complement strand
CCAACGAAGCGGCCTTCGCTCCCAAGGGTTCACCGCAGAGTAAAGAGCACCTGATGGCGCCCCACCAAAAGCTAGTCGACCAAGAAGCGCACCACCAATACACTGCAAAAACCCCAACCTTTGACGGCGCAACGCGAACCTAAGGGATGAAACCAAAATCTCTATCAACACAAAACTAGCATCCTACCAAGGTATAACCATACGCAGACTTGTTATTACCATTGAGCAAAGCCGACAAAGCCGACTGACTACAACCTATAACCTCTATCAACTCAGAGCGTGTACCAGTAACAATCCGACCCGACTCGTGCCTTAAGCGGATTAACTTGCTACGCGGTGTAGAATATCT
>NZ_JBFRVD010001378.1:0-330 GCF_041474985.1 Vibrio sp. 10N.222.49.C9 | reverse complement strand
CGCCCAGCAGGTTGAAGATATCCGGTTGAGCCGGATTAATAGATAAGCTTTGATTGAAGTCGTAACGTGCCAACTCTCGAAGCCCTAGGCTATCGTAGTAAACACCACGCTGAAAATGCAGATCTGCTCTTTCTTGATCATTAATATCATTGCGCAGTAGCAGTTGCGTTGTGCGCGCAATCTGTACTTCTTGTTGGATTGAAGGCTGTAGAGGAACGGCCATTGGTGGTGGCGCCCATTGTTGACTTTGACCGCCGATGCTTGAACAGCCGGACATCATCAGTACTACACCCGCTATCAGCACACTAAACCATTTCACGAAATACTACC
>NZ_JBFRVD010001377.1:0-246 GCF_041474985.1 Vibrio sp. 10N.222.49.C9 | reverse complement strand
TAAAGCGGTACCTGAATTGCATTCTCAGCGTAGATGCGTTCAATATGCGAGGAGATTTCACGCTGCTTTTCAGGGTCAATGGTAGTGCTCAGCTCCTCGATCCATGAGTCCAATTCAGCGTTTTCGTAGTTGGTCATTGTTGAGGACCACCATTGTCCGCTCTTAGCAAAGCGAGAGTGCATGGTGTAGTCGTAGAACTTCCAACCTGAAGAAGCGTTACTGCCTCCGCCAAAGGTCACATCAAAG
>NZ_JBFRVD010001376.1:0-305 GCF_041474985.1 Vibrio sp. 10N.222.49.C9 | reverse complement strand
TCATCTGTGTGGCCAAGAGTGGAAACTAGATATGAAATCTCGGAATTAATTAGGGTACTTTTCTTCATGTTTTGCGACCTTCTGTGTTATCGCTATTGTCGATTTTAAACTCATCGATACGTATCGATGAGAATAATAACCAACATGAACTGATTAGCGAGGGGTAGATTGAGAATGTGTGACTAGGATCGATCTAGGGGAGGGTGAGAATGTGAGTGAGTTATCACTTCACTGATTCGTTTCATCAATAGTTCCATAAGCGGAGTATGAATAATTTGCTCTTCAAAAACGCTACTGTCTGTAGA
>NZ_JBFRVD010001375.1:0-330 GCF_041474985.1 Vibrio sp. 10N.222.49.C9 | reverse complement strand
GTACTGCTCACCCTCATCTAAAAATAGAGTGATGTATACTCCTTTCTTATCCGGCGAGATAGCAACCTGGCTAGAGTCGACCTTAAACTTGAGGTAGCCCTGATCCAGATAGTAAGACTTCAGCGCTTCCAGATCACCGGCAAGCACTTGCTTCTGGTATTTATCATCAGCCATGAAGTTCCACCATGGCACGTTAACATTTAGGTTAAAGCGCGATAGAAGATCACTGTCTGAATAGACGGTATTACCGATGAAGTTAATCTGTTGGATCTTGGCTGAAACGCCCTCAGAGAAGACAAATTTCAAGTCAGCACGGTTACGAGGAAGAGG
>NZ_JBFRVD010001374.1:0-292 GCF_041474985.1 Vibrio sp. 10N.222.49.C9 | reverse complement strand
ACCTGGTGGTACTCCTTTAGCGGAAAAAATGCGTGCTTTGGTCAAAGAAGAGCATGAAGCAGAAGAGATCCAAGATATCACCGAATTACTTCTTATGTATGGCGCACGAGTACAGTTGGTAGAAACTGTCATCAAGCCTGCATTGAGCTCAGGTAATTGGGTGGTGGGCGATCGTCATGACCTTTCATCTCAGGCATACCAAGGTGGCGGCCGACAGATCCCAGCAGAAACAATGCAGTCATTGAAGCAGATTAGCTTAGGTGATTTTAAACCCGATCTTACCCTATACATG
>NZ_JBFRVD010001373.1:0-749 GCF_041474985.1 Vibrio sp. 10N.222.49.C9 | reverse complement strand
AATCTGAACAGCACGCAACCTGAGTGCTGTTTTTATTTGGCAAGCATCAGATAAAACATTATTTTTCAAAGCCTTAAATAGAGTCAGTTATTTGAAAACCTCAATACACATCCTCTCCAAACTGAGAACAGTGACTCTTTTTCAAGATATAGCAAAGTACCACCCTCAAATACAACTCGCCTATCCATCCAATTAATTGGTTACTCATCGCAATCATCAGCTCAATTTTTTGAGCTGGATCTAGTGATTATGTTTCAAAATGTGATCAATCATGCACATCGTAGCTTATGTTCTTTTCTTCGTAATTAGCACACCTATTATGTACGACAATAATACATACAAGGAATTACATAATGAAACAAACTCTTGTTCTTGCGGGTTCACTCTTACTTGCTCTACCGGCTGCTGCTGATGTAGCCAACAACGGAGTTTCGTACCCTGTTCCTGCAGACAAATTCGATATGCGTAACTGGAAGATCACTATCCCTTCAGACATCAATGAAGATGGCAAAGTCGATGAGATTGAAGGCGTTGCAATGCTAAGTTACTCTCACGAAGATTTCTTCCACTTAGATAAAGATGGCAATCTTGTATTTGAAGTACAAAACAAAGCTATCACTACTAAGATCTCTAAGAATGCCCGCTCCGAGCTGCGTCAAATGCCTCGCGGTGCAAACTTCGACAACATTCTTACCGACTCTAAGATGTACCAGTGGGCGCTATCAAGCCACCCTGAAGCGGATCAATAC
>NZ_JBFRVD010001372.1:0-332 GCF_041474985.1 Vibrio sp. 10N.222.49.C9 | reverse complement strand
GCAGATCACTTTAGGTAATGAAGTGCGTTGGGAAGACCCGTTGATTGTTCGTAAGAACAGAAAACGTATGCTAACCGTGTTTGCTGACCCCGATATATTGGGTGAAGAAACAGCGGCGACTTTGCAGGCGCGTATTCAATCCAAGGTTGAAGCTATTGAACTTCCACCAGGCTACAGCTTAGAGTGGGGGGGCGAATATGAGTCTTCAAATGACGCAAAAGGGTCGTTGTTCTCAAGTATGCCAATGGGCTACCTGTTCATGTTCTTGATCACTGTGTTCTTGTTTAACTCAGTGAAAGAGCCGTTGATTGTCTGGCTGACAGTACCTTTGG
>NZ_JBFRVD010001371.1:0-251 GCF_041474985.1 Vibrio sp. 10N.222.49.C9 | reverse complement strand
CAGAGTGACTTACAACTAAAAACATGTAAATTCTCTTGCATAGTGAATTCAAAGAAATTCAGGCCAAAAAATTAACGAACAAAACTCCCATTAATTCTGCAATGATACGAAACCTCTTGCGACATAATTCAACCGATTTAAATCTAGCCTAGATGTTTCTTATGTAGGAAGCCGTCCATCAAACGGTAGTTTGCACTTTCGCCTAGATCCGTAAAATCAGCTCGTTTTTCAACCTGAACCGAGCTCTACAG
>NZ_JBFRVD010001370.1:0-410 GCF_041474985.1 Vibrio sp. 10N.222.49.C9 | reverse complement strand
ACCTTGGTAGGGCCAATGATTTGTCACAAAGTGTGTTAGATTTAAAGGTATTCTAGTAAACGGATTTATAGGAATATCAATTGCTTCGTAACACATTCCTTGTCGGCATATGTGCAGTTTTTGCTTTTACTGTACAGGCGCAATCTGCATCCACAGCAGAGTCTAAACAAGTTAAATCAAATTCCAGACCTACCATTGGCGTAGTGCTCGCTGGTGGCGGGGCAAAAGGTGCTGCTCACATAGGGGTGCTTAAAGCCCTTGAAGAGATGCGAATTCCTGTTGATATCATCACCGGCACTAGTATGGGTTCGTACGTTGGCGGGCTCTATGCTACCGGGCAAAGTGCCGATCAAATCAAAGGTTACCTAACGACAGTTGACTGGAACTCGGGTTATCGCGACCAAGTAAAC
>NZ_JBFRVD010001369.1:0-361 GCF_041474985.1 Vibrio sp. 10N.222.49.C9 | reverse complement strand
GCTCTTTTGATTACACGCCGTGGTTAAACTGTTTAGGCTCAAAGGATAGTAGTCTGGGGTCGTAACTTCTTTTTCGATAAGGCAGCCAATAATACGAGCTTCTAGAGGGGATAATTGCAATAACATTCTTAGGATCCATCTTCATGTTTCATTTAGTAAGATTGTATGCAAGTATTGACTAGGTTGCGATAGCAAGCATATGAATTAATGTTTGTTTTGCTCTCAATGCAGAAAAAGCAGGCAGCAGTCTTCAGAGCTTGATCTACACACTGTATGTTTGCCAAAGCTTATGGTTTAATTTCCTAAGTTTAATATTGGTTCTAAAGGATAGAAAATGAACAACGTATATGAAATTGTTAAT
>NZ_JBFRVD010001368.1:0-293 GCF_041474985.1 Vibrio sp. 10N.222.49.C9 | reverse complement strand
GTCATTGAAAAGACCGTTTGGGATCCAGATAACTTTTTCTGCACCTAAGTAGTCGCAAAGTAGTTTCTCGATTTCATCTTTTGTTAAGTCTGGATTCCGACTTGGATGAAGTAGGCATTCTGCTGTCGTATAAACAGTACCTTCGCCATCAATGTGGATTGAGCCACCTTCAAGAATGAGTGGCGCTCGGTAGCTATCGTCGCCTAGGATTTCACAAACTTTTTGAGCGATCTGATCGTCTTTGTCCCAAGGGAAATAGAGTCCATCGACTAAGCCGCCCCAAGCATTAAAGC
>NZ_JBFRVD010001367.1:0-383 GCF_041474985.1 Vibrio sp. 10N.222.49.C9 | reverse complement strand
GTCATAGCTGCCCGATAATGTATCGCGTTTGATGTTAGAGCCGTCCTGCTCATCACTATCGTCAAACTCAACAATTTCAAATTTCGTTAAGCTATTTTCAGAACATGTGCCTGCCGCTAGGCAAGTCCACAATCCACCAAAGTCAATGACGTCATCCCATGAAGCGTCTTCATCTTCTTCCTGAGTCTCGACTGGACTAAGAATGGAATATTCAAAAGCGCGATCCAGCTTAAACTTAGTATTGGTTACAGGCTGATCATTACATAGTGCAGGAACCTGACTACCATCAAATTCAGCATCAATACCTTCGACGTCAATACAGGCTAAATAACTCGCAGCGCGATCTCCACTGATGGTGGAATCATTAGATCCGGCCAGAATGG
>NZ_JBFRVD010001366.1:0-311 GCF_041474985.1 Vibrio sp. 10N.222.49.C9 | reverse complement strand
ATACACTATTCCAACCAACAATGGTGACAAACACCAGCAGTATAAACGCTGCGATCATGTTGATATTACTTAGGACCTTAACACCGCCGTCAATGCCACGCATTACCGATAATGACGCAATAAAGGTCACTAAAGTAATGATGATCAATTGAGTGCCAATGTCGCCCTCAAGACCAAATACATGGTTGAAGCCACTGGTCGCTTGCTGCGCGCCAAGGCCTAGTGAGGTTGCAAGTCCAAATAGGGTTGCCAAAACGGCAAGAATATCAATGGTATGCCCTAGCCATCCCCATGCTCTATCACCAAATATT
>NZ_JBFRVD010001365.1:0-274 GCF_041474985.1 Vibrio sp. 10N.222.49.C9 | reverse complement strand
GATCACAACGTGTTCGCCGTTGTCTGAAACCAACTTTGGTGGCATAGCTTTCATTCTACCGCCATGAAACATGTTCAAGAACAGTGTTTCTATGATGTCATCGCGGTGATGGCCAAGGGCAATCTTGGTTGCGCCAAGCTCTTTGGCTGTACGATATAAGATACCGCGACGCAGACGTGAGCAAAGAGAGCAGGTCGTTTTGCCTTCAGGGATCTTGTCCTGAACGATAGAGTAGGTGTCTTCTTCTACAATCTTGTATTCAACACCAAGGGTC
>NZ_JBFRVD010001364.1:0-368 GCF_041474985.1 Vibrio sp. 10N.222.49.C9 | reverse complement strand
CGCAAGAAAACCTGTAAAGGACCGGCAAAATCAAACCAATCCGTAAACACGTAACCGACGATATAACCAGGCATAGCCAGAGGCAGTACCATTGCCCACTGCAACACTTTTTCTGATGGAAGGCGACACATGGCCATTAGCCAAGCGCTTGGAATACCAATTAGAAGAGACAGTAACATCACTCCAAATACCAACCAGAAGGTATTTGAGACGTAGGTGGGCAACACCGTATCAAAAAGGTGTGCGAACAAGTCGTTATCACCACCGATACTGGTGTAAAAAATGGCTAAAATTGGCAAAACCAGTAGTACAGCTAAGAGTGCACTACTGGTTCGAAATACGGGATACTTTTCTTTCATCAAATAACT
>NZ_JBFRVD010001363.1:0-366 GCF_041474985.1 Vibrio sp. 10N.222.49.C9 | reverse complement strand
AAGTTCTTCTTAGTGCCTACTGCAGGTGCGTGTATTCATACGCCACCGCCACCACCTAATCAGATTGTATTGGTTGAATACCCGGAAGGCATTGAGTTAGTTAGTTTGCAAACACCAGTTTGGGTAGAAGGCGAGCTGTTTAATGAAGCTGCAAAAGCAAATGTGAACTACAGCGACGGCGCAAGCAATGTTGAGACGGTATATCAGATGTCGGCGCAGGAAGTCGAACTGTATCAAACCAACTAAGTTATTCGATTGATGGCGCATAAAGGGCGTCATCGAGTAACAAATACCACTAAAATACAAACAAATCATAAAGATATCAGGGTGTGACATGACATTGACTCTCGACTTTCTAAATCTTGC
>NZ_JBFRVD010001362.1:0-481 GCF_041474985.1 Vibrio sp. 10N.222.49.C9 | reverse complement strand
TCGTTAAGCACATCGTAGCTACGTACATCGATCTTGCCCCTAACCGTAGGGTCAACAATGATGGTTTTCTCTAAGTTACGTCCGACGATATTAATAAATTCGCCGATGTCCGTTCCCTTGAAGCTGGCGCTAAATTCATTGGCGCTGAAGGCTGGCGCACACACCAAACTTCCCATCAACAACCATGCGCTCTTGCTAAACCAACTTTTCACTTCATACTCCCAAAAAAATCAATGGCATTCCATGCCGAGCATGGCTCTATTAGACAGGCCTATGCTTCCTAGTCGATAACAATGCTGTTACCAAACTATAGTTGTAAATAAATATCGTAGCGTTGACCATCTCGCTCAACGGTGAGGTTAATCTCACTTAAATCGCCCAAAGACTTCCAAATCTCGCCCATCGCTGACGGCTCCGTAAGATCCGCGCCATTGAGTTCAACGGCGATATCGCCATCTTGCAGGCCAACAGAATCAAACAG
>NZ_JBFRVD010001361.1:0-427 GCF_041474985.1 Vibrio sp. 10N.222.49.C9 | reverse complement strand
GTACCTTCTTTTGGCAAGTGGCGACACCAATTTACCATATCGGTCATAGAAGCAAATGCTCGGCTCAATACCGCATCAAACTTAACCTCAGGTTGGAATTCCTCTACACGGCTTAAAACCGGTGTCACGTTCTCAATCTTGAGCTCATGTACAACTTGTTTAATAAAACGTATACGCTTGCCTAAGCTATCAAGCAAGAAAAATTCACAGTCAGGATTCATAATTGACAATGGAATACCCGGCAATCCAGGCCCTGTACCTACATCGATAAACCGCTTCCCATCAAGGTGCGGTGAGACCACAATGCTGTCCATAATGTGCTTCACTAGCATGTCGCTAGGATTACGAACCGAGGTTAGGTTGTAGGCCTTGTTCCATTTGTTGAGGAGCTCGACGTAGCCAACCAATTGATCCAGTTGCTTATCAG
>NZ_JBFRVD010001360.1:0-304 GCF_041474985.1 Vibrio sp. 10N.222.49.C9 | reverse complement strand
CTTCAAGAATAACGGCCCCAAACGTGTCACCTCTGGAACAGATGATGCCACTGACACTTCCGCACTCTCAGAACTGGCTGTAGTCGCCCCTGAAGTACCCGTTTTGTTTTTTTGTGCTGGTGGCGCTATCGAATGAGAAACATCACTCAGCTGCTTCTCTAGCTCTGCAAATAATCGCTCCTCAAGACTACTTAACGTGCGATTCATATTCGTTACACGACGCTCTAAGGCCTCATGCTTTTTAGTGCCACTCGCCAACTGCTCAGTCAACTCAGCAATCGCCTTATCATTGGCATCTCGATAC
>NZ_JBFRVD010001359.1:0-319 GCF_041474985.1 Vibrio sp. 10N.222.49.C9 | reverse complement strand
CTCCGAGTATGTTCACCGGAACCCAACTGCTCTTCAAGTCTGTACAACTGTGTCATCTAGCGGCGTTACTTTCTTGGATTGCTATTGGTAGCAAGGACCGTGTAGGGGCGATAATCCGCTGCGGCGATACGCTGACAGAGATACGTCCATCTAGCTCGAAAACCGCTGTGCTTCAGCTACTCAACCGCTTGTGCGAGATCCATAATCAAGGGTTAACTATGGGAGGCACTACTCTCACCGATGAGCAGCGTGATCCCTTTCATGCCCTTGCTAATCTGTGCCGTAAGGGCAGCGAGCTAATTTGTCTTAGCGACTTCTC
>NZ_JBFRVD010001358.1:0-328 GCF_041474985.1 Vibrio sp. 10N.222.49.C9 | reverse complement strand
ATGTTGGGTTGAGTTGTTCATCTTCACTCCTTGAATGGATTCTACTCTTGCTCTGCTAGAGCGTTAAACAGTGGAACAAACGGCGCAGAATCGCCTTCTTTTAGCTGCAATGTATCTGCAAGCTTGGTATCCATAATGATGGTATTACCGTCAAACTGAATCGCTTTGGTTGCTAGGGCTCTAAAGTGCTTCACTTTGCCATTGCTGACTAGATAAGGTATCTCGCTTGGCGTGATGTCTTCAGCCACTTTTACCGTCGCTAAGCGTTGTTCTCGAACCGCTCTAATATCCCTGACTTGTGATTCCAACATAGGGCCTGCATCGAAAA
>NZ_JBFRVD010001357.1:0-244 GCF_041474985.1 Vibrio sp. 10N.222.49.C9 | reverse complement strand
TTCCACGGTCGTGGCGGTACTATCGGTCGTGGTGGCGCTCCTGCGCACGCTGCACTGCTTTCTCAGCCACCAAAGAGCTTGCAAGGCGGTCTTCGTGTAACTGAACAAGGTGAAATGATTCGCTTTAAGCTAGGTCTTCCTCAGGTAGCGGTAAACAGCCTGAACTTATACGCCAGTGCGATTCTTGAAGCGAACCTGCTTCCACCACCTGAGCCGAAGAAAGATTGGCGTGACCTAATGGAAG
>NZ_JBFRVD010001356.1:0-268 GCF_041474985.1 Vibrio sp. 10N.222.49.C9 | reverse complement strand
GACCAACACTAAGTATGCACGTTCGGAGTTAAGAGAGCTGTATAACTATAATTCTTCTAGCATCTGCTCATCCTCCACGCAAAACTGGACGGTAGACGACAACGCAAAACACCAACTGCAAGCACAGTTGCAGATTGAGGATTATCCGAACATCTCAGGGCAAGACCCAAAGGTCATTGTGGGACAGGTGCACGGCTATAAAATCAAGCAAGCACTGATTAAGTTACAATGGGAAGGTGGGAATAAGCCTATTAGGGCAATCTTAAAC
>NZ_JBFRVD010001355.1:0-351 GCF_041474985.1 Vibrio sp. 10N.222.49.C9 | reverse complement strand
ACCAATATGAAAGCTGCTACTCAAAAGTAACTCTGTTTTAGTGAGTATTTAGAGCCACATTTTGCGAAAGCGAAATGTGGCTTTTTTGTCATTATCCCACCCCAACATATGCAACATACTCATTACAACTGCACTCATAACCAAGGTTAATGTATGTATAGATCTTGCACGACGCAAACGATTGCTTTGCCCATTTATCATACAAAAATATAATAAATTACTCATTCAGTCTGCTGAGTTTATCAATGCTCCTAAAAATAGAGTGATCGAGATCACATTTATTTCCACTTCCTCTGCACGTAACCTCGAATAAAAGTACAAAGAAGCACCCCTAAATATAGGGAATAGGGC
>NZ_JBFRVD010001354.1:0-586 GCF_041474985.1 Vibrio sp. 10N.222.49.C9 | reverse complement strand
TAAAAGAGGCTATTTCAACAATGAAAGGTTCGTACTGGTGGCTATGCAACACAGATAAAGGAACTTACGTATTGTACCCAAACAATGGTAAGTTCTATTTTGACTCTCAGTGTCTAAAGGAGTGTCGTTTCAATAATCTCACAAAAGTAGCCAGAATGGTTCGACAGGACTTAAAACCCGAAGACATCAACATGTCTTTACAACTATCACAACAGATAGCGAAACTTACAAGCGACAAAGTTAGTATCACGAAAGAGAAAACCGCGACCCAACGAAAACTTGATTTCATTCGCAAGCAGCTCGAAGAAATCATTGGTCGCCACTAATCCAGCTAATATTTTTGGGCTTTCATCAAATCATCAACCATGTCCTTTTCCTATAGACGGTATCTCCCTATGGGGCTGATACCTATTCTTACGAATCTATAAGGACAAGAAAAATGACTGAACGCTCAACAAAAGATATAAATCTAATATGGACTTGGACTCACAGGGACTTCAAGGGCTCTTGCTCAAAAACGAAATCCATAATGTGGCCAGCGCCTCATCATTGCCTTGGACCTATTTCAGAACTACCTGAAAAGGAA
>NZ_JBFRVD010001353.1:0-316 GCF_041474985.1 Vibrio sp. 10N.222.49.C9 | reverse complement strand
TGGTAACGGGAATAAGTACTTTGGTCATTGTCTATCCTTTGAGGCTAAATGAAGTGCTATAGCATTAGATAGTAGTTGCTAATTGATTGATGAGTAAAAGAATTACTCAGTATCCGCGTCAACAAGTGATAGCGGATAAAAATTCCCAAAATCACTTCACGTCAAAATACTGAGCAATTTTTTGATACGGCATATCAAGCTCTAAACCAAAGTGAGTCTTCACTTGGTTAAAGTAATCAGACTCATTAGAGAGCTTTATTTCCGTAATCTGATCGCCTTTCTTAATCTTCAAAAGATCGTTAAGTAAGGTAACTGT
>NZ_JBFRVD010001352.1:0-277 GCF_041474985.1 Vibrio sp. 10N.222.49.C9 | reverse complement strand
GAGCTGAATGTGGTTAAGGTTAAGCGTACCATCAGTCGCAATGGCGCCGGGCGAAATAAGGTTGACGAACTGCTGGCACTGTTCAACAGCGCCGACTGATTTACCCTCTGTTATCGCAACAATGATAATCATTTCAAATTTGTCCTTTTAGTTTATCGTTTGCTTTTGTAGAATTGCGCGCAAATTGAACGCCTTATACAGGGGACAGGTATGACCGATTTTCTTATTGCTCCATCTATTTTATCCGCGGATTTTGCTCGCTTAGGTGAAGATGTTG
>NZ_JBFRVD010001351.1:0-365 GCF_041474985.1 Vibrio sp. 10N.222.49.C9 | reverse complement strand
CACTTAGACTCACAAGCTACCCAAATGGCCATCAACGAACTAGTGAAAATCACTCGTTTCCTAAAAGTATTGGGCTGTTATCCAAGTGAGAATATCAAGCCTACTCAGATTAAGGTTCCATAGGAGAGCATTAAGATGCAAACAGTCATTGTCGCCTCTCTGAACCCAGCCAAAATAAAAGCGGTGGAAAGTGCTTTTGGTGAGGTATTTCCTGAGCAAGCCTTCAGCTTTGATGGTGTGAGTGTTGATAGCGAAGTGAGTGATCAACCTCTCTCTAACGAAGAGACGAAACTAGGCGCTCAAAATCGTGTTTCAAATGCAAAACAAGTCATCCAAAGTGCGGATTATTATGTGGGGCTTGAGGC
>NZ_JBFRVD010001350.1:0-360 GCF_041474985.1 Vibrio sp. 10N.222.49.C9 | reverse complement strand
GCAGAACCCGTTTATCTGTAGTCGAATCAATATAGTTTTTTACTCGATTGGCACAATCTATCTGATAGTCGTACATCGGATATGACGGATGGTTCTGAATAGTACCTTGTACCCTCTCTTTGAGTGCATTGTATTCCTCTAAAGACTCTCCTAAACCAAGCGCTTGAAAAAACAGTTCTGGATGTTGCTCAGAAACCACTCTAAGTACTTCGTAAGATTCTTGAGACTGCAGCGAGTCATAATCTAAACCTTCAATATTTAGATTTTCAATAACAACGCGAACCTGCTCTCTCTTCATCCGTTCAATAATGAGCGCGCAGTTTTCAGGCTCGACTAGTAACTTAACACCTAAGCTATGAT
>NZ_JBFRVD010001349.1:0-413 GCF_041474985.1 Vibrio sp. 10N.222.49.C9 | reverse complement strand
TCTTCACACCAATCGACGCTCAATCCCATATCAAGAACTGGTCACTTTGTTTGATTATCATCTGACGGATTTGAGCGAAATCTATGGCAGTGATAAATACCCCAAATCTGCGCAGGCTTATCTTGAAGACTGGATCAACATCAAAGGGGGCTATTTACGTAAGTACTTACCCATGCAGGGCGATAGCATTGAATGCGATCTATTGCCTGATGTGGAGAAGGCGCTGCGCTGGATAGAGGAGATGCAAGGCAGTGGCTTTGTGGGCACAGAATCTCTGTCTTAAGTTATTAATGGGCCTGATTTCGGATTTGGTGCATGGCACGTTTGAGGACAAGCAGAGTAAATTGCAGACTCTCAAACAGCGTAAGGCTGAATTAGAGCAAGAAATTCAGGCGGTTGAGTTGGGGATGGAC
>NZ_JBFRVD010001348.1:0-307 GCF_041474985.1 Vibrio sp. 10N.222.49.C9 | reverse complement strand
AAAGTGCATTTTATACTTGGCTATATCGCATTGCGGTGAACACGGCTAAAAATCATCTTGTCGCGCTAGGACGCAGGCCACCTGCCACTGACGTAGACGCTGAGGACGCCGAATACTTAGAAACTGGGAATGCGCTAAAAGAAATATCGAACCCAGAAAACTTAACGTTGTCGAATGAATTGAAGGAGGTAGTTTTCAATGCTATTGAAGCACTACCAGAAGACCTGAAAACCGCTATGACGTTGCGAGAACTTGATGGATTAAGTTATGAAGAGATCGCAGCTGTTATGGATTGCCCAGTGGGCAC
>NZ_JBFRVD010001347.1:0-278 GCF_041474985.1 Vibrio sp. 10N.222.49.C9 | reverse complement strand
CTGCACGACTGTCCGGCTTTTCTCCATGGTGATAATCAATGGTGCCTGCCGATTCTACCTCAATCAATAAGCCGTTATTTTCGGCTCTCGTTCGCAGCACGGCCTCTGCAGTTGGACTGCGGCAAATGTTTCCCATACACACAACCAAAATCTTCATTGCGATCAATCCTTCTTTTATCAGTAGAACTATGTTTATCATAGCCTTAACTCGGGATCAGCAAGTCTCAATACCGAGTATTTTTAACCATTGGCAGAATGCTCTATTAACACCATCATTC
>NZ_JBFRVD010001346.1:0-220 GCF_041474985.1 Vibrio sp. 10N.222.49.C9 | reverse complement strand
GGTGATACCATAGGTAACACACTGCACAACTACTCTGTCCTAGCCGACAGCAAGTCTGTGCTGTTGGGCGTCATGTCCAAGAACATAGATGTGGGCAGCTACGCGTATCGCTACCTATGCCGCACCTCATCTCGCGTTAACCTGAATCATCTACAGCGTGTTGATGGCCCTATTGGTCGTTGCTACACATTGATCACCGATGATGGCGAGCGTACCTTTG
>NZ_JBFRVD010001345.1:0-403 GCF_041474985.1 Vibrio sp. 10N.222.49.C9 | reverse complement strand
ACCCTAACCTATGATATGAATATCTTGCAGCACATTCAGTCAGAGCACACATTCTGCGTATCTCTGAACAACAGCCCGAATATTGATAAAAACAAAATCTTACGTAGCTTCATCTATCACCACCCAGTATTTACTCGAGAATCAATTGCCGCGCAGGGGCGTAGCGAAGAGCTTCAAGGCAATAATGCTACTTGGTTCTGCGGTGCATATTGGCGCAATGGCTTTCATGAAGATGGCGTGCACAGTGCACTTCAGGTAGTGAAAGGTATTGAAGCGATGCAAGAAAATGCTCAAGAGAAAGGCGCAGCATGAATAGCGCAATCTTAGTGGGCACCGTGAGGCATAGACGTTTCTCTCCCACAGAACATGCCCTTAATTACCCCCTGTTTATGCCCAGCATAGA
>NZ_JBFRVD010001344.1:0-284 GCF_041474985.1 Vibrio sp. 10N.222.49.C9 | reverse complement strand
TGTTCCTTGAGCGGTGTCCTTTACATCATCCTGATGTTTGTTCCTTTCCTCTATCCTAGAGGTGTCCATTGCCTTCCGTTGCAAGCTACCATCCTAGTAACTTCTGTATCCGTACAATGTCCTAAATCCTTTTTCAACGACAATCCTAGTCGTTGCTCTCCATCCTGAAGATTCCATAATGCCTGCTTCCTGCTGACAACTTAAGTTTCGTTGTTTTTGGCCTTACTAACAATAGGTGTGAGACTTTCACTTAACACCAAAATTACTAAAACATACATCAATCA
>NZ_JBFRVD010001343.1:0-412 GCF_041474985.1 Vibrio sp. 10N.222.49.C9 | reverse complement strand
CACGTTCCCGTGCAACGACCGGTGCATATTTCGTCTATGCAATTCGCACATACACTCAACATACATCCACCTCAGAATCTTCAATCCCCAACTCCGCCTTAATGGCCTTTGCAATATGAAAGGGCATCGGAGAATAGCCATTCAATAATTGAACGGTACTACCAACACCACACGCTTTAAGCATTCCTGCAATCACCTTTGCATCTGATTCATAAGAATCTTCCGCAAAATAATTTTCAAGCGCATCCAGTCTTTTTAAACTAAAACGCCCTGCAGGTTCTACAAAGTGAAACCATCCTTTACCGGATGAACGACGCAAATAACCAAAACCTTCGGCTGGCTCCTGATATACAGCAGCGACACCTAGACGATAGCCCTTAGGCGATTCCAACGTACCATCACAGTACGAAAT
>NZ_JBFRVD010001342.1:0-334 GCF_041474985.1 Vibrio sp. 10N.222.49.C9 | reverse complement strand
GCTTAGTAGAACAATTTTCAAGTAATGTATGTGCAGCGTTTACTCACGCATTTATTGAAGGCATTAAAGAGAGCTTTGAGTTCGATACGTTAGCGCTAGCGATTGATAACCGCCCAAGCAGTTATGCGATGGCTCAAGCTTGCTTTGAAGCTGCTAAACAAGCAGGCCTTCAAGTTATTTATTACGGCGTGGTGCCAACACCTGCGCTCGCTTATGTGGCCATGCAGCACTCTATGCCCTGCATTATGGTGACAGGCAGTCATATTCCGTTTGACCGAAATGGTCTGAAGTTCTACCGTCCTGACGGCGAGATTAGTAAGGCGGATGAAAAGGC
>NZ_JBFRVD010001341.1:0-423 GCF_041474985.1 Vibrio sp. 10N.222.49.C9 | reverse complement strand
CGCAGTAACATCGCTAATGCCGAATTCAAGTAGGGTTAGGTACAAGCCCGATGCGATTAGTGCCACTGAGGCATACAATTCTTCGTGCAATACCAGAGGTGTCTGACGACAGATTAAGTCTCTTAAAAGCCCGCCAAAAACGCCAGTCACCAAGGCTGAAACCATACAGATAAGCGCATGGTGTCCCATGCCCATCGCCACCTTAGTACCGATAATACTAAATACGATCAATCCCAGAGCGTCTAAGCGAATAAATACTCCCTTGAGCTTGATTACCCATTTGGCAAATCCAGTAGTGAGTATGCCTGCAATACAGGTAATCACTAAAAATTCGGGATTTTTCACCCAACTTAGTGGGTAGTGGCCGAGCAAAATATCACGGACTGTTCCGCCGCCTATGGCCGTTGCACTTGCGACTAGCAT
>NZ_JBFRVD010001340.1:0-398 GCF_041474985.1 Vibrio sp. 10N.222.49.C9 | reverse complement strand
TTGATGCATTGCTCAAGAGTATCTTTTTCAAAGATGATTATGCGGTTAAATTTGTGGTTGATCCCTTACTAACGAACGATGGTCCTTTAGGGGAAATCCAAGTAAGAACTAAGCTTTTGTTAGGGTTAGGAAGTATCTCCAAAGAGATTTACGACGATATAGAGATCTTCGTGACGTTAAGGGAGTGGGCTAAGATTCAGGGAGAAGAAGTCAGCTTCACTGAGGTTGATGTGTTGTTTGAGCTCAACAAGATAAACTCAATTAAGGGCATTATGCCGCTCGAGTTTGATGCGACCCTTGCTGAAGGTATGAGTGGCGCCACATTAGATATGTTTCTAACTCGGCACTTCCAGAGAGTACGCTCTACCCTAGTGCTCGCCATCACGGATATCATTAAT
>NZ_JBFRVD010001339.1:0-546 GCF_041474985.1 Vibrio sp. 10N.222.49.C9 | reverse complement strand
AATCTGGCCCCTGCACAAATTGCATAACATCTGGCAATTCTGCTTTGGGATTATCAATCAAGGCCATGGTGGCATCGGCCACTTCGCGCACATTGTGTGGCGGTATGTCGGTTGCCATACCAACGGCAATACCGGTAATTCCGTTAAGCAGAATATGCGGCAGGCGTGCAGGCAACATTTGCGGCTCTTTCATAGAACCATCAAAGTTCGGCTGCCATTCAACCGTGCCTTGACCTAATTCGCCAAGTAGCACCTCTGCAAACTTAGAAAGCTTAGATTCAGTGTAACGCATTGCAGCGAAGGATTTCGGGTCATCCGGAGCACCCCAGTTACCCTGCCCGTCGACGAGCGGATAACGATAGGTAAATGGCTGCGCCATCAATACCATGGCTTCATAACACGCTGAATCACCGTGTGGATGGTACTTACCGAGTACGTCACCCACGGTACGTGCTGATTTTTTATATTTAGCTGAAGCCGATAAGCCTAGCTCTGACATCGCATAAATAATACGGCGTTGAACCGGCTTTAAGCCGTCACCGATGT
>NZ_JBFRVD010001338.1:0-294 GCF_041474985.1 Vibrio sp. 10N.222.49.C9 | reverse complement strand
TTATCGGCAAGCTGTTTGAGTCTACGATGATCGTTTTTGCAGAATCCAGATGGAAGTTTATTACCATGCCTTGTCTGCTTCCTAGCCTTCGCTCTAATCCTGTTCATTAGCCGATACTCACGGTCTTTGTCACTACGGTTAAGGAAATACCTACCGTGCACAGTGCCGCTTTTGTCTACGACTGCACAAGTTGCAGTTGTATTAATACCAACATCTACAGAAAGAACTTTACCAGAAAAGTTTACTTTAGGTTTCAGTGACACATCCATTTTTACTGGCACTGATAATAACCAC
>NZ_JBFRVD010001337.1:0-257 GCF_041474985.1 Vibrio sp. 10N.222.49.C9 | reverse complement strand
ATTAAGGCGTGAAACAGTAAAGATGTTGCTAGATTGCGGGGAAGGCAAAATGGCGCTCGTCAGACGTGAGTATGGAGGATAGCGCCAATATAATACACAGCAAGGGGTAAAGCGCAAATTTAATTCCAAAAAATGTATAGCCAAACGATTGCGCTCTGCGTATAATCCGTCCGCAATATCAATCCAACTCAGTTTACAAAACCTTGTAAATCGTTGGGTCCTTACTTTAAACATCTATGTTGTGAGATATTGCAAAT
>NZ_JBFRVD010001336.1:0-288 GCF_041474985.1 Vibrio sp. 10N.222.49.C9 | reverse complement strand
CTTTAATACCAAAGGTCGCAAGGTCTTTTTCCAGCTGAGCTTTTACCGTGCTGGTAAGATCAAATTCGTTGCCTGCGGCATTACCTTTGGCCAGCAAGGATATATTTGCCCATGCCCCCAATTTGAACTCATCCACTTTCAATTCAAAGCTGGCAAGATCAAAGTCAGGTTGTGAGAAGCTTCCGCCAACTTCAATGTCTTTGACTTGGTAGTCAGTAAATTCTGCATTGGTTTTTGCGTTCGCTTTACCGGATATTGCGAATTTTTGTTGGTTGTTTACCCCAGAGA
>NZ_JBFRVD010001335.1:0-456 GCF_041474985.1 Vibrio sp. 10N.222.49.C9 | reverse complement strand
CGTTTGGTTAATGAGGTTCTGCCTAAACCACTGGTTGGCTTCTTTGTTGCAGTGATGTTTGGTGCCATCCTAAGTACCTTCAATGGTGTATTGAACAGCTCAACGACCTTATTTGCTCTTAATGTGTATAAGCCTTTATTTGGTAAAGGAAAGAGTGATGAAGAGTTGGTGAGTAAGGGGCGCATCTTTGGTGTTATTATTGCGATAATCTCTGTATGTATTGCACCTTTCATCATGTATGCACCAGAAGGCTTGTTTCAATATCTACAAATGGTTGCGGGATTCTTTAGTGTGCCTATCTTTACCATTGTGTTTGTGGGATACATCTCTAAGCGTGTACCCGCTATTGCAGCCAAGATTGCTTTGACAGTATTCGTATTGTCTTACGCGGCAATGCAGCTAGTGTTTGATACGCCGATTCACTTCCTACACCAATTGGCTATCTTGTTTGTAGTG
>NZ_JBFRVD010001334.1:0-337 GCF_041474985.1 Vibrio sp. 10N.222.49.C9 | reverse complement strand
GAAGTGTGCGGCTTTATAGCTGGGCAGCTTTATGAGTTGGTTTCGCCACTAACAAAGTCTGAATTAATTGGCAGTATCGATCAGTGGTATGTCGCTGAAGATCATAGAGCAAATGGGCTGGGTCGGGTTTTGTTTGAACGTATCGAACAAGAGTTTGTGGATTGCGGCGCCAAAAGGCTAAATGTAGAGGTATGGGATTTCAATAATAATGCGCTTGAAACCTATTATAAGCTAGGGTTTCAAACGCATCTTCGCTGCATGACTAAAGCTCTAGGCTAGTACAAACTTCTCGATGGCTTTTGCCACACCAGAGTTGTTATTGGTATCGGTAATATAG
>NZ_JBFRVD010001333.1:0-284 GCF_041474985.1 Vibrio sp. 10N.222.49.C9 | reverse complement strand
ATCCTAAGCAATGCCATTCCCGAATGTCGTGCCGAGTTGCAAAAAGCAAAGGGGCAGCAGCAGAAATTGTCCTTTGATGATCTGCTAAGCCAGCTCGACTATGCCTTGCAAGCGGATGATGAAGGGCTGTTGTCCGAGCGTATTCGCGGACTATATCCCGTTGCGATGATTGATGAGTTTCAAGATACGGATCCTCAGCAATACAACATTTTTAGACATCTCTACCTGCAGCATCCTGAATGTGGATTGTTCATGATTGGTGACCCTAAGCAGGCCATCTATGC
>NZ_JBFRVD010001332.1:0-339 GCF_041474985.1 Vibrio sp. 10N.222.49.C9 | reverse complement strand
TCGTATGACTAATACCTACATGCTGCCGGGCCAACATACCCCAGAAGAGATCATCTCTACCGTGAAGAAGGGTATTTATGCCCCAAGCTTTGCCGGTGGTCAGGTCGATATTACATCGGGTAAATTCGTGTTCTCAACCTCGGAAGCCTACTTGATTGAAGACGGTAAAATCACTCGACCAGTGAAAGGTGCAACTTTGGTTGGCTCTGGTATTGAAGCGATGCAACAAGTCTCTATGGTCGGCAATGACCTGCAGATCGATAAAGGTGTTGGCGTGTGCGGCAAGGTAGGACAAAGTGTCCCTGTTGGTGTTGGCCAGCCTACATTGAAGCTAGACAG
>NZ_JBFRVD010001331.1:0-334 GCF_041474985.1 Vibrio sp. 10N.222.49.C9 | reverse complement strand
CATCGGGCTACCCACTGACTACTGGGCGTAACCAATTGGTGCTTAACCTGCAAATCCCTGAGTGTTTTGATTACTTGTATCGTTGTCTTGATGGCCTACTGAGCCAGAACAATATCGCCTACATTAAATGGGATATGAACAGAGAGTTGCTTCAACCAAGCCATGAAGAAAAGGCTGGGGTTAGAGAGCAAACGTTAGCCTTCTACCGTCTGGTGGATAAGCTTAGAGTCGCTCATTCTGAGGTAGAAATAGAATCATGTTCTTCTGGCGGTGGCCGAATGGATTATGAAGTGCTGAAGCGTACCCATAGATTCTGGAGCTCAGACTGTAATGA
>NZ_JBFRVD010001330.1:0-484 GCF_041474985.1 Vibrio sp. 10N.222.49.C9 | reverse complement strand
ACGTATCGATACCAAACTCAGCAAGCCCTTCAGATGCAATGCTGAGATCAATGCCTGTGGTTTGTAAAATAGCGGTGATACCCAGCGCTAGAAGTACGCCAACACCTGCACCAGTGAGCCCTAAAAAGCTCGCCTCCAATACAATCAATCCTCTTACTTTCTCTGGCGTCATCCCCACAGCCATCAGCACACCAAACTCCTGTGTGCGCTCAAATACCGACATCAGCATAATATTAATGATCCCAAGCCCCATCGCTGCCACAAAGATAACAAGGAGCAGGTAGTTAAAGGATTGCATGCTCGATATGAGCGTCTTTAAGTAAGGTTGCAGGGTCTGCCAATCTTCTACACTCACCTCTGCGTTTAGCAGATCAGAGAGCCTAGTCGCCAATGCAGGGGCTAGCTGATAGTCATCCATGGCAATCGCTATTTCATGGATACCAGAAACGCCGGTAAGCTCAGTGAGATCTGATATTCTTACGAA
>NZ_JBFRVD010001329.1:0-293 GCF_041474985.1 Vibrio sp. 10N.222.49.C9 | reverse complement strand
GGTGCACCAAAGAGCAAGTCTATGCGCTCGAGTATTCCAAGACCCTTTAGCGGGCACGTGTGGCGACCTTACGATTGAAGAGAATATGGCTCTAGCCTATCGCCGAGGACACCGACGTGGTTGGAGCTTAGCTTTATCGAGCAAGCGCAGAAAACTATTTCAAGATCGTATCGCTATATTAGGATTGGGGTTAGAAGATAGGCTTGGCGATAGCATTGGCCTTCTCTCTGGCGGCCAACGTCAAGCGGTAAGCCTGGTTATGGCCACTCTATCAGGCAGTAAACTTCTATTGC
>NZ_JBFRVD010001328.1:0-360 GCF_041474985.1 Vibrio sp. 10N.222.49.C9 | reverse complement strand
CACCTTAATCGAACTGATGATTGTCGTCGCTATCATAGGCGTGCTGTCGGCTATCGGCATTCCCATGTACAAAGACTATGTAAAAAAGTCTGAACTGGCTTCAGCAACCGCGACCTTACGCGGATTACTAACCAAAACTGAACTCTATTATTTAGACCAAGGTTCTTTTCCTACCGATCTGACGGATATCAATACGGTATCGAGTGCCGGCGGCAGTATTGGGGAGGTGGGGATTACTGGCAATCAGCTGCAATTCACCTTTAGCTCAACGGGCAGTTCATTAGATGGGGCATCAGTGTCCTTTGCTCGTGACGATACCTCGGGTTGGAGTTGTAGCGTCAGTGGCGCTGTGGGTATTGA
>NZ_JBFRVD010001327.1:0-303 GCF_041474985.1 Vibrio sp. 10N.222.49.C9 | reverse complement strand
GATAGAGATAGAAAACCTCAACCTTTTTTATCGTCAAAAGCAGGTATTACATGATATCTCTATGCGAATTCCCAAAGGTAAGGTAACGGCATTCATTGGGCCATCAGGCTGTGGCAAGTCAACTATCATGCGTTCTATCAACCGAATGAACGACCTGATAGAGGGGTGCAAAGTCGAAGGCAATATTCGATTACTTGGTAAGGATATCTACGATGAAGAGGTCGATGTATCCGCGTTAAGACGAAGAATTGGTATGGTTTTTCAAAAACCGAATCCATTTCCTAAAACCATTTACGAGAATGT
>NZ_JBFRVD010001326.1:0-321 GCF_041474985.1 Vibrio sp. 10N.222.49.C9 | reverse complement strand
GCCTACACCGCCAGCTGCTGCTTCTTGCAGACCGAATGCACTCTTAAAGATAAGAGCCAATACATCTGGCACTTTGTCCAAATTAGTAAACATAACAAATAGCGCAAGAGCAAGATAAGCCAGTGCCATGAAAGGAACAACAATTTCAGCTGTGCGAGCGATTTTGCGGATGCCACCAAAGATGACAAAAGACGCAAGCGCTGCAATAAATACACCACCGATGAGTGCATTTCTGTCAAATTCAAAGTCGCCAACAGAAATGATATGAGCAGGAAGCGCAAGATCATGGATTACGGCATTCACTATTGCGTTTGCTTGAAC
>NZ_JBFRVD010001325.1:0-264 GCF_041474985.1 Vibrio sp. 10N.222.49.C9 | reverse complement strand
TTAAGGCATCATAATTGTGTTATTTGTAGCAATTATAACACCGATAATTGAGATTATTTATTGCTGATTGACGAACGCTTATCCGCAAAGGAAATAAATTGATGTTGTGGATTTTGCAGTGCTTCATTGGCCGCAATAGTATTCGGCAATTCATAGAACGCTTTTGAACTCAGGGCTTTGTGGTTCAATTCTTGATACACCTGCCTGTACCAAAGTGGATAAGACTCATTTAATACGTGTTTTTCAAACATCTCGGGTGTGGCA
>NZ_JBFRVD010001324.1:0-321 GCF_041474985.1 Vibrio sp. 10N.222.49.C9 | reverse complement strand
GTCTCATCCCAACCAATAGCAATGCCGGTTTCAATCGCGAAGGTTAAGCTATCTCCAGGAGCACGGCAGGGCTCTTCAATGTACTGAATGCGCGAGCGCTGTGATGGTTTGATTTTTTTTGCAAACAACTTTGCTTTATCCAAATCCCAAGCTCGGTTGGCATCAAGCCTAAGTTGTAAATCAGGCACCGATTCCAAAAACAGGCTGACCAACATTCCATCACGAATAGGCTCATACAGGCCCACTTTGATCTTAGCCACCTTGTCACCCTGCATCGCATCAAGCGCTGGGATCAAGTCGTCAGGGTCACCATTGCATAAT
>NZ_JBFRVD010001323.1:0-358 GCF_041474985.1 Vibrio sp. 10N.222.49.C9 | reverse complement strand
GCAACTTTGTAAGAACCGTTTTGTATGTTCGCTACAGTTGCAGCCGCACCATCGATAGCTAGAGGTTGAACAGTCTCGTCAACAGTACCTAGAGAGATGTAACCGATAGCGTATGGGTTGTTTGCTACAGATACTTTAAGAGCACCGTTACCGTTTGCAACTTGAGCACGTTGAGAAATCGCTGATACTTTCATACCAGATACTTCCATTTTAAGGCTCATGATGTCTTCGAATGCACCGCGAGTACCAGAAGCTGTGTCACGAGTGATTGCTACGATAGGCTTGTCGTCACCACCAACTTGGCTCCAGTTTGAGATTTCACCTTTGTAGATTGCAGTGATTTGCTCTGCAGTAAGAC
>NZ_JBFRVD010001322.1:0-553 GCF_041474985.1 Vibrio sp. 10N.222.49.C9 | reverse complement strand
AAATATCTCTTCATATCAACATCTCTACAACACCCTTCTTTTAGCTCTCTTTGAGAGCACTCTTTCCTTGCTGTCTCCTTATTCGTCACTTCTCAACTATCTTATTGATAATAAACCAGTCACATTGATAAAGAGCGGACCCAAAGTCTTTGTCTATCATCATTAATGCATTGTGAATTCGTAATGTTTATTAACATCTGAACGCTTTATAAACACATTGTGATTTAATTAGGAAAAAGCTTTAAAAACAGGTTTTTAAAGTAGATTTAACATCTTGAAACATCTATCTTTAAAGGTATTGACGCTCAATAAGGAAATACTATGCGTATCAATTGGTTTTTGATGTTTTGTGCATCTCTCATCTTGGTGGGGTGTGGAGAAAAGCAAAATGCCGTTTCAGAGCCTGAATCTCGCCCAGCGAAACTTCTCACTGTGTCTGTTGGAGACAAAAGTTTTGAACGTGTGTTCCCTGCATCTTCTGGAGCAGGCGACCGTGCAGTACTTGCTTTCAGAGTTCCTGGAGAACTCATCGAATTGCCTGCTACGGCTGGAT
>NZ_JBFRVD010001321.1:0-248 GCF_041474985.1 Vibrio sp. 10N.222.49.C9 | reverse complement strand
CATAAATAGTCACTCGCTTTCTATAACGTCAACCCTTTAAATCGACAATAACTGAATACCTAGACACCCAAACTGCATAAGGAGTGAATAAATAAAGGGGTTATTCAATCACAATGAATATTTGAGGCTTGCTAAGCCCTTCTAAGCCTGTATTGTGACTTCTCATTTTAGATTGCAAGGGATGCATTTATTATGCTGTTGATACGTCCAATTACAGCAAGCGATCGTCAAGGACTGGCGGAATTAGC
>NZ_JBFRVD010001320.1:0-574 GCF_041474985.1 Vibrio sp. 10N.222.49.C9 | reverse complement strand
GGTCAGTCCATCCCTAAAGTGGTATTTCAAGTTCGTGTAGGTGATAAATTTCATACGGTATCTAGTGAAGATATTTTCAAAAACAAAACGGTAGTGGTCTTCAGTTTGCCTGGTGCTTATACGCCCACCTGCTCGAGTACGCATTTGCCGAAATACAATGAGTTAGCTGAGGAGTTTTATCAGCATGGCGTTGATGAAATTGTCTGTATATCGGTTAATGATACGTTTGTAATGAACGCATGGAAGGAAGATCAGGACGCAGAAAACATTACGGTAATTCCGGACGGGAATGCCGATTTTACTCGTGGAATGGGAATGCTGGTGGATAAGAGCGACTTAGGCTTCGGTCAGCGTTCGTGGCGCTACAGTATGCTTGTCGAGAATGGTGTGATCACTAAGATGTTTATTGAGCCTAATGAGCCAGGTGATCCGTTTAAGGTGTCTGATGCAGATACTATGCTTGACCATATTGCTCCGGGCTACGTTCCTAAGCCGACTGTTGCAATTTTCACGCTCCCAAGTTGCCCTTACTGTGAAAAAGCGAAACAGGCTTTGGTCGCTGCAGGCCTTAAAT
>NZ_JBFRVD010001319.1:0-421 GCF_041474985.1 Vibrio sp. 10N.222.49.C9 | reverse complement strand
GGGTAAGCTGATTATTCAGTTCGAGGTCTCGCTCTCGCATATCGCTGAGTTTAGAAACCAGTTTTGAGAGGCGACGGCGAGACTCTTCAAGCTGCTCAACCACTATCGAAATAAAGTACACCGCCCAAGGCGTCATGATCAGACCAAAAGCGAGGGAGCGAAGCATGTGCTTATACTCAAACTCTTCTGCTAAGACCCAACTAATGCCTAGCTGTACAAAGATCGCCAAAGTGATCAATGCAACGGCAATGAGAAAAGAGAATCGATAGATCCCGAGTTTTACCAGAAGGTCGACGTAGTATTGTGAGTAGGTTTTCAGTTGTTTCATCAAGCAGTCCAATTGCTGTAACTGCTTGTAGTCTATCTTGCCTAACCGTAAAAGTAAGTAAGGCAAGAGAGTAATTTAGAGGTAAGTTAACTC
>NZ_JBFRVD010001318.1:0-335 GCF_041474985.1 Vibrio sp. 10N.222.49.C9 | reverse complement strand
AGAGCTTAGAGCGTCAAGATCTTGGTGTGAACGCCACGACCGCACGTTTTGGAGCGCAAATTTTATGGAATTTGGTGCGTCATGGTAGTATCACTACTCATGGAGCGCACATTAACATCAGAAACCTAGAAATCATCCCTATCAACGTAGACCCTAATGTATGGTCTTTGTATGGCTATGTTCAAGATGAAATACACAATACTGAAACTGCATAACAACACTTGGAAGCCACTCTACAGGCTCTTACCGCAAAGCCACATCGAAGCGGAGAGCGACAGTGAAGCCATTGCCATTTGGCACGACAGAACGCAATACAGAACGGCTCAGTTACTTCT
>NZ_JBFRVD010001317.1:0-476 GCF_041474985.1 Vibrio sp. 10N.222.49.C9 | reverse complement strand
CGAGAGATGGCTGCATATCGATACTCCAAAAATCATTGAGTTATAGAGGTGGAAACCTCAGCAGCAGGCGGCACCTGCAACAATGATTAGAGTGTAGACCCCAATTTATAGGCCAATATCAGATAGCGTTCATTTTGTTACCTATGTGGCAGTTTTTTCATCAATTTCTGAGAAAAGTGTTAAGTGGTAAGCTATTGAAATTATTATAGGGTTTTTCTATTGAGCAGAAATGCAAAGAGGCACTCGAAAGTACCTCTAACTTCTAAAAACCGATGAGAAGAACTACATATTATTGAGGAACTGATAGGTCGTAGTGTGGTTATAGGTTTCACCTTCTCGAAGGACGCAATTCTGACGTGGCCACTCAGGATGATTCGGGCTATCAGGCAAATATTGGGTTTCCAATGCGACCCCACCGTAAGTATCATACTGTCCATCGATACGATTTGCAGTACCTTGTAAGAAGTTGCCAGTAT
>NZ_JBFRVD010001316.1:0-388 GCF_041474985.1 Vibrio sp. 10N.222.49.C9 | reverse complement strand
AGATAGATTCATATTATCCACTGCCATAAGACTAAACACGTCGACAGACATTGGTGTTACAAAGAAATCACACCCAAGCATGACAGAACGGTTAATTGCGCCTAAAGATGGACCGACATCGAAAAGAATATAGTCGTAATCCCTATATAGATGAGTTAAATGTCTAAAAACAAGAGTCGTTTGCATACCTCGGTGCTCGCCAGATGTAGCCCCTTTCCAATCGGTTGCAAGTAGATCTTCACTAAGAGATAGTTTAGGGTCACCTGGGATGAGATCACAATGGAAACGTTTTGAGTGAGTTGGCTTTATAGGTGAATTTATAAAGCCCTGGCCCCGACGTACAGGAACCATAAAAGACTCTATAGTGTCTCTTCTTACTTTCCCATAC
>NZ_JBFRVD010001315.1:0-359 GCF_041474985.1 Vibrio sp. 10N.222.49.C9 | reverse complement strand
GGACAAGATCAAACATGCTAACTGCTTTGATTTATGGATGAAGGCACACGCTAGAAAGACCTATCACGGCGTTGTGTTTGACCCAGCTAACAGAGCTAATGGGCGATTCCTTAATATGTGGCAAGGCTTTGCGGTTGATCCTGTAGAGGGTGACGACCAACTAGATACAATAATGTGGCATCTACTTCATGTTGTTTGTGACGGAAACCAAGAACACTTTGGGTATCTACTGGCTTGGATGGCTCATATCGTACAAAAGCCACAAGAAAAGAGCGGTGTTTGTCTGGTATTGAAATCAGAGGCAAGAGGCACAGGTAAAAGCACTGTATCTATTCTAATGGAGAAGCTATTAGGGCTGT
>NZ_JBFRVD010001314.1:0-309 GCF_041474985.1 Vibrio sp. 10N.222.49.C9 | reverse complement strand
CACTTACGCATCATGATACAGCCTTCAACTACTAATGCTGCGGTTGCTACACCCCACTCTTCAGCGCCAAGTAGTGTTGCCACTGCAAGGTCACGAGGAGTTTTCATTTGGCCATCAGACTGAACAACGATACGGTTACGTAGACCGTTCTTCAGTAGTGTTTGGTGAGTTTCAGCTAGACCTAGCTCCCACGGCAAACCAGTGTGACGGATAGACGACATTGGCGATGCACCTGTGCCGCCATCAAAGCCAGCAATAAGAACCACGTCGGCTTTCGCTTTCGCTACACCTGATGCGATCGTACCTACA
>NZ_JBFRVD010001313.1:0-409 GCF_041474985.1 Vibrio sp. 10N.222.49.C9 | reverse complement strand
CCACCTGCCAATGCAAGAGCAGCAACAATTCTTGATAGAATCACAAACGGTGATGCAGGCACTAGAAGCGTTATTTTTGCCCGATAAGATGAACCTTGGGGCTCTGGGCAATATGGTGCCGCAGCTGCACGTTCATCATATTGCGCGCTTTAAGACCGACCATGCATGGCCAGGGCCGGTATGGGGAAACACCAAGGGTGAATTTAGACGCGACCTGGAACAACAGCAACTGCTAGAGCAGATCAAAAAAAAGCTAGGCAACTGCGAGCAGTTTAAACCTAGCTGATTGGAAACTTAGCGTGTAGCGACGTTTACATTTGAACGTTTAAGCTAATACCTTGATTGATGGTATAGCGCACGCCCTTTTCTTGACCCTTGATGGTGTCAAACATGCGGGTGACCTTACCTT
>NZ_JBFRVD010001312.1:0-348 GCF_041474985.1 Vibrio sp. 10N.222.49.C9 | reverse complement strand
GACCTGAGGTGATGAAGCTAACTTCAACTCAACACGAGACGACGACACTGATTTGATGTACTCACCACCTGGCGTTGCGGTGGTCATGATTCTATCTATCACAGAGGCGCCACCATCTTTGTTTTGAGCACCACCAAATACATCAACCACTCGACTACGAGACTGATTACAAAGAAGAACAGTAGCCTCCTTAGCCTGCAGTAAGGGACGAATGAATCGCAAAGCCAACGAAGACACTCGCGCAAGCTCCATGTCATTCTGGTCAAGATCCAAATCTCCGAATGCACCGATGGAAGCATCGGCATAAATCTTTTTCGGTACCAAGGAAGCAACACTGTCTATAACGAC
>NZ_JBFRVD010001311.1:0-343 GCF_041474985.1 Vibrio sp. 10N.222.49.C9 | reverse complement strand
CGCTGCAACAGCAAACATTTGACGAGCAAAAATAAGCGTTTTGAAATCAATCTCACGTACTAAGCGTTCCGCATCCCCTTCGGTGTAACATTCAAACAGAACATAGCCACTATTGCGCTTAACGCGGGGGAAACCAAACACCTCAAGGTTGTTTGCCTTGTCTTGAATCTCGCCAGCACAATCTTTCTCAAAGCCTGCACGGCAATATAAAATAACCTGTTTCAAGTTAAACCTCGTTTCAATGCGTTAAGAAGCTTCAACGCTCGACGCTATCGCGTCTAAAATATTCTCATCTTGGCTAATGGAAGGTACACCTTCGCTCGCCGCTATACTCAGCATCCAG
>NZ_JBFRVD010001310.1:0-260 GCF_041474985.1 Vibrio sp. 10N.222.49.C9 | reverse complement strand
CTGGCTCAGACATTAGTCAAAATGCCGTTACAGATCGACTGCAAAGCAAGGGCGCGACCATCTTTATTGGTCATGACCAAACTAATGTAGAAAACGCCAGCGTGGTAGTGGTATCAACAGCGATTGATCAGGGTAACCCTGAGCTTGTTGCGGCTAAAGCTTTACGAATTCCTGTTGTGCGTCGTGCAGAGATGCTCGCTGAGATTATGCGCTACCGCCATGGTATTGCCGTCGCGGGTACTCACGGTAAAACCACAACT
>NZ_JBFRVD010001309.1:0-209 GCF_041474985.1 Vibrio sp. 10N.222.49.C9 | reverse complement strand
CTACAAGAGAAATACCAAGGCAAATCAGGCATCAGCATCTATGCCGACGGCATGTTAGAGCATGATGACCACGTGGGTATTTTGTTAGACAAACTGGATGACCTAGGTATTGCTGATAATACTATCGTTATCTACTCTACCGACAACGGTGCAGAGACAGTATCTTGGCCGGACGGCGGTGCTACACCGTTCCATGGTGAGAAAGGCAC
>NZ_JBFRVD010001308.1:0-626 GCF_041474985.1 Vibrio sp. 10N.222.49.C9 | reverse complement strand
TCTTTCACCAACATAAAGTTAGGGCAGAATTCATTACTTGCAATCACTTTGACGCCGCGAGGCACCGTTGTCACCTGATCTTGGTGACTCACAAGCAGTCGGACACCATCAATGGATAAGTTCATCCATTTTTTCTGAGCGGTGACTTTCACCTCATAGCTTCCCAGGCCCCAGCCTTTCTCTGACTTTTGCACCGTGCCACCTAAGGCACGAGCAATCAATTGATGGCCGAAACATATGCCAACAAGGGGACGCCTGAGCACTTCACAGCGAATGATCCAATCAACGAGTTGTAGAATCCAGGGATGATCATCGTACGCATTGTTCACGCTACCAGTAATAATAAACCCATGGCATTCATCGTGATGAGGCAGCTCTCCCTTGGTTGCGTCATAGTTCTGAAATGTGAACTCATTGTTGACCTCGTAAAGCGAAGCCTCAATCATGTCCGCATACTGCCCATGGTCATCCGACAATGGTGAGTCAACATGACCCCACGTTAATATCCCTATCTTCATTGTTCACCTACTTCATTGTTGGCATTACAAATTCACTTTCTCGTTGTCCTTTCGGCCAGCGAGCAGTCACTGTCTTCATTCGGGTGTAGAAGCGAACCCCATCATTAC
>NZ_JBFRVD010001307.1:0-362 GCF_041474985.1 Vibrio sp. 10N.222.49.C9 | reverse complement strand
TTGCTGAGCTTCGCTAAAGGCGCCGAAGTGAACAGATAACTTGACCAGTTCAATACTGCTTCGGAAGCGAGATGGCTCATGCTCTAAAGACTTAAGAAAATAGGTCTCAGCTAGTCGCAGATTACCTTGCATTGTGGCGCACAGGCCGGCATTTTCATAACTTGCGGAGACATAGTCGTAATCGGACTGTTGAATGGCTCGCTCAAACTGTCTTTGAGCCAAGGTATATTCTTGTCGTCGACATAAGAACACACCATAGTCATTCAACACGTCACCGCTTGTTGGTGATTCTGCCAATGCTTTTTTATACCAAATATCAGCAAGTTCAGACTCTGCTACCTGCTGGTAATAATAGGCTATTG
>NZ_JBFRVD010001306.1:0-323 GCF_041474985.1 Vibrio sp. 10N.222.49.C9 | reverse complement strand
TGTCAATTTCGCCACCCGAATATTCAGTAATCTGGGCGGATTGACGCAAAGGAGTTGTAGCAGAAGAACAACCCGCTAGGGTTAGAATAGCTAAAGCAGAAGCAATGAAGTGTTTCATAAAAAATACGCCGAGCGATGTCACTCGGCGTATTTTACATTAATTAACTGAATCTTTCAGTGCTTTACCAGCAGTAAATGCAGGAACATTTGCTGCAGCAATTTGAATCTCTTCACCAGTCTTAGGGTTACGACCAGTGCGTGCATTACGGTGAGATACTTTAAATGTGCCAAAACCAATTAGTTGAACTTGGTCGCCCTCTTTA
>NZ_JBFRVD010001305.1:0-354 GCF_041474985.1 Vibrio sp. 10N.222.49.C9 | reverse complement strand
GTAACTCAGTCACGCAATACATTAAATGAAATGGAAGCGATAAAGAGAAAATTTGATGCCTACTATAGTAAAGGAGAGGTCAGTTCTGATTACTCTGCAGTATTGAGTAACTACGCTGCTGCTGAAAGTAAACTTACGAATTCAATGATAGAGTTGCGTCTAGCCGAGCTGAATTTAGCTAAGGAAAAATATTCAGGCGATGTAGCAAATGTCATTCGAGCATTGGGAAAAGAGCTTAACTTTAAGGTTGAGCTTCGAGAGTCTCTTCAAGTTAAAGCTCCTTTTGATTCGACGATATTAGATGTAGCAGGAAAGGTAGGTATGCAAGTGGGCGAGCTTGACACCGTTATGACT
>NZ_JBFRVD010001304.1:0-333 GCF_041474985.1 Vibrio sp. 10N.222.49.C9 | reverse complement strand
CGACTAGGTTGCTGTCCGCATATGCCAAAGGGTTATCGATAGAGTAACGAACGCCAGCTTGGGCGGCTAAGTGAATAACCTTGTCAAATTGCTCTTCGGCAAATAATGCTGCGATCCCTTCACGATCGGCCAGATCTAAGTTTTTGAACATAAACTTATCGTGAACGATACGCTTCAGGCGATCTTCTTTTAAAGAAACCTGATAGTAGTCATTCATATTGTCGATACCGACAACCTCATGACCTGCATCCGTCAAACGTTCTACAACCGCGCTTCCAATGAAGCCTGCAGCTCCAGTTACTAAATATTTCATATCACTCTTCTATTTGTTGT
>NZ_JBFRVD010001303.1:0-308 GCF_041474985.1 Vibrio sp. 10N.222.49.C9 | reverse complement strand
GCATAAGGGGCTTGAATGTTGTTGTAACTGCGGAACTGCTGGTATGCCGAAAGCACCTGCTTGATGATGGTATTTGCTGAGGTGTTTATTTCATTCTGATTTTCGACTGACTTGTTCTTGGCAGATAACCAACGAGTAAATGCAGTATCTGCTTCCTTAAATGATGATTTTTGCTGTGAAAAAGACAATGAATAGGCATCAAATAAACCGCTATTCGTCAGTTGGCCATTTGATGCCCAAGCAGGATTAACCCCCACCCAGCCAAGACCTTGCTGACGGTTTATTCCGATACCTTTATCTCTTAACTG
>NZ_JBFRVD010001302.1:0-279 GCF_041474985.1 Vibrio sp. 10N.222.49.C9 | reverse complement strand
GTCGCTCTACGATGCAGACTTATCACTGGTTGATGAAGAGTTTCTGATAGGGCAACATCAGACATTCAGAATACATATCAAACGTCTTGCCAATGAGATAACGCCTGAGCTTTATTCTTTGTCTCGTTCTATGTCAAAAGAGCAAATCGATGAGTTTTTGCAGAGTTTGACCGAACAGCATGAAGAGTATTCTGAAAAATATTCTCAAACGACTGAGCGCGAGACAAGGACTCGATATAAGGAGCGAATTGAGAAAAATTTGCGTAGGTGGTTGGGAAC
>NZ_JBFRVD010001301.1:0-342 GCF_041474985.1 Vibrio sp. 10N.222.49.C9 | reverse complement strand
GTCTATGGTTGGTGCTACTGTGTATTTTGGTGTTGATGACTCAACTGAGCGTGGCGTCGTTGGTGCTGATGGTATTGCGAGGGTTTTAGTGCCGGCGCACTCAAAGGTTTCAACCAGGATCTTTGTTGCAAAGCAGTTGGGGGGTGGAGTGTCTAAAACATACGCCCGAAACGTAAAGTTCTCTGATTATATCTATGTCAGTCCATTGAGTACGTATGTATCTCGCTATCAGCTTGATTTGGGTTTGCCTGAGGCCTCAGTAATTGAGCGTGTATATGACGCTATGGATATCGATGTACCTATAGCTGAATTTGAGCGGTGCTATGGCTCCACTTCATGTTC
>NZ_JBFRVD010001300.1:0-254 GCF_041474985.1 Vibrio sp. 10N.222.49.C9 | reverse complement strand
GAAATTGATTTCTTGTGCTTACTTGATAATGACCAGCCTTTATCTTCAGATGACTTTATAATGCGCCAAATAGACTCCCCATGACCCCACTTGCGCGATCTTAACTCACTCACTTCTTGACTACTTAGGTTGTGCCAGTCGCGGTAGAGCTCAAGAGCGGAGTTGAAGGCATGATCCAGTCCGAGTTTCGAGATGGCAAAAGTTTTACTTTGAATTTTTTTCGTTTCTGAGTTAACTCGGCGCACCTCAAAGAG
>NZ_JBFRVD010001299.1:0-362 GCF_041474985.1 Vibrio sp. 10N.222.49.C9 | reverse complement strand
GTAGCGAACTCGGCGATCGATTTGTCGTAGCAAGCGTTTGTTGTATTGGTAGTCAGCATTTTCAGAGCGGTCACCTAGGCTGGCAGCCCAAGTGACTATCTTGGTGACCTCTGGACGACGTTCGTTCCAGAGGTAATCGTGCTCTTGCTGGAGTTTTTCAAAGCCCTCGCGGGTAATTAAATTTGTCTTCATTTGTGGTTATTGTTCATGCGTGATTACTTACCCAATAGATAAGTATTGTCGCTACCAACTACAACACCATTCTTCAAAAAGTTCTTTCCAAGAATCATGCTGTATTCAAAGCGGCTTCTGTCCTGCAGGTTAACACGAACGGTTTTGCTCACCTCGCCAAGTGTTACGTC
>NZ_JBFRVD010001298.1:0-253 GCF_041474985.1 Vibrio sp. 10N.222.49.C9 | reverse complement strand
CCTCTGAACTCAGCAAAGATTGGGTATTTAGCATTGATGCGCTCTAGCTCTGCACGAAATAGCCCTTCACGCTCTTTAACGCCTTGTAGAACATCAGGTTGAGAAACATGTCCAACGACGGCTTCAGCAACAGCACACGCTAATGGGTTACCACCGTAAGTAGAGCCGTGAGTGCCAATCTTAAGGTGCTTAGCCAGTTTCTCTGTCGTCAGCATAGCGCCAACCGGGAAACCACCACCAAGAGACTTAGCGG
>NZ_JBFRVD010001297.1:0-253 GCF_041474985.1 Vibrio sp. 10N.222.49.C9 | reverse complement strand
TTGCCATGGCTTACTTAAAAGAAGATGAAATCCTGCCCTGCATTTGCCGCGCAAAATCAGATCTTAAGCTTGAAGATGTTAATGTTCATAACGACATACGTTCAGCGTCTTAGATAGCAGAACAGTTCTCTGGACAGTAAAAGGCCCCAAACATTCGCATGTTTGGGGCCTTTTTGTATTTGAGCTTTTAACACTTCAAGATAATCAACCGGCCACAACTGGTACCCAAGTATACGGAGCCTCTGAGTTGCTA
>NZ_JBFRVD010001296.1:0-342 GCF_041474985.1 Vibrio sp. 10N.222.49.C9 | reverse complement strand
GCAATTTCTTCTGCTTGAGCCTGATGACTTTGCAATAGATACGCCACTCGAGCCATCAACACACTGGTTTTACCGGTACCTGCTCCCGCTAAGATCAGGTTGTGATCATTATTTAGCAAGACTGATTTTTGCTGAGAGGCATTTAGAGGAGAGTTTTCAATTTGTGCAAACAACACTTGCCAGTTCTGAGTTTCATTGGTGAGCCAGAGTTCATTACGCTCCTTAACCATGTCCC
Source organism: Vibrio sp. 10N.222.49.C9 (assembly GCF_041474985.1). Taxonomy (NCBI): domain Bacteria; kingdom Pseudomonadati; phylum Pseudomonadota; class Gammaproteobacteria; order Vibrionales; family Vibrionaceae; genus Vibrio; species Vibrio sp. 10N.222.49.C9. The sequence goes on along the minus strand of NZ_JBFRVD010001296.1, from coordinate 107 downwards.
CTTTAGGGCATAGCCATTGGTTCACCTCTTGCATATTTTCAGGCATGCGCTGGTTTGCATCATTCAAGCTGATGTTCATCTCTTCAAGATCAGCATGCACCATCTCT
>NZ_JBFRVD010001295.1:0-241 GCF_041474985.1 Vibrio sp. 10N.222.49.C9 | reverse complement strand
AAGCCCATATGCTGACGGCTTATGAGCGCTTGTTGCTTGATGCATTAAATGGCGACGCAACCTTGTTTGCACGTTCAGATGCAGTCGAAACATGTTGGGAATATGTTCAGCCGATTCTGGACTTTAAAGAGCGCCCACAAGCATTGTTTGGTTACGCTAGTGGTACATGGGGGCCGAAAGAGTCTCATGATCTGCTAGAGCGTGATGGAAAAATGTGGCGCTTCCCATGCAAAAACTTAAC
>NZ_JBFRVD010001294.1:0-346 GCF_041474985.1 Vibrio sp. 10N.222.49.C9 | reverse complement strand
CAACAGTAGGTGGGAAAGACATCGTTGCCACGTATGATCCTGAGTACAAGTCAGTGAACATTTGGTACAACACCAGCGGCAAGCCAGTCACAGAAGTGGACTTCTTTGGTAAGTCAGACCAAGGTGAGCTTAAGCGAGTAGAAACAGTGAAAGCAGGCATGTATTGGTTCGTATGGATCAACTACTACCCAGAGAGCCAACTTAACGACGACGGCGTAGCAAGCCAAGAACATGCGCACCTATTTGGTCCTGCATAATCGAGCTGCGATGAATCGTTAGAATAACCAAGCCCTTTTTATTGAATGCTCAGTAGATAGGGTTTCTTTGTGTTGAGACACCCATGTAG
>NZ_JBFRVD010001293.1:0-380 GCF_041474985.1 Vibrio sp. 10N.222.49.C9 | reverse complement strand
GGTTGTAGGTAACGTCTCAGGCGTAAAAGGAAGTTGGCTTTGGTGGAACAAAGATCCTGTATAGGCATTGCACACAGTCAGCTGTGGAAATGTCTGAGCAATGGCTTTCTCCGCTTCTTGCTCATACATACCAGGGTGAAACGCTCGATATAGAGTGTTGATCTGCAGCGTATCTATGATCTGGCAAAGTTGGGGAAAATCGTGTGGTGTATATAGTCTGTGACCGTACCGGCTGAGAGAGTCCGCCAAGTTGCTTACGGATTCGTGTTCAAAACGTTCAAGGTGCTCTGACCTAGCAACGGGAGTGCGCTCATCTTCTGAATTGGTAATTTTAGAGTAGGGCAGATAAACGCAAATCAACTCCTCTACTTCATGATTGG
>NZ_JBFRVD010001292.1:0-295 GCF_041474985.1 Vibrio sp. 10N.222.49.C9 | reverse complement strand
CCAGTGGGATAGATCCTATAAACGGGTAGATGTGTTTCTTGAATTGCGCTCGGTGCTTCTCAAAGTTAGCTCTACTCTTTGAGGCATCAACTGTTAGCCAGTGTTCTAATGCGTCTTGTACTGTGACAGCTTCCAATACCTTCATTTTCTTTAGCTGGCGCTCTAGCTTAGGGTCTTGTCCATCAGAAAGTAGCTTCTTACATTTGATTGCTTCTTCTCTAGCCTCTGACAGTGTCACGATTGGATAAACACCTAGTGCCAAGTCCTGAGGTTTGCCGTTGTAGCGGTATCGGAA
>NZ_JBFRVD010001291.1:0-280 GCF_041474985.1 Vibrio sp. 10N.222.49.C9 | reverse complement strand
AACGACCTAGTTCTTCAGATTGCTGAACACCTAGTGGAGTAAAGATACCGTGGTTGATTGCGTTGTTTAGGAACAGAATCTTCGCAGGCTCTACAAAAATAGAAGCTAAAGGAAGCAAGCCAGCGTTTACCATTACGTCTACACCAGCAGCAAGTGCTGAAGATAGAAGTTTAACCGCAGGACCAACAACTAAGAATGCTAGGATGGCACAAATCATACCAACGATACCGGCAGAGAAGTTGTTTACCAACATCTCAAAGCCACTCTTCACTTTACCGTG
>NZ_JBFRVD010001290.1:0-304 GCF_041474985.1 Vibrio sp. 10N.222.49.C9 | reverse complement strand
TATTGGCCCCAGTCGTTGTGCAGGCCTCTTTTACAGCAAAGAATGGGACGAATACAGACTTATTTCGACCATAGTCATGATCGCCTAAGTAAAATAGGCGTTCGCCACGTTTCAGAACACGAATCATCTCTTTGACGTCTTTGCGATCCACCAACTTGTTGCCGTTGTGGGTTCTGCCCCAATACTGAATGAAGTCGTAGGCAGGGTTGTTGTTTGGGCGATATACGCCACTACCGGGATAGCCCAATACTGCGAAGGCCCGAGCACTGATTTCTAGGTTTAACGTGTGCGGGTGGCACAGGAG
>NZ_JBFRVD010001289.1:0-514 GCF_041474985.1 Vibrio sp. 10N.222.49.C9 | reverse complement strand
CTTATGGAAGCGCTTAACTGTCACTGCTTTAAGTACAAGTTCAGCTTGTCGTGGAATAGATAAAGGTAGGCCTTTAACAGAGTCTTGGAATACATGATAGATGTCTGCGTCTTCGACTGAAAACGGCTGTGGTGTAAATGCAGATTCGATAAGAACTTTACGAGGGAGATCAGAGCGAAATACCATATCTTCGCTAATCTCAAGCATCAGAGAGGATTTATCCTCGTCGTAGTACCAATTCCATGTATCGCTTAGCTTAAGCATAACTCTGTCCTGTTTTAAACTCGGTTTAAGTAAGGCGCTACACCATCCCTTTGCAGGGTCCACGTTACTTTCCGATAATTCTACTAACAGGAGACGAAAAAAAAAGGGGAAAACAATTCCCCTTCTCTTTAGCTAAACAATTGGTTTTACTGCAAATCGATTACAGATTCTTAACGATATCTTTAACCAAGTTTGGTCCTTTATAGATAAAGCCTGAGTAAACCTGCACCAACTTCGCACCAGCTTGCAT
>NZ_JBFRVD010001288.1:0-325 GCF_041474985.1 Vibrio sp. 10N.222.49.C9 | reverse complement strand
GAGGCGCGAGAGAGTCTTATTCGAAGCGCTAAATTGTTATTTAGCGGTATGCCCTATGAAAAAGTATCAACGCGCCTGATTGCAGAGAAGGCGGGGGTAAACTCGGCCATGATTCGTTATTACTTCGGTAATAAAGAAGGGCTATTTGAAGCCATGATAACCTCGGTAATGACACCGATACTCGACAGCATGCGTAGGCATAAACAAAGCCCAAGCTCGCAATCTTTAGAGAGTATCATGCGTGCTCACTATCTGGTTATGAGTAAGGACCCTGAGTTTCCTCGTATGCTCGCGCGTATCATGATGCAGCCTCCTTCAGAGGTTC
>NZ_JBFRVD010001287.1:0-340 GCF_041474985.1 Vibrio sp. 10N.222.49.C9 | reverse complement strand
GATATATACAACAACGATACTGCTATTCGAGTCCAGGCCGTGAAAATGACCATGCCAAACGAAGAGCCAACCATCATGAAGCACGCAACGTTAAATATCATTGGCTTTGATGCAGAGAAGCCGATTGAATTAAAATACACAAACAACATGACCGGACAGAGCCAAACTATTGTTTTTGAACCGGATCCAGTCAACGATTATTGGTCAGTACTTGAAAATCACTACACTACCTTAACCAAGGTCGGTAAATGGCAAGCCATTCAAGGCATGAAAGTGAGAGAAGTCGATAACCCGATTGGGAACGACATGCTGGTGGATGCAGCTGTGAAGGATTCATATG
>NZ_JBFRVD010001286.1:0-254 GCF_041474985.1 Vibrio sp. 10N.222.49.C9 | reverse complement strand
GTGGTGAGTAGCGCCGCTAAAACCCATGCGATCACAGCATAGGTGCCATTGCCACCTGTGGCTTGCAGGACAGGGCCTGCCTTAAAGAAAATGCCAATACCGACAACGATACCAACAACCAGTGACACTGCCGTACCTAAACCGTATTTAGGCTGTAACTTTTCGTGCACTTTTACTACCTCAATTAACTTCTAGCAAAAATCTTGAGCGATAAAACCCAAGCAAAATATTCAAAGGCGTGCAGTTTAGACCTG
>NZ_JBFRVD010001285.1:0-403 GCF_041474985.1 Vibrio sp. 10N.222.49.C9 | reverse complement strand
TTCATTGATTTTGTGGAAATCTGTTTCATCATTGTTCCTATGATCTCGCCGGTTGCTGAGCTTCTGGGCATCAATATGGTGTGGTTTGCCATACTGGTAGCGATGAACTTGCAGACCTCCTTTTTAACACCGCCATTTGGCTTCAGTTTATTCTATCTGAAAGGGGTTGCGCCTAAACAGGTGACAACAAGAGATATCTACGCTGGCGTCATGCCGTTTATCGCCATTCAGGTAGTGGTGCTGGCTACTTTGTTGCTGTTTCCGGGTATGTATGGGCTGACTATGTAACTTAATTCCCTGATTTATCGAAAAAAGAGTCTTGTTCAGTTATAATTGAAAGTTAATTACATGATGTAATCGTAATCGGTACGCTTTTTGTACAAATATGGGAGGTCGAATGACC
>NZ_JBFRVD010001284.1:0-424 GCF_041474985.1 Vibrio sp. 10N.222.49.C9 | reverse complement strand
GACGAAGGAGCCAATGCTTTAGCGGATAGATTATGGTCACCCTCCGATAAACTGCTTACTGAAACACTATATTGTCCAGATGCATCAGACACCGCGTGTCCAACGGGTGTTGAACCATCGTAAACCGTGACTTTCGAGAATGGGATATCAGTATGCCCAGTAATTGTGGGGGTAGTGTCGTTGGTAAGGTTGTCAGTGTTCGACGAACCCGAGTCACTCGTTGATGCTAAATCCAATGTCACCGAGTTCGTTGTTGCTACGTTGGTGACCATTAGCATGGTTGGTAGTGTCGTTGTAACTGTAGGTTGTTGAGGCACTGTGGTTGATATGACTAGGCCACCCGTTGGTGACATGGTGACATGTCCAGAGGCATCAAAGGTGATGAATTTCGAATCCTCAGCTTGGCCATCACTGACTTTGACTT
>NZ_JBFRVD010001283.1:0-265 GCF_041474985.1 Vibrio sp. 10N.222.49.C9 | reverse complement strand
ATTCGCTTTTTACTTCTAAGCCTTAGACAACAGAATCATCAGATCCGAATTATCATCCACCAAATCATCAAGATTGCATTTATCTAACTCTGCTAAGAATGCTTCTTTGGCGTTATGCAGGTAGCTTTTAAGGCGGCAAGCCGGGGTAATATGGCAAAATTCGGGGGAGCAATTGATGACTTTCAGTGGTTCTAGTTCTCTGATTACATGCCCTATATTTATTTCACTCGCAGGCTTATTCAGCCTGATGCCACCATTCTTACCT
>NZ_JBFRVD010001282.1:0-442 GCF_041474985.1 Vibrio sp. 10N.222.49.C9 | reverse complement strand
ACCCTGCAGTGAACACACTGACAGAAAAAGAGCGCCCAGCAACCAAGTCATTGAAAGGCGCAATTCGTCAATTGCGAGCAAGCCTTGCAGTCACCAACTACCGCTTTGATTGTGCAGATGTTACCGAAGACAAAATCGCGATTACCCCGATTGTTGGTGTAGGTAAGCGTAGAAATCTTCTAAACATGGCGATCGTTCAATTACTACGTGATGCCAAAGATGAAATTACCATATGTACGCCTTACTTTAACTTCCCTAAAAGTGTCGCTAAGGAGCTAAAGAAAGCCCTTCGGCGCGGCGTTAAAGTAACGGTTGTAGTGGGTGACAAAACTGCCAACGACTTCTTCATAGATCCCGAAGAAGAGTTTAAAACCGTTGGTGGATTGCCTTATCTGTATGAGATGAATCTACGCCGTTTCTTGAAAGCGAATGAGGCGAATAT
>NZ_JBFRVD010001281.1:0-321 GCF_041474985.1 Vibrio sp. 10N.222.49.C9 | reverse complement strand
AAGCTCCACCCAAGTTCATATCTAAGAAAGGTACAAAGCCAAGGCGTACACCTGCTGTATACATGGTATTGGCGTTGCCGTTGAGATCATGCTGATAACCTAATCGCGCAGATCCAATCATTGGCACATTGGCTTCTGCAGCAACAGATAGATACTGAGTGTTATCGGCAATATTCTTAAAACCTGATGACTCATTTAATTGGTAATCGGCGCTCAGATTGACAAAAGGCAGTCCTTGGAAGGTAGCGCCGATAGTAGCTTGCGGTTTTACTTCATATTCGTAATGCACACCATTAATGGCTTTGCTTTTTACAGATACCT
>NZ_JBFRVD010001280.1:0-320 GCF_041474985.1 Vibrio sp. 10N.222.49.C9 | reverse complement strand
GTAGAGAACTTGATTAAGTTCGACAGCTGCTTCGAGGGTTACAGCTACGAGGGTGTGCCCGATGTACGTATCATCGTATTCAAAGGCTACCCTGTTATGGCGATGATGCGTCTATCAACGTCTAACTCTGACGGAAAGGCTAACTTGCACCAAGGTGCTGTGGGCGTGGGTATTGACATAGCGACAGGCAAAGCCGTACGCGCTGTTCAATACGATTTACCCGTAACCCACCACCCTGACACAGGTAAAGACCTAATGCAGCTGCAGGTTCCTCACTGGGAGCGTTTACTGGTCTTGGCCTCAAGCGCTTGGGAAATGAC
>NZ_JBFRVD010001279.1:0-444 GCF_041474985.1 Vibrio sp. 10N.222.49.C9 | reverse complement strand
AAAGATTGCGCTTTTTTTCGAAAATTCAGCGAGATAGCTGATACAATTAAGTTGCGACTTTTATTAACAGGGGATGTTATGCCACGCTTTGTACAAATTCTTCAGATCATCGTTGCCGTCGTAATCGGTGGCTTCCTTTGCTATGACCTTATTCTCAATGGCATTGCCATTTTCCACGATAAGTACATTACCATCACGATAGTACTTACACTTCTTTTGGAACTCGCTCTGTTTGTCATTTTTAAGCTCATTGTCGATGATTAAATCTTGTTAATGTTGCGCTCTAACGCTGGATATTTGGAGAGTAATTCAATATCTTGAGTTTAGGAGCGTGATATGAACAAAATAACAAACGAAGCAAAACAACTACTTAATAGAGGGCTGGATGCACACCTAAGAATTGGTGTCACCGGCCTTTCTCGTGCAGGTAAGACTGCATTTATT
>NZ_JBFRVD010001278.1:0-333 GCF_041474985.1 Vibrio sp. 10N.222.49.C9 | reverse complement strand
GATAGGAATGGTCAACTACAGCAAGAGCTTTGAGACCTTGCCCCACAGCATTTTTCTGTAGTTATATTGAACGTAAAACGAATCATGGAAAACCACTACCACACACTCCTAAAAAGCCCCGACTTATGCCCGGGCCACAATCATTATTCAGGTAACTTCACATTTAACTCAAGAACAGCGAGCTGATCCTTGTCATGCTCAAAGTTCACATCAACCATATCTTCATCAACAGTAAAGTAACGACTCAATACCTCTAGAATATCGCGCTTCAATTGCGGGATATGCGATGCTTTTGAGTGCCCACATCGATGCTCAGCAACAACAATCTGCAGC
>NZ_JBFRVD010001277.1:0-316 GCF_041474985.1 Vibrio sp. 10N.222.49.C9 | reverse complement strand
CTTTTATACGAATGACCATTGACTCAAAGGCATTAAATACAGGCACCAGATCTTGTGTATCAGGCTTACTCAATGAAATGTTGAAATCCCTATTAGCGATTTGAGTTGCCGCGCCTGAAAGTTGATTCAAGGGCTCAAGAGATCGTTTGACGAAGAAACTAGTGAGCAGTAGAGCAAAAAGAAAGGCTGCGATACCCACACCCAGAGTAAACTCCATATTCCTCCAAAGCGCCGCATAAGCGACGCCTGGGTGGCTTATTATTTCAATCTCTGCCTGTTGTAACCATCCACTGGTAACGACACGTTTTTCATGAAT
>NZ_JBFRVD010001276.1:0-345 GCF_041474985.1 Vibrio sp. 10N.222.49.C9 | reverse complement strand
ATGTCCAATACGCACTTTAATCTAATTGCCTACAGTGCATAGTCAGGCAAATGTATGGACTACGAAGCGTTCACCTGGATAGATAGTCTAACAACAAGACACACAAATATATTGAGTTTGTCACCTACAATAAAACTTAGTTATAACTATTTTAGACTTAACGGTAAGTGGTCTAATAAGAATTGTTATACACTATTCATAAACGTGTAGAGCGATATGGGAAATGCGAAACCTATAGTCTCGTTAAAACAAGTAAATTTACTTAAAAATATAGTGGACCATGACATTTAATAGATTCTTACCTTTAATTAGTATCGGTACAATTGTATTGACTCAGCTATCAAC
>NZ_JBFRVD010001275.1:0-304 GCF_041474985.1 Vibrio sp. 10N.222.49.C9 | reverse complement strand
GCATTAGCGTTGTAGGCGTTGAACCTGAAGCACCACCATAACCTGTACTGCCCCAACCATAAAAAGTGAAGGGTTCTCCAGGGTTAAAAAAGCGCTCGCCCGTATCAAGGTTAACAAGCGGACTCAATATCGCCCCACCATGATGAGGAATCGGTTCGTTTAACACCAATATCGCAAAGTCACTGTTATTGTGAGCATTATGTGCTGGGTTGTTTTTTTGGTCATCAGGCCTTGATTCTAGATACACAGGCTCTCTTTCGAAGATATCAAGCCAGTACGCAGCACTCTGACCATCACTCTTATC
>NZ_JBFRVD010001274.1:0-299 GCF_041474985.1 Vibrio sp. 10N.222.49.C9 | reverse complement strand
AGGACAGTCTTCTAGCTTGTAGCCTTCAATGGTTTTAGAGATGATCTCGATCTTGCCACTTGGTGTACCTAATGGATTCATCACAGGATCTTCACGGAAATCACGAAAACGAACAAATTGCGCGTTTTTCTCATTCCACTTCATCTCGATCAGCTCATTCGCTTCCCAGAACTTGGAGAAGTTCATCATAGGCACACGGGCATTGCGTCCACCTTGTTGAGCTACCTTATAGAAATCACGCAACCATTCCATCTCGGTCTTGTTTTCCATATACACATTTTTACCGCCAGGTCGTAGAT
>NZ_JBFRVD010001273.1:0-400 GCF_041474985.1 Vibrio sp. 10N.222.49.C9 | reverse complement strand
ACTCAACGAGTGCTCTTTTTGCAAAGACATTCGCTCTGCCTTTTCCGCACTCTCCGTCATAGCGACGGCCAACATTAGACTCGGTGGAACAAACCTCATCAGATATTCATTCTTGTCTGAGATGATGACACCTTCGGTATACGCTCGAGCCTGCTTGGTTGTAGATACAATCATATCTACCTTTTCATCTGATAATTCTCTATATTTAGCAACAAGACGCGCTTCACTGACCGTCGTATTCAAGCAGTAGAACCACTCGAGCATGCTCAACAATTTTTCGGCCTCACCCGAGCAGTCAGAAACATTCTGGCTGGCCAGAATACAGCTTATCCCCAGCTTACGAGCTGTCTTCACCTGTCTAACAATCAACTGTGAAAGCATGTCATTCGACAATAGTAAG
>NZ_JBFRVD010001272.1:0-251 GCF_041474985.1 Vibrio sp. 10N.222.49.C9 | reverse complement strand
AGGTAGACGTTATGTAAGGTATTGTCTGTGATTTCCGTTGTGTCGTAATCACGACCTCCTTCTGCAGCACCATAACCCACAAAGTGTTTAGCGCAAGCAAGGATAGAGTCAGGGTCACTCAGGCTGTCACCTTGGAAACCTTTTACAACAGATTTAGCGAATTGCGAGCCGAGATACGGGTCTTCACCGCTACTTTCAATAACGCGCCCCCAACGAGGGTCGCGGACTATATCTAGCATAGGGGCGAAGGT
>NZ_JBFRVD010001271.1:0-215 GCF_041474985.1 Vibrio sp. 10N.222.49.C9 | reverse complement strand
TCTCTACACTCTGTAAGAGATCTCTCACAACGGTGTGGGAATAAAGTGTTTTTTAGTATGGATACCTTCCCTCACCCCAACATAACCCATTGTATTTAATCAAAATAACTTATTTTGATTAATGATCGTTCAGTTATTTTTTATCGTATAAGCTCGTACACCGTTGATAAGAATCACCAGTACAGTAATATGTTTCTTGTCGACAGGGAGTTGGC
>NZ_JBFRVD010001270.1:0-345 GCF_041474985.1 Vibrio sp. 10N.222.49.C9 | reverse complement strand
ATTGCCGATAGCGATACCCGCGCCAATAAACACTGTGCCCACATATAAGGTTGCAACACTACCAACAGAGCGTAGACACACCCCTAAAAATATGGAGAACAGGGCTAGGCAGACACTCTTCTTTAAGCCAAACCGAGTAAGAACGGTTAAGGCGAGTGGAGATATTAAGGCAAAAGAGAGTAGTGGTAACGAAGAAAGCATGCCCAAAATAGTGGAGCTTAGATGAAGCTCAACCATAATCTGGTCAAGTGAAGGCGCCAGACTGGTAAAGGGACCGCGTAAATTGGCCGCTAGCAATAATATGCCACCTAGCGCTAGGTAGTGGTTGCGTGTAAGAGACACAGG
>NZ_JBFRVD010001269.1:0-354 GCF_041474985.1 Vibrio sp. 10N.222.49.C9 | reverse complement strand
GAATTGACTTTACAAATCTATTGCTCATTATCCTATACCCAGAGAAAACATCTTTTAAATTTGAATTAAAACTTTTATTTATTAGATTAGAGAATATTTTATTTCCTAAAACATGACCTTTAGGGTAAGAGCTTAGTTCTCGAGAGCGTATACCTATGATCATATCAAGGTTTTCATCTATTAATTGAGAAATTAGTTTTGGGCAAGCTGAGGCGTCATATGTATTATCTCCATCTGCCATTACATATATATCAGCTTGAATATCAGCGAACATTCGACGTACGACTTCGCCTTTACCTTGTCGATACTCATGCCGAACAACAGCACCAGCCTCTTTTGCTTCCGATATGGTAT
>NZ_JBFRVD010001268.1:0-265 GCF_041474985.1 Vibrio sp. 10N.222.49.C9 | reverse complement strand
ATATAATTCCGAGCAAATCAGCAATCATGCCTCTGAGCTTTTTCAGCGCCCCGATGGCGTTCAATTTAAGCAATGCCGAGATGGCTTTGTAAGCTCACAAGGCAAGCTAGGCAAGGTCGAGCAAGGGATAGTGACCAAAACGGCATTAGATCGTAAAACAGGTGGCGTTAAGGATGGTTCACTGTTCAGTTATGCCTATATTGAAGAAAATCAGAGTTTTGCTGGCTGGATAGAATGTCAGTCGCAGTCGCAAGTGGATCTTATT
>NZ_JBFRVD010001267.1:0-294 GCF_041474985.1 Vibrio sp. 10N.222.49.C9 | reverse complement strand
CTCTAGAGCGGTACCGCTGGTATAGGTGTAATCGTCATGTGACGCAATAACAGGCTGCTCTCCAACGACACCATCACCTTCTACGGTGATTTGCTTGCCATTGCCATCGGTAATTAACCAGCAGCGAGAGAGAAGTTGTACGGAATGAGGGCTGAGATTTTTTATGGTGATCATGTATGCAAATACATAGCGGCCATTATCGGGTTCCGATTGTTCCGCTATGTATTTGGTGTGTACATGACATTTGATACAAGGTTGACTGACGTCCATGTGGTCTCCTTGTTAGAGCGTGTT
>NZ_JBFRVD010001266.1:0-291 GCF_041474985.1 Vibrio sp. 10N.222.49.C9 | reverse complement strand
CTTCTAAACCGCTCACGAAATCAGTCATATCCACATCGCTCAGTGATACGATTTGCTTCGGCTCCGCACCATCAGCTGCAACGAATGCGCCCGGCATGAAGTCAGTTTCAAACAATTGCCAGTATTCGCCAATAAAGGTTAGGTCAACACTCTCACCCGCCTTAAATCCTTCAAACTTATCTGTTGGCTCAAGTTTATGTAGATCGCCAGTCACTCGAGTAATCTTAAACTGCTCATTATCAACATCTAGAATCAAACGGATGCTGTGGAAGTATATAGTCCAGTCGTTTG
>NZ_JBFRVD010001265.1:0-377 GCF_041474985.1 Vibrio sp. 10N.222.49.C9 | reverse complement strand
CAATCGTTTGATACTTCGCAGAGGCACAGCCCCTAGTAAAACAGCCGAATTGGTGGTGAGTATTTTCTGCATCGGCATCATTTGCAGTAATGCCCAAGCTCGAGCAAGGTGAGTGGGGTGAAGCCGACCCTCAGGATCTTCAACGATCAGTAAGGGTCTTGCACAACGTCGTAGCTCGGTGTTCCCCTTTGCTTGCAGGTAATTGTTCAATAGCCCCATTAGTAGCAAACGAGTCTGTCGGTCTTTGGTTTGGTCAACAAACTGCTTCAGCGACATCTTGCTACCCGCACTTGAGGTAAAAATGCCATCTCGCAGTGCTCTAGGGTCGTGCCTTGAGTGAGTTTTATAGGAAAAGTAGTGATCGACAAGGTCGTGCA
>NZ_JBFRVD010001264.1:0-485 GCF_041474985.1 Vibrio sp. 10N.222.49.C9 | reverse complement strand
CCCACACTCTGGGAGAAGCAATCATAACGCACGTGGGCGCTACGTCACCGAACTAACACTGAAGTACAATTAAACACTAGATCTAGACGCGAAAAAGCACCAACCGAAAATCGGTTAGTGCTTTTTGTTATAATGGAGTGTAGGCTTCGAAAGCCACCATTCCAGGGTATGCTTCTATCATTTGTCCGTCAATCGGGACAAACGTATCAGATTGAGCTTCAATAACATGATAGAATTCGTCGGTTTCTATATCATCTTCATCTGAAACCATTAAGTCATATTCAGGCCATAACGACCTTTGCAGTCTTTCTTCTTCATCTTTACTCAAGCAAAGATTCAACCTACTCTCGACCAAGACCTGACCATCAACATTGATGACTAGCATATAATTTTTCATAATTCGTTCCTTACAGGCGCTTAAGCCAGATTAATGACGCTCGAAATTGAGCAATCACACTTATTACTACAATAGCGACAATCTGCAT
>NZ_JBFRVD010001263.1:0-217 GCF_041474985.1 Vibrio sp. 10N.222.49.C9 | reverse complement strand
GTGTCGTTAGGATTTCCTTGATGAAGATTGATTACCGAGTCCGTTCGTTCCGCAGTCATGGACAGTTTCTTCAAGTCAGCGACATCCATGTCAGCGACTTTCATTTCCGCTTTGTCGCCCTTAATTTCCAGTGTAATAGTCAAGCTTGGCGCCATAAAGCCGCTTTCTGTCGTGCCAACATAGACGCCATCAGCGCTTGCTCCGCACCCAGTGAGAC
>NZ_JBFRVD010001262.1:0-282 GCF_041474985.1 Vibrio sp. 10N.222.49.C9 | reverse complement strand
ATATACAAAACTGCTCATCAGTATCTCACTTACCTTCAGTTTATTGTTTGTAGGTTTGTTCTACGTCGATTATCACCAATCTCGTCAATTCATTGCACAGAAGCAATTTTCAGAGGTGAAGAATGCGATCAATACTGTAGGTCTCGCCCTCTCTCCCTACCTAGAAGACAATGATCCGGTCGCTGTAGAAACAGCGGTCAATGCCCTATTTGACGGGAGTTCTTTTTCTTCTGTCAGAGTGGTGATGCTACAAACGGGTGATGAGATAGTAAGAAGCTATCC
>NZ_JBFRVD010001261.1:0-317 GCF_041474985.1 Vibrio sp. 10N.222.49.C9 | reverse complement strand
GGTGTCTTACCTGACGGGCATTATCACCTTCGATAACACCTTTTTTCTGGCGTCCTTTGACATCCAGTGCCTTGTATTCAAATGCCGCCATTACTCTTCCCTAGTCACTCGCATTACTTCTTCAAGGGTGGTCTTGCCGGCTCTCACCTTATCCAGACCATCTTGACGGATACTTGGGGTAGACGCACGAATAGCCAGTTCTATCTCTTGTTCGCTTTGCTCGCCATGGATCAGCTCTTGTACTTTTTCATCCACAACTAGCAGCTCATGGATACCTGTTCGGCCTTTGTAGCCCTTATGATTACAGTGCTCACAGC
>NZ_JBFRVD010001260.1:0-375 GCF_041474985.1 Vibrio sp. 10N.222.49.C9 | reverse complement strand
CTCTGATCATGAAGGTCACGATCATGACGAACATCATGCTGATCATCATGATGGACATGACCACGACACGCACGACCATTCTGAACATGATCACGGCGATCATCATGACTCGCATGACCATAGTGGTGGCCACGGTGAATTCAACATTGCGTATCAGTACCAATGTAAAGATGTCAGCAAACTTACCGAGATTGATAGCGACTGGTTCAAGCTATTCAGTGGCACGCAGACGATTCGTGTTAACCTGCTAACCGACTCTGCACAGATTGCTACGGAACTCACCAAAGGCAACACTGTTATCAAGCTTTAATCAAAAATGGCCGCTACTCAGGTAGTGGCCATCTCCTGTCACTTTTCAACAGATTGATATAGGAA
>NZ_JBFRVD010001259.1:0-317 GCF_041474985.1 Vibrio sp. 10N.222.49.C9 | reverse complement strand
GGGTTCAAAGAACCCGCTTCATCACTGAGCAATGCATACGCCGTAAAATCTTGCTCCAGAACCCGCTGCTTTAAAAACGCCAACAAGCGCTTTGACACTAGCCGAGCGCCAAATTGAATAACCAAATCACATTGTGCTAACTGAGCTTTTGCCGTGTCATTATGAAGCCATACATCATAGCCTTGCCACTCAGAGCTAATACCTGATTGAGGATCGCACAACAGTGGCCAGCCTAATTGCTGAGCCAATTGTTTGACCTTCAGTGACTGCTCATAAGGCAGTCGCCCAACAATGATTAAGCCTTTGTGGTCTTTATG
>NZ_JBFRVD010001258.1:0-427 GCF_041474985.1 Vibrio sp. 10N.222.49.C9 | reverse complement strand
TTTCAGAAGCGTACTCAAAGGGCATTTTGTGAATATTGGAGAAAGATTTGGTAAGAAAACATTTGGATACGTTGGTAATGCAGTCAACCAAATCATTTCCTTGAGTGAACTAGAGCACGAAGGTAAACTTCCTATCTATATTGGCGATAGCCCTGGAATAAATCCAGGTGATTGGGCAGACAAGATATCGATAGAAGCTAAGCGTAGTAAACCTACAAAAGTTCCATACGCGTTACTCAAAGCTTTGGCGCTGATAGGCGATGTATGTAAATTAGTTGGAATAAAGTTCCCGATGACGTCTTTTAGATTGACAAATATGACAACCAACAATGTTTTAGATTGCAATCTAGTTGAGAAGAATAATACTTTCGAAAAAATCAGTATGATCGACGGTATAAATAGTACGATAAATTGGATGAATAAAAAT
>NZ_JBFRVD010001257.1:0-234 GCF_041474985.1 Vibrio sp. 10N.222.49.C9 | reverse complement strand
GAGTCGACCAAGCAGGCTGTGTCTGCGCTTAGGGCGCATTTGGCTCAGTAGTTAGTGCTGGTTTTTGAGTGGTGTCTAATCTAAGGCTGTGCTCTCTAAGATTCTGGATAAGCTCATTCGAGCTTTCCAGAATGACGTGTTTTGGTTCTTGTTAGGCTAAGTTTGCCTTCCAACCAGGTTGTCATCCTAGAAGTTGCAGCGCAACTATCTAGGATCTTAGGTGGTGCCGAACTC
>NZ_JBFRVD010001256.1:0-314 GCF_041474985.1 Vibrio sp. 10N.222.49.C9 | reverse complement strand
GGTAAGCTCAGTGATTATGTTGAGCTAGATCCTGTCGGCACTTTTATTGAACCTGAGGGTTTGACCTTGGTACTAGAAAGAAGTGTTGCAGAGCAGCATCAGCTGTCCTTTGATGGTGCCTTTCGAATGATTACATTGACCGTGCATTCAAGCCTTGAGGCGGTAGGGTTAACTGCCGCGGTATCAACGAAACTGGCTGAGAAGGGCATCAGTGCGAATGTGATCGCTGCCTATTACCATGACCATATCTTTGTTCAGGCTGCAAAGGCTGAGCTAGCACTTCAAGCTCTGAATGAGTTTAGTGAGTAAGCACC
>NZ_JBFRVD010001255.1:0-304 GCF_041474985.1 Vibrio sp. 10N.222.49.C9 | reverse complement strand
GATCTGGCTTGTCATGGAAATTACAACCGACAAGTACAGACGTAGACAATGCCATTGCCATCAATGCAGATAGTTTGTTTAGTTTCATATTACTGCTTCTCATTAGAATGGGACTCGCCCTGAGTCCCGATTAGGAATCGGATTAGTCTTTTGTGATCTGGTAGCTAGCGCCTGTTTCGTTCATAGACAGAACTTTCAGACCGCGTGCACCGCCATCAAAATTGGTTGCTTCAAGCAAGCCGTTATCGGCACGTTCAAAGCGAGGGTCACGGTAAACAATGCCTTCCCACGGAAGATCCAAACC
>NZ_JBFRVD010001254.1:0-269 GCF_041474985.1 Vibrio sp. 10N.222.49.C9 | reverse complement strand
GTCATCTCATCGAGCTTGGGCATGAACTTACCCTTCGGGAACAAATTCGCAAAAATATGCCAAAACGCATCGATATCTTCGTTGTTGATCAAGTCATAAAGTTGATCGATATGACTCATGTTCTCGAGTTTCATAGTGTATAGCCTCTTTCAAATCTTGCTGTTTGATATGAGCTAATGAGTGGGATAGATATATCGTCGTGTTATAAATTTGGGCTCTGATTGCGAAGTGGGCGATAGTAGGGCGTTTTATTTCTGGTTGGACAGTAT
>NZ_JBFRVD010001253.1:0-225 GCF_041474985.1 Vibrio sp. 10N.222.49.C9 | reverse complement strand
TCGTAGCCTTCAGTGCATTCTGGTGTTTCTTCACTAGGCATCAGCAATTGAAATTGCGCTGCCATGTTGATGGCATTAACCATTTTATTCTTTGCGGTGCCTGGGTGGACGTTAACACCGTGACAAATCACTTTTGCCGACGCCGCATTAAAGTTCTCATACTCAAGTTCGCCAACAGGGCCGCCGTCTATGGTGTAGGCCCACTCGGCGCCGAATCTTTCCACA
>NZ_JBFRVD010001252.1:0-319 GCF_041474985.1 Vibrio sp. 10N.222.49.C9 | reverse complement strand
TTTCAGAAGAGGATATCGAGAGTGATGGTCTGTTAGAGGTTAAAGATGATTTTTGGGGGGACTTTGATGGGGCATCAGAAGGAAAAGGATACAGTTTGTACCCACCGCAACATTACCTCGATCAGATTACCGTTGGTTCATTCATTAAGGATTCTCAAAAAATATATCGTGTTGTGGAGTGCGTGCGTGAGGAAGGTCGAGTTGTTCTTCAAGTAATTAAACGCAATCCAGTAGATGGTATTGAGGCAAGGGATGATCGACAGCGCTGTGCACTTGATGCGCTTGCTTGTGATGATATTGAGTTAGTAGTGCTTTCAGG
>NZ_JBFRVD010001251.1:0-301 GCF_041474985.1 Vibrio sp. 10N.222.49.C9 | reverse complement strand
TCTTCACTATCGGCATACGCAAGTAGCTCCTCCAAAATCAAGTCATCGCCCGAGATATCACTCACACCCTCAAGTTGCGGGAGAAGGGTAATCAAAACACCTTCAGAACTAGGTACTCGATAAACAAAAGAGCCTCGCGCCATCTCATTATCGACAACCAACACTTCCGACAACGTTTTGATTGCTCGCCTTGCCGCATAAGCTGCCGAGCCACCGCTCGCCTTCAACCTATCCAGTTCACGCAAAACCTCCAATGAGAGTCCGACGTTCGCATCCGACAACTGCAATAGCACTTCTGGCC
>NZ_JBFRVD010001250.1:0-258 GCF_041474985.1 Vibrio sp. 10N.222.49.C9 | reverse complement strand
CCAACACAAAGGCGTTTTGTTTGTTGCGGATTGGAAATACCTAGAAAGCTGGGGTAGCAACTGGTTCCTAGGCATTGAACCTAACGCATTTGGTGCGATTGGTGCAGCCTTCAACTTCATCGTGGCATTCGCTGTGTCGAAAGTAACAGCAGAAACACCACAAGAAGTGAAAGACCTTGTTGAGCACGTTCGAGTTCCAGCAGGAGCAGGCTCAGCTCAAGACCACTAATACAATCTATCCAATCTAGTCCACAAAAG
>NZ_JBFRVD010001249.1:0-294 GCF_041474985.1 Vibrio sp. 10N.222.49.C9 | reverse complement strand
TTTCTTCACTTTGATTGCCTAGCTCCCTCAGTAATTTGCCATACATTACTTTTTCAGGAGACTCTTCCATCTGCTCCATTATACGAGCTAATTCATAAGTCGTTAATGCCATATTATTTCACTTCAATAAGAACTTGTTGTGTTTTGAAGAAATCAAAACTCGCGGTGGGACGGAAATATTGTCTGTATATAGAATATACTCTTTTTACCGTAACTAGAACAGTTTTCATTTGCGATATGCAACGTCATTTTCCGCACTCTGAAATTGCACACAGGCCTTAAAAAGAGTAGCTT
>NZ_JBFRVD010001248.1:0-298 GCF_041474985.1 Vibrio sp. 10N.222.49.C9 | reverse complement strand
GCAGCAAACTCTCTTAAGCCAAAAATTTGCTTAAACCTTGACTGTACCGTGGTGATTTCTCTTCCCGTTGCCATTGCTGCTCCGCAGCGCTCTCTAAGATAGCTGGCAGCGCTTAAGTGATCGGCATGAACATGTGTCTCCAATATCCACTGAAGCGTTAAGTGTTGTTGTTCAGCGTATCTTAGAATGTCATCGGCAGAGTACGTCGAAGTCACTCCTGCTGCGGCATCGTAATCAAGCACAGAGTCAATAATTGCACTCGATTTTGTCGCATTATCAGTAACAAGATAGCTATAAG
>NZ_JBFRVD010001247.1:0-289 GCF_041474985.1 Vibrio sp. 10N.222.49.C9 | reverse complement strand
TCTGCTCGAATGCTTTAGGTCCCATTCTGGCGACTTTTTTAAGACTAGCGCGGCTTTCAAAGCGTCCGTTATCATCTCGATGCGCCACGATATTTTGGGCAAGTGTGGTCGATAAGCCCGCAACACGATTAAGCAGTGCAGCTGAAGCGGTGTTTACATCCACACCTACGCCGTTTACACAGTCTTCAACCACAGCATCCAAACGCTTTGCCAAAGACGACTGACTCACATCGTGCTGATACTGACCCACACCAATAGATTTAGGGTCAATTTTAACAAGCTCAGCAAG
>NZ_JBFRVD010001246.1:0-363 GCF_041474985.1 Vibrio sp. 10N.222.49.C9 | reverse complement strand
CATTACCAACCAGCGCGAAACCACTGTTGTATGGAATAAAGAGACAGGTAAGCCAGTTTATAACGCTATTGTTTGGCAGTGCCGTCGTACAAGCCAAATGTGTGAAAAGTATAAAGAACAAGGTTGGGAGGAGTACATACAACAAGCCACAGGCTTGGTATTAGACCCTTACTTCTCGGCGACCAAAATAAAGTGGATTCTGGATAATGTTCCCGGAGCAAGAGCCCTGGCTGACAAGGGGAAACTGCTGTTTGGAACCGTCGATACTTGGCTATTGTGGAAGCTAACACACGGCAAGGTGCATGCCACAGATCATACCAACGCCTCTCGCACCATGATGTTCAACATCAACAACCTTGAATG
>NZ_JBFRVD010001245.1:0-512 GCF_041474985.1 Vibrio sp. 10N.222.49.C9 | reverse complement strand
GCTTTCTACAGAGGTTTCAAATTCAGCGACAACGTTTTCCGGAGGGTCGGCCCAGTCGGACGGTAATCCCTGTCCGTATAACCAGGTATCTTTGTTCTCCCTCAACAGTTCTCGGTAACTGAGAAACGCCAGCATTAGGTCTGTTGCCAGCAAGTCATACTGGTAGTATTGCTCAGAGCTTCTTAGCTGGTGAAGCGTTTGCAGTCGCTGATCGAAAAACGGGCTGAGTTCGGCTAATACCACCATCTCTATGATGTCTTCAAACACCTGCCTATCATGAGGCTGCAACCATATCAGTTGATGGCGATTATTGGAGTAGATGGATTCGGTGAGTTGCGGATAACGAAAGGTCTGTTCTACTGACGATGAGGAGCTAATCCAACCTAAGGTATGGAACATGCTTTGTGAATAGGCAGGGACTGAAAGGACGAAATAGACAAGCAAGCCTGCCCATATCGTCCCTTTCTTGCACAAGGTCATAGCTTACACTCAATACCGATACTGGCTTAAGT
>NZ_JBFRVD010001244.1:0-295 GCF_041474985.1 Vibrio sp. 10N.222.49.C9 | reverse complement strand
GATCTATCCTGTGAGCAACAGACCAGTTGCAACAGCTGCGCCTCTAAATCCAGTTGTGCCACAGGTCAAGTCACCAAAGCCATTGGCAATGAACAACACGCTTGGTCGCTGACAACACCTGTACAGGTCTCAGAAGGCGACATCGTAGAGATTGGCCTACCAGAAAAAGCCTTGCTGTCTGCTGCAGCCTTAGTCTATCTCGTTCCTCTATTGTTTTTGTTCCTTGGTGCTGTGATTGGTGCTGAGATTTCTG
Source organism: Vibrio sp. 10N.222.49.C9 (assembly GCF_041474985.1). Lineage (NCBI taxonomy): Bacteria > Pseudomonadati > Pseudomonadota > Gammaproteobacteria > Vibrionales > Vibrionaceae > Vibrio > Vibrio sp. 10N.222.49.C9. Next base: position 42 of record NZ_JBFRVD010001244.1, on the reverse strand, counting down.
AGGTCATGTTCAATGGCCAAGAATGGGTAAGTATACTCTTTG
>NZ_JBFRVD010001243.1:0-426 GCF_041474985.1 Vibrio sp. 10N.222.49.C9 | reverse complement strand
GGTATGCAATAGGCGAGGAGACAAACCAATACGGTCAAACAATACAGAGGCACTTTCACCGGATCGCACCTTATGAGTATCCCAGCGCATGACCGCCATAGGCAGCTTTTGATCTGTAGGAGATAAGGCTTTAGCGTTAATTTCTAGAGGGTAAATGCGACCAACTTGATAGTTGTTTTCTTGCTCGTGAAGGCTTCTAGGATCGGGAAGAAAGAATAGAGCGACAACAATAAGTGCACTAAAACAGCAAATTAACGCTCGGTGCAAAAGAGGTAAACGTTGAAAAATGGTCAGCATATCCCGATTCGTTAAATAATCAGTGAAAAATTGGTATTTGATTAGTCTAACTGCTTTCAAAACTAATCGCTATTCAAGTACACTGTCGGGATATATTTTTTCCTGATTTTGTGGGAGCACACTAATATG
>NZ_JBFRVD010001242.1:0-273 GCF_041474985.1 Vibrio sp. 10N.222.49.C9 | reverse complement strand
AGTTTGAACTGAACGGTGATGGCATTACTTTAGATGGATTGGTATTCACTGAAGGCGGTCCAAACGAGCGCTTTGGTGGCGTACGTATGATGGGTGACCGAATCACGCTGAAGAATTCAACATTCTACTACTTCAATGATGATTACCCATATGAACCAGACGAGCGCCGCTCAGAGTATCCAAAGTACCTTTGGGTTTCTCTATGGGGTAAAGATGGTCAAGTGATCAATAACCGTTTTGAAGGCAAGCAAAAACGCGGTACTTTGATCCTGT
>NZ_JBFRVD010001241.1:0-299 GCF_041474985.1 Vibrio sp. 10N.222.49.C9 | reverse complement strand
ATTCCAACCGGGTTTGCAGCTAGTTGATCCTCAATTCTTCAATCAGATGACCACAGTACATGGCTTAGTGATGGTATTTGGTGCAGTCATGCCTGCCTTTACTGGCCTTGCTAACTGGATGATCCCTATGATGATAGGGGCGCCAGATATGGCTCTTCCACGAATGAACAACCTGAGCTTTTGGATCCTGCCCTTTGCCTTCTTAATCTTATTAAGCTCGCTGTTCATGCCTGGTGGTGGTCCTGATTTTGGTTGGACCTTCTACGCACCTCTTTCTACGACCTACGGGCCTGATAGCA
>NZ_JBFRVD010001240.1:0-412 GCF_041474985.1 Vibrio sp. 10N.222.49.C9 | reverse complement strand
ACCTAAGAGAGCTAGAAGCTCATGGTATCGATGCGATTGGTTGGGATCCTAACTTTAGACCTGACGCAGAGAAATCAGCCTCTGATATTGTAAATCTGGGCTTTGTATTGAACGTGATAGAGGATCAAGATGAAAGACTAGAGGCTCTGCTTAACGCATATGAGCTAGCAGAAAAGTTTCTTGTAGTGTCTGTGATGCTTGCTAATGAAAATTACATTGCTCAGTTCAAGCCATACAAAGATGGCATCATCACGTCACGTAACACTTTCCAAAAATACTACGCACAGTCAGAAATAAAGTCCTACATAGAACGAAGCTTAGGTGACGAAGCGATCACCGTTGCTCCTGGTATCTTTTATGTGTTCAAAGATAAGATTGAAGAGCAAGTATACTTACAAGGAAAATATAAACG
>NZ_JBFRVD010001239.1:0-411 GCF_041474985.1 Vibrio sp. 10N.222.49.C9 | reverse complement strand
CAACCGCCTAACCAACCAGCGTGCACTGGCAAAAACCAGTAAGACCCCAGGTCGTACTCAGCTAATTAACCTATTCAAGGTGGATGAGAACTGCCACATTGTCGATCTTCCGGGATACGGCTTTGCTCAAGTTCCTCTGGAACTAAAGAAAAAGTGGCAAAGAAGCCTTGGCGAATACTTACAAAGACGTGAGTGTCTAAAAGGACTAGTGGTCCTAATGGATATTCGTCACCCAATGAAAGACCTCGACCAGCAGATGATCTTCTGGGCAGTAGACTCTGGCATCCCAGTTCAGGTTCTATTAACTAAAGCGGATAAATTGAAGAGTGGCGCTCGTAAAGCAGCCCTACTTAAGATTCGTAAAGATGCTGAAGGCTTCGGTGGTGATGTGAATGTTGAAGCATTCTCTTC
>NZ_JBFRVD010001238.1:0-357 GCF_041474985.1 Vibrio sp. 10N.222.49.C9 | reverse complement strand
CCATAGGGATGGTAAACAACAACACAAAGCCCGCACCTATCAGTGTTTTGCTTGACTCTCCAAACGCGCTCGCTAATGGTTTTAGGCTTCCAGATTGTAGAATGACCGCGAGTAGGGCAACCAGGACTAAGATGCCACCGGGAAGATAGAGTGGCTGAATCGCCGTGCTCACGCCTGTCTCACCAAGGATATTGCCGAAGGATAGGCTGACGCTCTTTAGCATGCCCTTGAATTCAGGGCTAACGCGGCTCGCCACAAGGATCACGGCTAGCATCACATAGGGTGCCCATGCCTTTGTCAGGCTCATTGGCTTACCAGTGGTCTTTTGCTTCAGTTCAATCTTTAGAGAGCCTAACC
>NZ_JBFRVD010001237.1:0-255 GCF_041474985.1 Vibrio sp. 10N.222.49.C9 | reverse complement strand
ATCAAAAACCGATGACGGCCGTACTACAGCAAAAACCGTGATGTTCAGTCCTCGTATCGGTCAGTTGTTTCCCATAGAGGGCTTTGGTGCGATCTACGGATATGTGGGAGCCGCTTATATGAATACAGAAGGTCGCGTCGCGGAAGACGATGCTTTAGGGCTTGAAGGGTTAAGTTACTCGCTAGAGCAAAGTAGCTCTTCGCAATACGCAGCAGTTGTGGATATGAACTGGAACTTTGCTGACTCATTTGGCAC
>NZ_JBFRVD010001236.1:0-306 GCF_041474985.1 Vibrio sp. 10N.222.49.C9 | reverse complement strand
GTTTTGTACCACCTGTAGTTGACTGGAAGGGATAACCTTGCCACTGCCTACGGTGACCTTGTCTAACTCAGCCCAACTTGCCCAACCGATAGCGCAACTGAAGAATAGAAGAACGAACCAGAGCAGTAATCTGGCATTTGATGGGGTGTTTAGAAGCAGAGCTGCGGTTTTATCATCCACATACTCTAACTCGGTACGACCGAGATTTTTTAGTTTCTCTTGACTCATAGGCCATCCATTTGCGCATTGAGTGAACGAGGGAAATTGTATCTATAACTAGTCTGATATTATCGCGCTGAGATATAG
>NZ_JBFRVD010001235.1:0-335 GCF_041474985.1 Vibrio sp. 10N.222.49.C9 | reverse complement strand
GGGTGCAGCAGGTCGTAGCGCCGATGGCGTTATCAAAGTCGTTAGTCTTCTAAATGGTGAAGGTCTGCGTCTTATCGTTACTAACCTAGTAACTAACTTTACTGGTTTTGCACCTCTAGGTACGGTTCTAGTAGCAATGCTTGGTGTAGCTATTGCTGAACACTCAGGCATGCTTTCTGCAGCAATGCGTGGCCTAGTAATGAACGCTTCTCAGCGTATGGTTACAGTAACGGTCGTATTTGCGGGTATCATCTCTAACACAGCTTCTGAGCTGGGTTACGTGGTTCTTATCCCTCTTGCAGCTATGCTTTTCCACTCATTAGGTCGTCACCCTC
>NZ_JBFRVD010001234.1:0-213 GCF_041474985.1 Vibrio sp. 10N.222.49.C9 | reverse complement strand
GACGTCTGTCGTCATTGCCCAACAGGTTGTATGGAGGTACATCGGATATCGCAGCTGAACCCTCATCTGTGCCACTAAAAATGTAACGACCATCTACTTGAGTATTCAAAAGAGAAATCATCTCTTCTTTAAGCCCCTCAAGTTCGATCACCAAACCTTCACGCGACGCTGCATCCAGCGCACCGTTGCGCCCTTGAATGATCAACTCATTGA
>NZ_JBFRVD010001233.1:0-406 GCF_041474985.1 Vibrio sp. 10N.222.49.C9 | reverse complement strand
TTACGGAAGTTTTCCGCTTGAGCTTCTTTACGGTCTCGGAATTTCAGCTTGTCTAGTTTCGAAACACCGTCAACGAGTTCAGCTACAGCAGTACCAAAAAGGTCTTCAAGTTCTTCTTTGGTGACTTCGGTATCTTCAATAACATCATGAAGAAGTGCTGCTTGGAGGGTTTCAAGATCGAGGCGCATTTCTGCAAGGATTCTTGCAACGGCCACTGGGTGGATTATGTAGGGTTCGCCACTAGAGCGCGTTTGCCCTTCGTGTGCTTCTTTTGCTACCGAATAAGAATGACGTAGAGCCTCAACTTGAGGCTCTGTTAAATATTCTTTGGCAACATCTTTAAGGCTATCAAATAGATACAAATTACGGGCCCAAAAGGTTACGAGGTGTTGTGCAGATTAGCGAG
>NZ_JBFRVD010001232.1:0-330 GCF_041474985.1 Vibrio sp. 10N.222.49.C9 | reverse complement strand
GTTATCGAGGGTGCTGTTTAGGTGCTCGGTGATCTCCGTTAGTCTTGCTTCACGGTCGTGCTTGGATAGAAAATACGCGCTATAGAGGGCGAGTTTACCTAGTAATTTCTTGGTGACTTCTAGGTTGTCGATATTGTCCATTAGTGGGATTTGATAAATGTGTAGGGTTCCCTGTGGTATTCCGTGTTTCCTATCCATATATCGTGGAGCGGTATAGTAGTATTCGAACATTTCAGGCATGTGACTGTCTATCCAGCCTAAGGTTTTTGCGATGGGCGCCAGTGTCTTTTGTTGGCTCTTGAGTGCGGTGTGTATCACAAAGCCTAGTTC
>NZ_JBFRVD010001231.1:0-299 GCF_041474985.1 Vibrio sp. 10N.222.49.C9 | reverse complement strand
GTCTACAATGGTATTGCCTTTGATTGTATTGCCAGCAGACTTCAGAGATACCAACTCAGTTTCACCATCACACTGAAGGAACAAGTTTCCTTCAATCGTTGTTTCTGATGGATAGATAGAACTCTTAGAGTCACCTACACGAATCGCTTCCCAACTGTTTGAGTTATAACGACGCGCATTAGCAATATCGAACTCGTTGTATTGGTTGTGCTTCTGGTTGTAGAAAAGGTTTCCTTGAATAACGTGACGGTCGGTAGTCGTATCGCCTTTCGCCTTCTGAATACCAATCAACGTACCGC
>NZ_JBFRVD010001230.1:0-236 GCF_041474985.1 Vibrio sp. 10N.222.49.C9 | reverse complement strand
GGATAACATCAACTTACTGCACCCTAGCGTTCAGAACATGGCTGTCATTGAAAACAATGAGCCAATGGTCTCAATAGCATTGCAGGGGGCTAAGTTGGTTTTAGACCATGATGTAGAGCTGGGATATGCGAACGAATTTATAGCGCGAAAAAGCGTAGTGGATAGATTAAAGCAAGCGTCACTTCTTCTTCCCGAAGGGCTCTATCTATTGGTAAAAGAGACCCATAGACCTAAGT
>NZ_JBFRVD010001229.1:0-277 GCF_041474985.1 Vibrio sp. 10N.222.49.C9 | reverse complement strand
GTGCCTAATCTAGATGGAGAGGGTTGAGAGGGTATTGCGTTTTCCATTGCTACGTCCGTGTTATTATTTTCCATTGTCAATACCGACTATAAATATCACATAACCTTAAGGTGTCAATAATTAGATACACCATTAATGAGATATGTGCACTTTAGCGGATTAAGCGCTCCTTAAATGTACGATCGTTGCAGAATTAGTGTGCCAGTTAGCTGAGAGTTAATCACCTGAATGGCGATGCTGTTGATAGAGGGTGAGGGCGATACCACCTAAAATAAGC
>NZ_JBFRVD010001228.1:0-287 GCF_041474985.1 Vibrio sp. 10N.222.49.C9 | reverse complement strand
ATTACTACTTGGCTGTTGATACCGGTCTGAATCGGGTTTTGTACCCACTCGGTATTGTATTTGTGGTCGGTGAGGTGGTTATGCTCGCTTTGCATTTGGTTTACGGTCGTAAAGGAAAGCGCAAGACTTAAGCGCGATAGAGTCAGCATTGACTGATTGTGAAGGCTGACTTTCGCGGTGCTTAAGTTCTACTTGGGTTGCTTGGTGAGCGATTCCAGTAATGAGATGCTGGATAATGAAACGTTCTTGCTGTGTTTTGCTAGGTGATAGATGCGAGTGTACTCATC
>NZ_JBFRVD010001227.1:0-410 GCF_041474985.1 Vibrio sp. 10N.222.49.C9 | reverse complement strand
CTCGCCACACTGTTTGCCGTATTTGCCCTTGGGGTTGCTCTATTTGGTATCGGTACCTTTCCTCAGGTGAATGCCATCTTAGATGCCTCAGAGGTGACGTTAGGCGCTGATCGAACCATGGCGGCCATTATTCTAACTGTACTCGTTGCTATGGTGACCTTAGGTGGCATTAAATCCATCTCACGCGTCGCGGGTAAGGTCGTTCCCACTATGGCAGTGATCTATATCGTCTCCTGCTTGGGTATTCTGGTGAATAATAGCGACCAGATCTTGTCGGCGATTGAGTTAGTTGTTGTCTCGGCATTTACACCAACGGCAGCAAGCGGTGGCTTCTTTGGTGCGAGCGTGATGCTTGCTATTCAATCCGGTATTGCTCGCGGCGTATTCTCGAACGAGTCAGGGTTAGGTAG
>NZ_JBFRVD010001226.1:0-329 GCF_041474985.1 Vibrio sp. 10N.222.49.C9 | reverse complement strand
CTTCAGCAAACAGGCTTACCCTTTACCTTGTTTGACGAGGTTGCGCCTGATCCAGGCTTTGATGAGGTGAGAAACGGAGTACGTCTGTTTATCGATAACCGATGTGACGGAATCATAGCGGTAGGCGGTGGTTCGCCGATGGACTGCGCTAAAGCCATTTCGGCGAGTGCCAAAACAAACAAGGATGTGAGTAAGTTGTTCGGCCTTATGAGGGTGCACAGACCCGTTTACCCTGTCATTGCCGTACCGACGACTTCTGGAACAGGATCAGAAGGCACGGTGGCTGCGGTAATTAGTGATCACCAAGCTCGAAAGAAACGGGCGATTAC
>NZ_JBFRVD010001225.1:0-335 GCF_041474985.1 Vibrio sp. 10N.222.49.C9 | reverse complement strand
GTGTAGAGCAGTATCGAATCAAAAACAAAGACCGCTGCATGGTGATACTGTCGAAGCATGATGAGATTCATGACAACACAGTGACGGCTGATGCGCTGGAAGATTACTACCAGATTATTTGGGATGAGCATGAAACACACAAGTTCAAGAAGATCTCTCAGCATCTGCAAACCATTAAAGCATTTAAGAATGCTTAGAGGTAAATGCCTAACAAGCCAATGATATTCGAGGACGACGATTATCAATTGCATGAACATATCAACAAGGCCTGCTTATGCAGGTCTTTTTTTATCCAGATCGTGTGTAATTCGCGCTCTTTTGAGCAAGATAATCTC
>NZ_JBFRVD010001224.1:0-305 GCF_041474985.1 Vibrio sp. 10N.222.49.C9 | reverse complement strand
GTTTGTGGTATTTCTAAATCGGTGCGCACGCATGCTGTCAAAGTAGTAGCTATCACCTTTGCGTAGCACGGTTACTTCATTATCAACGGTAAGCTCTAATTCGCCTTCCACGATGACACCGCACTCTTGTCCTTCATGATTCAACATCTCTTCACCAGTATCCGCACCGGGTGCTAGTGTCTCTCTTAGCATGCCAATATGCCTACCTTCATGGTAATGCCCAACTTGGCGATAGCTGATCTTTCCTCTTCCGATTTCGGGTTGTTCTTCTTTACGCGTAAAGAACTGCTCTGGCATTGGCCTGT
>NZ_JBFRVD010001223.1:0-295 GCF_041474985.1 Vibrio sp. 10N.222.49.C9 | reverse complement strand
GTTAGGGGTTTCATAGCCCATCATGCCTTGGTTGTATGCGCCGATATTCCATAGGCCCACATCATCGCCGAAGATGGCAAGGATATTTGGCTTGTCTGCAGCTACAGCTGACGCTGATGCTGCTAACATTCCTGCTGAAATAGCCAGTTTGCTGAGTTGATTAGTCATTGAGACTCCATCACGTTTAGTAGGGAAAAGGATTGCGACAGTTCAGCGAAGCAGAATTAGGCTGTTAACGTTACCCGGGACTAACACTAAGAGGCTGAAAAGATGACTTATCTGAACTGCTGTTGGC
>NZ_JBFRVD010001222.1:0-425 GCF_041474985.1 Vibrio sp. 10N.222.49.C9 | reverse complement strand
AAGTCGCTGACTTTTGCGACAGAGCATGACTGGTAATCTAAAAGCTCAATGAGACCACCAGCAAGGACAACAGCATGCCGCATATCACTCTGAATCTAACAAACGATGACATCACGACTATCAATCGCATTAAAGCTAATTCCTTCACACAGTTCCCTACATCACTCTATAACGCGATATTCGACCTGCAAGAAAAATCACATAATGCCTTCTTCGATACCATCCAGATCGACAAGCAAGCCGGCCTACTCGCCCCAATCAAGAGCACTGTAGAGCTCGCTCTCAATATATCCAATGAAGATATTACTCAGATCGAAAAGGTAGGCCAACTCTACAAAGTCCCTTTCACCGAGTACCTGATTGCCTCCACATCAGACGTTGAGAGTAAGGACGAGCGCGATATAACAAACACCATCAATAAGAAC
>NZ_JBFRVD010001221.1:0-298 GCF_041474985.1 Vibrio sp. 10N.222.49.C9 | reverse complement strand
ATTTAAAATGGCGCCAACGCGCCCTAAATAGCTCTATTCTCAATGACTATACGTACGTCACTGAAGATAGAAAGGAAGTAGAACTCACACACTTGGGCACCCTAGCCGAACGCATGTTCGCGATAGTGGACCGCTTTAAGTCATTAATTCGTGATGGCGCTGTATGTCAAATCGGGTGGAGTAACGGCAAAGACTCAAATGTCTTAGCGTTATTGTATTCATATGCGATCTATGAATTGTACGCCGAAGGTTTTAAACCCAAGACTAAATCAATTCTGGTTCACAGCGATACCCTAAG
>NZ_JBFRVD010001220.1:0-277 GCF_041474985.1 Vibrio sp. 10N.222.49.C9 | reverse complement strand
GCTCACCGTGCCCTAAGGTGCGAACAATGATGGCGGATAAGATTGTAGAGACAGAGGCGCAGATCCTCAGACTGCAACAACATGTCACCATGCTAAAAGAGACTTTTGAACAATGGGGAGAGCTACCGGATAGCTTGCCAACCGGTGATTCCATTTGTTGTTTGATAGAGTCTTGGACTGAGGAGAAGAAGTAATGAACCAGTTTAACCTTCAGCTCGAAGGTGTCTCTTGTGGCGGCTGTATCAATAAGATAAAACGAGCGGCCCTTGAACTAGAC
>NZ_JBFRVD010001219.1:0-339 GCF_041474985.1 Vibrio sp. 10N.222.49.C9 | reverse complement strand
GTTGAAGCACAGCGCCTACCATGAATAAGAAGCCTACTGCTAGGAAGAACAGCGCTAGAGCAAATTTCACTGGTGAGCTCGGCTCACGTTTACCCAGTTTCACCCATACCGCAGCCAATAGTGGTGCGAGTAGCATGATGAAGAACGGGTTTAGCGATTGGAACCAAGCAGCAGGAACTTCAAAGCTACCTAACATACGGTCAGTGTATTGCTGGGTGTAGATGTTCATCAAGCCGCCAGCTTGCTCAAAACCTGCCCAGAACACGATAACGAATAGACCCAGTACCATGATCACTTTTAGGCGATCAGTTTCTTGTTTGGTCAATGGTGCTTTCTGCT
>NZ_JBFRVD010001218.1:0-297 GCF_041474985.1 Vibrio sp. 10N.222.49.C9 | reverse complement strand
TCGTTATGCTTAAGTGGATGATCGCTGAAGGCTACGGTGACCGCCGTACTATTGAGCGCCGCATTAGTGCTATGCAAGAGTGGCTAGATAATCCAGAGCTTATGGAAGCAGACAAAGACGCTGAGTATAAGCATGTGATTGAGATTGATCTGGCTGAAATCGATGAACCAATCTTGTGTGCACCAAATGATCCTGATGATGCTCGTCCACTATCTGAAGTGCAAGGTACTGATATTGATGAGGTATTCATTGGTTCATGTATGACCAATATTGGTCACTTCCGTGCCGCAGGTAAGC
>NZ_JBFRVD010001217.1:0-315 GCF_041474985.1 Vibrio sp. 10N.222.49.C9 | reverse complement strand
CCGCCCATCTTACCCACAGTATCGACCAGCTTCTGATTGATCACCCCATCAACATACAAATCATCACGCACATAAACAGACTTAACATCTAACAGAACGATTGTTCCACCCGCTGGAAGATCACTTAATGAAATAATCTCTCTTAAACGGCACTCATAACGAATTGGCGAATCTTTTACTGACAAAGGGCTCACCGTAGTACTGGCGGTATGTTCTATATCTGCGTGATCGAACTCACTCACATCCGCATCCAGAGTGGCACTGGTGCTATTCATCTTTTCTAACAAGCTTGAGCCAACGATATTAACGACGCAT
>NZ_JBFRVD010001216.1:0-310 GCF_041474985.1 Vibrio sp. 10N.222.49.C9 | reverse complement strand
TATTCGACCTTTCTCAAGGAATGACGTTATACCCGCAAGAGCTGATCAATGTTCGCTTCTCAGGCGAAACAGACCCAATGCAATTGGATGTGGTTCAACAATCTGTTGTGCAAGCAGAGCAAGAACTGGGTGATAAGGGACGTGTGCTTCTGCGTAAATCAGGTACTGAGCCTTTAATTCGCGTAATGGTAGAGGGTGAAGATGGAGAGTTAGTGCTTAAGCTGGCAAACCGTATCGCCGATACAGTTCGTGAACACTGCTAAAAGTCATTAAAAAGCTAAACACTAGATACAAAAACGGCCATCATCTG
>NZ_JBFRVD010001215.1:0-506 GCF_041474985.1 Vibrio sp. 10N.222.49.C9 | reverse complement strand
CATCTTGGGTCTAAAAAGAGGCCAGCTCAAAGCTCAACCAATTCAGAATTAGTTGAATAGAAAACGCCTAGGTTTGACCCTAGGCGATTTTTCTATGCTAGATGATAAATCTATGCGTTACTGATTTTCAAAGTGGACAAATCGCATCACACCTGAGGTTATCTCCGCTTCTCCCTCTGCAGGCGCTGGATTGTTCCAAGTTGGATCACTCCAGAAGGCCTTGGTCATCGTATTATCTCCATCTTGATCGACCTTATTCCAGATGTCTTTCGCTCCCTCAAATCCTGACGCTGTGATATCTAGAGTAACCTCGCCACTCGAGATAGCCCAATTAAACGAGAACAATCCCTCATCATTTACAAAGTAGCCTGTACCGTTGCTGTGGAAGACAACCTCTTCTTCAACTGCTTCCATGACGGTGCCATTGATCTCCCAAAGGTCGATTAGCTCCCAACGAGAACTTTCACTGCCATTACCTGTGAAATCAGACTCTATAAACTGAGCAC
>NZ_JBFRVD010001214.1:0-254 GCF_041474985.1 Vibrio sp. 10N.222.49.C9 | reverse complement strand
GTGAACATGCTGGTGTACGTCATGGTCGCCTTAACTATCGTACGTTTTTATACTCAATTATTTCATCGCACTTAAACCGCATACTTTCCTTCACTCGTTGAGATTTAGTCTAAGCTACTAACTATAAATCAATACGTTACAGTTACTTTTCTCTCTTTATTACCCCTATCATCATTCTGAAACAATTGGCGCAATATGGGTATTTGAAGATTTCTCAGCCGTTATAGTAACTACATCAACACGACGATATAGCC
>NZ_JBFRVD010001213.1:0-300 GCF_041474985.1 Vibrio sp. 10N.222.49.C9 | reverse complement strand
CAGCAGGCGAGTAATTCAGATGGCGGCGGTGCACTATTTTTACTGTTCCCGATCCTAATCGCGCTATTTTGGTTCTCCATTGGCTTATCGGTAGCGCGATGGAAAAACTGTGGTCATAAGGGCTGGTATTACGCCGTTGCTTTGGTGGTCACTATGCTGATAGACACCTTCTTGATGGGGGTGGCAAGTACCGTATTATGGCTGTATCTACTGTTTAACCCACAATCAAAGAATATATAAGATCTAAAAAGGGGCGAGAGCCCCTTCATAATATAATTTCAACATTCATTTGTAGTGGCA
>NZ_JBFRVD010001212.1:0-304 GCF_041474985.1 Vibrio sp. 10N.222.49.C9 | reverse complement strand
GGTGTTAAATCACAACAAAGAGCACAAGAAAAAGTGCAATACGAGCTGGGTGGCAAAGCCGAGCGAATCACAGACTTAGCACGCGCAACCATAGTCGCCAATGATATCTCTAGCCTGATGAATGCCTATGAAGTACTTGAGCGTGAAGCGACGATTGTAAAAGTGAAGAACCGCTTCAAAAAGCCAACCGAGTCTGGTTATCGTGACTTGAATGTCTTAGTGCAACTGCCAAAAACCAACATTATTGCAGAGGTTCAGCTTCACCTTAAAGATATCGCTGATGTGAAAAATGGCTATGAGCATA
>NZ_JBFRVD010001211.1:0-288 GCF_041474985.1 Vibrio sp. 10N.222.49.C9 | reverse complement strand
CCCGTATTGCGCCAAGCGCTCATCCGGCATATCAATGTAAACCACACGTGGCTGAACGCCGTGCAGCTCTATTTTCTTAATGCCTTCTACGGCTTTGATACGGCGTTGCAACTCTTCGGCATATTGTCGCAGCTCTTCAGGCGCGGCGTCAGTGCCGTGAATGGCGAACAGCATGCCGTATACCTCAGAGAACTCATCTTGAACGATCGAGATTTGAGCACTGGTTGGCAATTGCAATTTTACATCTGAAACCTTGCGACGAAGTAGTTCCCATTGTTGGGGTAACTC
>NZ_JBFRVD010001210.1:0-247 GCF_041474985.1 Vibrio sp. 10N.222.49.C9 | reverse complement strand
TCTGATGACACAGCGCTTTTAACCCCTCTAGGGCATCGGTATCCAGTGTAAGGTCGATACGTGGATTGGTGTGATAGGGAAGATCGTAACTGTGCAGGGTATTCTCCGCCACGATCTCCAGTTTTTCATCTTGCTGATTGAGTCTAAAAAGAGAGAGCTTAGGATGAGAATGAGCATGATGCAGGGCGCTTTCTATCCAGCACTTGGACAGCGGCTCGTATCCGGCGGAGCGCACTCTAGCCAGTAA
>NZ_JBFRVD010001209.1:0-239 GCF_041474985.1 Vibrio sp. 10N.222.49.C9 | reverse complement strand
ATCAGAATCGCTCATCGCGCATTCATGTCTATGCAGACAGCGAGTGTGCGTATTTCTCCGATGAGATCACTACGGTGTGCTTTGGGCTCAATTTTGATGAATCCGAGCTCGAAGCCAAGCCCATTAACTATCAAGTGGAAACCAAATTCAGCGTTAACGTAAATGCGCTATTTAATGAGCTCAAATCTCACAGTCAGGTCGATACCATCAAGCTGGAAAACCAGACGTATCTGTATGTC
>NZ_JBFRVD010001208.1:0-381 GCF_041474985.1 Vibrio sp. 10N.222.49.C9 | reverse complement strand
GAGAATACTCAATCCTAGGTTGAAGAAATTGACTCGGAATTGAGGCTTGCTCTCGGTACTGCATCATTAACTTTGTTTTTGATGGTTTCCAATTTTCGCCCAAAAAGTGTCGGCAGAAGTTAATCAAAGCTAAAGTTCGAAACCATTCGGTATGCTCGAATCCATTGACCGATGGGCGATACCCACCTCGGTGACATAACCACCAGCTCCCATCAAGATGTTCAGTCCAAATGACCACATGGTTGTTAAAGTGTGTCAGTTCATTCGTTAAAACATGCACACCATCTTTAAGCGCCTGACAACCTTTAATCTGTTCAGAAAGGCGCCCCGATATTTGGTCTAAAGATGCCCACCTTCCCACTTCAATCCCAATCTGAAGGT
>NZ_JBFRVD010001207.1:0-251 GCF_041474985.1 Vibrio sp. 10N.222.49.C9 | reverse complement strand
ATTTGTGGCACTGATGGTCTAGGTACAGCTGCTAACCCTTGGGGTGGTAACTACACTGTGGCGGTAAATACAAACGTAAGTCAGTTTGATGTGACGATCACTAACCTGCCGACAGAGCGTATTTATGAGATCGGTGATGCATTGGCTCCAATTTCTGCTGACCGTTGTTCAAGCTCAGATTCTTGTAGCTCGCTGGACATTTCTGGTTCTCAGATCACAGTTACTTTCTAACTTATGAGAAAGCGTCAAAG
>NZ_JBFRVD010001206.1:0-420 GCF_041474985.1 Vibrio sp. 10N.222.49.C9 | reverse complement strand
ATAGTGATGACTATTGCTTTATACCCATTAAACAGAACATTCGCTGGGAACTTGCCGCTATCTGGAGTAAAGAACACTATGTATCTAAAGCCAGTGAGGCTATGCTCGGTGTCATTCGCTGCGCGGGCAATTAAGGTATAGTGACAGAAAATTGATTGCACTGATCTCAGCGTATTTAACTTGAGTACAACCCTATACAAACTTCATCTAATTAACGTTTTCGATTTAAAGGAAATCAATGGACTCAGTAACACAAGCAGCTCTAGGCGCAACCATTGCCGGTGCTGTTGCAGGAAAGCAATGCAATGCCAAGGTGCTATTGGCTGGCGCCGCACTGGGCACACTGCCCGACCTTGATGTTGTTCTCGACTATGGCGATGCAGTAAGCAACACCATCAAGCATCGTGGCTTCACACACTC
>NZ_JBFRVD010001205.1:0-362 GCF_041474985.1 Vibrio sp. 10N.222.49.C9 | reverse complement strand
GTAATGTCTTTTAATATTTCTATGAGTGGCTTAAAGGCCTTTAAGCAAGAGTTGGGTGTGCATGCGAATAATATCGCAAACGCTTCGACGGTGGGATTTAAGGGTGCGCGTGCTGAGTTTTCGGCTGTGTATAACGGTAAAGAGGGCGGCGGTGTTTCAATTTCTGGTATTACTCAGAATCACGATACGAGTGGCTCAATCTTAGGTACGGGTCGTAGCTTAGATGTGGCGATCGCAGGTTCGGGTTTCTTTGTTACAAAGGACTCGAATGGCCAACAGCAGTATTCACGCTCCGGTATGTTTGGAATGAATGCAAATGGCTCGATGGTAGATTCAAACGGTAATCTTCTGCAGGGTTATTC
>NZ_JBFRVD010001204.1:0-223 GCF_041474985.1 Vibrio sp. 10N.222.49.C9 | reverse complement strand
CGCTGGAGCAGTTTCTACGTTAGCCGCTTCAACTAGCTTGTCCATTTCAGGGTTCGAGTAGTGACCACAGTTGTACTGACCTTTACCTGTCTCTTCGTTACGAGTCATAGTTAGGAATTCAGAGAAGTTCGCTGAATCTTCAGTATCTGCGTGCCAGCCAATCATTAGCATGTCTGCTGCACACTTATCGAACTCAGGCCAGTATTGCGCTTTAGGCATAGTC
>NZ_JBFRVD010001203.1:0-403 GCF_041474985.1 Vibrio sp. 10N.222.49.C9 | reverse complement strand
TGAATAAACCGGCGTGATCCCGCAGCCCGCACTTAGCATCAATAATGACTGTTCATCCACTAACTGAATAGTAAAGTCACCGGCTGCACTGCCGCTACGTAAGCTGTGGCCAACAGAAAAACTGTCCGCAAGATAGTTTGATACTAATCCACCCTCTACGCGCTTGATCGTTAGACTGCAGTGTTTCTCACCCGGCATGGAGGCCAGTGAATAACAGCGCTGATGGGTCTCTCCCTCAATATCCACTTCAAGAGGCAAGAATTGCCCTGGAATAAAATCAATATCACCACTGGTTTCAAACCAATAAGTCGTTACATCGGAGGTGTCTTGGCGAATGTCTGTACAGGTCAGTTGCATCTTTAAAACTCATAGTTAGCAGTCAAAAAAAGAGGAGCTAAGCTCC
>NZ_JBFRVD010001202.1:0-221 GCF_041474985.1 Vibrio sp. 10N.222.49.C9 | reverse complement strand
TTGGGCCTTCTTGCTGTGCGACGAAAGCCCTATCGACACGTAAGCCACGAAACCTACGCCAAGCTGCACACTATCAAGAAGCACCCGATAACCCTTAATGATGCCTTTACGCTCGAGATCCTGCACTCTCCGCAATGTCGCCGAAGCCGACAAACCTACCTTCTCTGCCAGTTCAACATTGGCTATTTTTCCGTTTCGCTTCAACTCTTGCAATATTCTGT
>NZ_JBFRVD010001201.1:0-239 GCF_041474985.1 Vibrio sp. 10N.222.49.C9 | reverse complement strand
GGATATAGATTCGCTATATTGGCACGTATCTAAGGTTGCAAAAGATGCTATATACCTAGATCTAGAAACGAAGTCATATCTCTGTGGTGACCATAACGCAGTGCAGAAGCAATTTATCGTCCAGACACCTGACGGTTATCTGTTTAGGTTTTGCGAAGACGTGCTAGATTAAATTCTTAAGGTATTGCATCACGGAAACTCGCCAGATTTTACGTACAAGATGCATAAGGTCAATCTGT
>NZ_JBFRVD010001200.1:0-276 GCF_041474985.1 Vibrio sp. 10N.222.49.C9 | reverse complement strand
TCCTTATTGATGCTGCGGGTAGCCGAAAGTTCTTCTCCTCTTCTTGGTGCAAGATGATGATGGATGCCGGTGTCGAGGTGGTTCAAGCTCTGCAGGTAAACCCTTGGCGTATGTTCCTACGTCGTCTTGATTTGAGACAGCATAGAAAAATCATCGTTATCGATGATAATGTTGCCTACACGGGCTCAATGAACCTTGTGGATCCTGAGTATTTCAAACAAAGTGCGGGGGTTGGAATGTGGGTCGACGTGATGGTGCGAATCACAGGCCCAACAG
>NZ_JBFRVD010001199.1:0-428 GCF_041474985.1 Vibrio sp. 10N.222.49.C9 | reverse complement strand
AAGGCTAGTTTTCAGTAATGATACTGCCTCTTTGTATTGTTTAATGAGCTGTCTATGTACAACGCACCTATCAGTCAGTATTTCCATCACAACTGCTATCAGCGCAAGAATGCCGCAAGCTCTGTTAGAAGGTTGATAAAGCATAATCTTCGCACGCTGGCTCTATCGGATGCTTCGTTTTCAAAGTTAATTCAACTGCTGGTGGCTGAGGGTCATTCTCCAAACCATGCTGCTTTTTGTGTTGCTCGTTATAAGAAAACCCCTCCATATCAGTTGCGCTACTTGGAAGCGCAGTCGCTAATCAATATTGAAGATGAAGTTGAGTCATCGATTTCGGCAGAGCAGAAAGTGCCTTTTGTTACGCGAGTTGTTATCCCTTCCATTCTGCGAGTTATTGAGGCAGAAGAGCAGGTTCCCGATCGGTATTC
>NZ_JBFRVD010001198.1:0-422 GCF_041474985.1 Vibrio sp. 10N.222.49.C9 | reverse complement strand
CTCATGAACAGGTGTTTGAGCCAGATGTCGCTTGGCGCTATAACATGTATCGCTCTGCGGTTATTCAAGGCCAACCAGCACCAGGCTTCTCTAGTGGTGATGCTATTGCAGCAATGGAGCGCGTTGCAGAAGAAATGCTACCTCAAGGCTACCAGTACGAGTGGACTGGCATGGCATACCAAGAAAAATTGGCAGGTAATCAGGCAATCTACGCGTTTGCGTTGGCTCTGATCTTTATCTACCTATTCATGGTGGCTCAGTATGAGAGTTGGACTATTCCGATTGCGATCATCCTAGTGGTGCCTATCGCAACCTTAGGCTCGTTCTTAGCGCTGAACCTAGCGGGACTACCTCTGAACCTGTACGCGCAGATAGGCTTGGTTCTACTCATAGCTCTCGCCGCGAAGAACGCAATCTTGATT
>NZ_JBFRVD010001197.1:0-404 GCF_041474985.1 Vibrio sp. 10N.222.49.C9 | reverse complement strand
CCTACAGATCGCTCAGCATTCATTGAGAACGGGGAATTATTTGTCGATTGGCGAAGCTGAAAAAAGTAAAGCCCACATAAATATGCGGGCTTCAATGCTTAGTAGTAAGCTAATTGTGCTTTGCGTATCTCAGACCATGCAGCGAAACTTTCATCACCGCCATCAGATGACTTAACGAGCTTTCCACCCTTGAGTGAAAAAAAATACTCCAGGACAGCCATTCTCAAGCGAGAACCTACCACCCCTTTTGCCAAGCCACTAAACAGGTCGTCAACATTAACCGCGGCATAAACATCAACGTATAGCATATCCACTTCAAGCCAAGAACACTCATCATAGATAGACAACCCCAAATCATGATGCTCCATGACCTCAGACTCATCAACCATCAAATGGTACGCTCC
>NZ_JBFRVD010001196.1:0-454 GCF_041474985.1 Vibrio sp. 10N.222.49.C9 | reverse complement strand
GTCCACCACTACTTTAGCTTTGTCAGCCGTTTGAAAGAGTTCCATTCGACCAATGACAGGCTGAAGCTGTGTTGCGGCCTTTTGTAAAACTCTGATATCAAAGCCCAAACTAAGAAGAGTGGTAAAGCCAAGTAGCAGGTTACTTGCATTAAACTCACCGATAAGCGGCGCCTTTAGTACTCCTTTTCCCCAACTACTCTCAAAGCTAATCTCGATACCCTGCTCTGAGTAACGAACATTGCTCGCGTACATATATTGTTTAGTTTGAGGCTTTTCTAGCAAAGATACCGCTATCGCATCAGGCAATAGTTCTAACCACTCCTGACCTACAGAGTCATCGGCATTGATCACCTTATGTTTGCACGAATGCTCGGTAAATAGGCTCAGTTTTGCCTTAGCGTATTCCGCCATACTTCCGTGATAATCAAGGTGGTCTCGACTTAGATTGGTAAAC
>NZ_JBFRVD010001195.1:0-297 GCF_041474985.1 Vibrio sp. 10N.222.49.C9 | reverse complement strand
TTCTTGTAGACCACTCTGTATAGTGAGCGCCCTATTTAACTGGCTTTTGTGATTAAAAGCTTGTTGGTGTGGTGATTGTTTGTTCAGGTAGTAAATTGCAGTATGTCGTATTTTCGCAGTGGTATTTTCGTGATAATTTTCAGCCCCATATATATTGCCGGATGCAAATCCACCCAATTGCCATTCGATGCGGAACACGCAAATACACTCAATACCCCCAAACGCACCGTGCAAGTAATCAATATTTGGGAGCCAACTCGAACCGCTTTTGATGATTCACATACATTAGACCACGAG
>NZ_JBFRVD010001194.1:0-363 GCF_041474985.1 Vibrio sp. 10N.222.49.C9 | reverse complement strand
GATCAAAGACGTTATCTCCGTCAAACGTCTTGGCTAACCCATCTAACAAGCCCCTGAAAAGGGGCTTTCTTTTTTGAATGTGAATTGGAAATATTATGTCAGCCTCAAACTCCATCGAACAATTGCTATCCATAATGGCCACGCTCCGTGACCCTGAGCAGGGTTGCCCATGGGACAAAAAGCAGAGCTTTGACACTATCGTTCCCCATACCATTGAAGAAACTTATGAAGTGGTCGACGCCATTCAAAATCAAGACTGGGATAATCTAAAAGAAGAGTTGGGCGACCTACTTTTTCAAGTGATTTTCTACTCGCAAATGGCAAAAGAGCAGCAACTGTTTGATTTTGAAGATGTGCTAGAAG
>NZ_JBFRVD010001193.1:0-221 GCF_041474985.1 Vibrio sp. 10N.222.49.C9 | reverse complement strand
GGATGGTACTGCTATCATGCAGGGTGTGGCGACAGCCTTTATTGCTCAGGCATTCAATATTGACCTAACCATGGGTGACTACCTAACGGTTATCCTAACAGCAACGCTAGCGTCTATCGGTACAGCCGGTGTTCCTGGTGTAGGTCTAATCATGCTAGCGATGGTATTGAACCAAGTAGGTCTTCCTCTAGAAGGTATCGCTCTAATTATGGGTGTTGACC
>NZ_JBFRVD010001192.1:0-230 GCF_041474985.1 Vibrio sp. 10N.222.49.C9 | reverse complement strand
GCTTGGCCTTGCGTGTTTGTCGGAGCTGTCGGTAGATAGCGCCATAAAGGCGGGCAAGGTGAAGAAACTCAACATTAGTTTGCCTCTCGAGCGCTCAATGCAGATCGTTTTGCACAAAGACAAATACTTAAACCCATTACTCGATGCATTCTTGCAATACAGTCTTGCATGGCGTTTAACCGATCACCCCACAAAATCACCAACTCGGCTAGACTGTAAAGAGTGATTTA
>NZ_JBFRVD010001191.1:0-284 GCF_041474985.1 Vibrio sp. 10N.222.49.C9 | reverse complement strand
GCAGCGTACTTGAGCAAGACTATCCAACCGACAAACTAGAAATCATTGTTATTGATGATTTTTCTGAGGATGCTACTAAAGATATTGCCGAAAGCTTGATGGCTAAATCTGAGTTCTCAGCGCAATGCATTCAAGGAAGAGCATTACCAAAAGGTTGGCTTGGAAAGAGTAATGCCTGCATGTGGGGAGCGACTCACGCGACGGGTGATTACCTATTTTTCATTGACGCCGATACGCATTCTTCACCGCATATGCTCAAGAGTGTTATCGACTTCACGCAGACT
>NZ_JBFRVD010001190.1:0-348 GCF_041474985.1 Vibrio sp. 10N.222.49.C9 | reverse complement strand
ATGTGCGTGGACATCGCTTGGTGATTTTGCTTGTACATGACCTGTCGCTTTCAACTGGTGTTGGTGATTGTGTGCGTCTGTATAAGAGCTTCCACCATCCTCATTGACACCACCTTTTAAGTCACCCGTAATTTTATCAATATCTGATACTGGTGGTTTAGTTGTTGACGTATGGCTCGATGTTGGCGCTTGCTTATTACCATTATTATGCGGATCTGGATCTACATGTATTGTAGAAGTTGCAACAGTTTGCGCATGACCATCGGTCACTTTATAAGCGATGGTTACATCTTTGCCACTTGCAGCCGTGCTAGGGTGGAAAATATAGCCACCGTTACCGTCTTCATC
>NZ_JBFRVD010001189.1:0-349 GCF_041474985.1 Vibrio sp. 10N.222.49.C9 | reverse complement strand
GTATCTGTGGTAACAGCAGTAAATTTGAGAGCAATGTCACCGGCATAATCTTCTGGTGGAATAAGAATGAGGTTTTCCAACCCAATAATATTTCCAGATTCATCGACTCGGCCTTGGAATACGTATTGTCCGTTGGTGTAATCAAACTCGGCACCGCCATTACTAAAGCCTTCAAGCTCTGATTGTGCAAACACCAACGTAAAGATATCAGCGACATCATCTTTGACGACTGTAGTGGCTAGTATCGCCTTGTCCATAATTTGCTGACCCAAGTCAACGTTAGTATCTTCAGTGCCTAAGACTATGTCATCAGGGTCTCTGTTCTCAATAATAACCGCAGCTATCGAGT
>NZ_JBFRVD010001188.1:0-287 GCF_041474985.1 Vibrio sp. 10N.222.49.C9 | reverse complement strand
ATTATGACCGATGCGGATATGGCACTTAAAGTGGACCCTGAGTATCGCAAAATTTCAGAGCGTTTCCATAACGACCCTGACTACTTCAACGAAGTATTTGCTCGCGCTTGGTTTAAGCTAACCCATAGAGATATGGGACCGAAGAGCTGCTATCTAGGTCCAGATGTTCCTGCTGATGATTTGATTTGGCAAGACCCTATCCCAAGTGGGGCGACAAGCTATGATGTAGAGTCTGTAAAATCAAAGATCAAAGACAGTGGGCTGAGTCTCTATGAGCTTGTCACTAC
>NZ_JBFRVD010001187.1:0-313 GCF_041474985.1 Vibrio sp. 10N.222.49.C9 | reverse complement strand
GCGTGCAGTAACTTAGGCATTAGATGCCCTAGGACTTCTCGCCCTCTAGGGCCTAAGGTCTTTTTACCAAGGTCAGTTTTAAAGTTGCACAAGCTAGTAGAAAGCTCCGAAAACTGCTTTTCTTTTACATCGATAGACAGCTCTTGCAAGATGTTAATTACCTGCTCCGGCTCTTTCGCTAAGCTCCACATTTCCGCGTAAACAGAGTCTACTTCCTGACCCTGCTCTTCTTCATCGCCAATTAACGACTCGAATACTTGGTGGACATTTGCCATGTGCGCATTCAATTCGGTCTGCATTTCAAGATAACGAC
>NZ_JBFRVD010001186.1:0-285 GCF_041474985.1 Vibrio sp. 10N.222.49.C9 | reverse complement strand
CAGGCACTGGGTTTAATGCCTTAGGCGCTGAAGGCTCATTGCCGATCTGAGGAACAGGTCGAATGGAAAGGGTTAGCCTAATGATCAACAACATGATCAAGGCAGTGACTGCCGCCGACAGCGCCACAATCACCCACACATTGGTAAGCAAGCTTGTACTGTCTTGACTAACGGTTGTGCCTGATGCGTTACCCTGCTCAATGAGTATCTTTTCTACATTGGCGCGACGCTCAGACTCAAGGTCTAATTGACCTTTTAACTCCACTACGTCAGTACGAATAGTGC
>NZ_JBFRVD010001185.1:0-239 GCF_041474985.1 Vibrio sp. 10N.222.49.C9 | reverse complement strand
TTTAGATGGAATCAATGCTGGTGGATCGTGGGCTGACATCAAAGAGACTCAAAAACAAAGGTTAGCGGATGAGCATCTTATCGAGAGCGAGTCCTAATACATAAAAGCCAGTCGATTGACTGGCTTTTCACATTAACGAATTAGTAACACTCAAAGAGTTTATTACACTCGGTACAATACTTTGACCACGTGCCAACCGAATTTAGTCTTAACTAGATGTGGTACTAAGGTTTCACCCT
>NZ_JBFRVD010001184.1:0-314 GCF_041474985.1 Vibrio sp. 10N.222.49.C9 | reverse complement strand
CATCTCTCGTCCGTTAAACACAATCAATTCGCCGGTATTCAGTGTTTCAGGCTCTATGATCGCTCTTAATGCGAGCATAGATTGAAGACTGCCTATCATGTTTACACTCGGTCCCATGACACCGGTATCGCTGCATTTTGTGGCTTGATTGGACTTACTGAACGGATATAGGCAGTGATAACAAGCACTCTGATGTTGCCCATCAAAGTAAGCAACTTGGCCGTCCCAGCCTATCGCTGCACCGGACACTAATGGGGTTTGGTTAGAGATACAGGCCTTGTTGATGTCTTGTCTTGTTGGGAAGTTATCACTAC
>NZ_JBFRVD010001183.1:0-237 GCF_041474985.1 Vibrio sp. 10N.222.49.C9 | reverse complement strand
GTGTTAAGGAGATTAATATTCGAGTGCATGCTGAAGATGAAAGAGCAGTCAAAGCGCACGCTCAGGCTCTTCTGGAAAAGAGACTTAATAAGTTACAGGGGTAACGCTCAAAAGTGACAAGTCACAGATTGGCGATTATTGGTGTAAGAAATTTCATCATTGAGCCCTTTAGCGATTACAACCATGTGTTAATGTTAATGAGTGTTCACTGATAACCACAAACAACAGGAATTCGAT
>NZ_JBFRVD010001182.1:0-304 GCF_041474985.1 Vibrio sp. 10N.222.49.C9 | reverse complement strand
AGGGCTGTCCATCACTGGCAACACCCTTGCTCATACTTTCTAATAAATGAGCATGTGAAATGGTCATTGAACTCTATCCTTTAAAATGTGCATTTTACGTGTGGCTAGCCCCGTAAAATCGATATTCTTTGAGATAAAGATAACAATAATCACGAGGTAGGTATCTATTCTAATAGTGGTTATGACTAGGTCATCACGCATTGCTTTTTGAGTTTGTTGGTTAAGTTCAAAATCCAACATCTTTGTGCTCACGACTACTTGATCATTCATTGATAAATTTGATGAAAACTGCGTATTAATCAAT
>NZ_JBFRVD010001181.1:0-334 GCF_041474985.1 Vibrio sp. 10N.222.49.C9 | reverse complement strand
CTGAAGAAACGATAGCATTAAATGCAACTTGTGGCACAAAACCGATGTCCTTGGCATTTACAATGGAATTCGATAATCTCGAACAGTTCAGTATGCCATTATATACAGACACTATAAATAAGCGTGTGATTATCTTAAACGATAATGAAAAACTGGATTTTCTTCCTTATTCCGATGTCCTTAATATTCAAGATTATTTCAATCTCAATCACTTTGATGTTCATGAGCAGCGATTTGAAGATTTCGCTCAAATGAGGGATAGAGAATCATTAACAAAACAAATAATGAACGCTGCTCGAAACTTTCCTAAAGCAGTCTCGGCAATGAATGCTAT
>NZ_JBFRVD010001180.1:0-306 GCF_041474985.1 Vibrio sp. 10N.222.49.C9 | reverse complement strand
CTGAAATCATGATGGCGAAGACCACACCGAAGAAGGCAACAATACCGTTGTATGGGCCACTGAATCCCCGAACACAAAGTCTGTGGCGGCAAGCATGACGAACTTTGAACCTACCAAGATAATGTAAGTGGTGATTCCACGATACACCTTAGGTGCGGTGCCTGGCTTAGACTTAAAGTAATTAATCCATTACTATTTGTTTAATAGAGAGATCCATTTTCACTAGGCACAAAAAAGCCGGCTAACAAGTAGCCGGCTATTCATACAATCAGCAATTAACCAATGTGAGTTTGACCACCCATGTAT
>NZ_JBFRVD010001179.1:0-361 GCF_041474985.1 Vibrio sp. 10N.222.49.C9 | reverse complement strand
ACGTGGGGGGAAAGAGGTGGCTTGCTGATGCTGTGGCTGATGTCTATCGTCATTTACAGTGTGGTCATCTGATAGAGCCGTTTTGTGGTGCTGGTTCTGTCTTCATGGCTGTTCAGCCAGAGCGCGCAACCCTTAACGATAGTAATGTTCATCTGATAAATCTGTATCGACAAATAGGGTTTGCTGACTTCAACCTCGGGCGAATTAATGCCGAGAATTCTGCTCAAGTGTTTCTGTTCAATAGGGCACGATTTAATGAGTTAATCGATAGTGGGGAGTTCGAGTCCCTTGAATCGGCACAATTACTCTACTATCTGAATCGCCATTGCTTTAATGGGCTAATGCGGTTCAATCAGAAGCG
>NZ_JBFRVD010001178.1:0-323 GCF_041474985.1 Vibrio sp. 10N.222.49.C9 | reverse complement strand
TGATGCCAAGGTGGATGTACGTTAGGTGATGATCGTTCTCGTCAGTCATACCAACGTTGAATACGTCATGGCCAAGACCGCCAGCAACATTGTTAAGCTCTGTAGCAACCATTGCATTTTTAGGTGCTTGGCTGTTTTCCATCATAAGTGCAATTTTCATTGAATACTCCTGCAGTAGACTGCAATAAATTAATCTAATTATAAGTCTTGGGCTGAAGACGCGCTGTAATGAGCACATCCTCTCGACACACGGCTATTTATCTTTGAACTATAGCGTGGCCCGAATTTGTCCTGTGTTCTCGTTAGCGAGATAACCAACCGCC
>NZ_JBFRVD010001177.1:0-264 GCF_041474985.1 Vibrio sp. 10N.222.49.C9 | reverse complement strand
TACAAAGAACAAGATTGCTGCTGTTGTTATTTCAGCACTCGTTGCTGGCCTAGCAGGCTGCTCAACAGCTTCTTCCCCCGATACTGCATCTGCGACACAACAAGCTCCGTCTGCAACGCAAGCTCCGTCAGCGAATAATGATCCGCAACTGGCTGTGCAGTACAACTTAGACGTGAACAAGGTTCCAGCTGAAAACTTCGATCTATCTAAGTTCAAGCTAAATACGCCAAGAGACGATAACAAGCCAGAGCGTGCGGGTAAGGT
>NZ_JBFRVD010001176.1:0-327 GCF_041474985.1 Vibrio sp. 10N.222.49.C9 | reverse complement strand
ATTCTATTGGTATTAAATCAATTGAGAAAATTAAGCAGCAGCAAGCTGTGCAGATTTCTCTTCGCTGATAGGGCGAGTCACTAGAGATAGTGCAACACACACACCCATCATTACAGCAGAGATAGTGTACGCTAGAGTATAACCTTCACCGTGAGTCATTGAGAAACCAACAACTGCCGCGCCGATAGCACCACCGATACCCCATGCAGTGTAAAGAACACCATAGTTAGTACCGTAGTTCTTAAGACCGTAGAATTCAGCAGTGATAGATGGGAATACCGCTAGTAGCGTACCGTAACCTACCGCTGCAATCGCAGTACCCAAGAT
>NZ_JBFRVD010001175.1:0-292 GCF_041474985.1 Vibrio sp. 10N.222.49.C9 | reverse complement strand
GGCCACGCATAATAGAAAGGTTACCTGCAACCATGTTTACGATGGTTGATGGAACGAAAAATGGGCTCACTCGGCGTGGGCCTTTGCCGTTCATAACATGGATACCGTTTTCAATCAGACCTAAACCACCAATACCAGAGCCAATCGCCACGCCTACGCGAGTGCAATTTTCGTCAGTGATTTCTAGGCCAGAATCATCAAGAGCTTGGATACCTGCTGCGATACCGTATTGGATAAATAAATCCATTTTACGAGCATCTTTTTTAGACATGTACTCTTCGCAGTTAAAGTC
>NZ_JBFRVD010001174.1:0-459 GCF_041474985.1 Vibrio sp. 10N.222.49.C9 | reverse complement strand
GAGAAAATCGATACTACTAAGTCGCTTCTATCCAATTCACTATTCGCAGCATTTTGTGCGTGCGTATTAGAGCGACTAGAAAACACCCACACTAATACAGCAGTGATGGCCCACACGATGATAGGGATAATCACCAGATTTCCACCAACATAGTAAACCAGACCTAAGAATATCAAGACGAATGGCACATCTATCAAACCACTGACAAACCCGCCCGAGTAAAAGTCTTTAATTTGACTGATGCCTTTAAAGCCTTCTTGCAAGGTACCAGGGTGCAGGGCTCTTACCTGCTTAAAAGAGATGGTATCTAGCTTGTGAACCAATATTTCATAAGAACTGCGTTCAGTATTGGTCGCTGCTGCACCTAGCAACCAAGTACGAACAAAACGTAAGAAGGCATCTAGCAGTATCGCAACGCTCGCCCCAGCTAAAAGTAATGTGGCGGTACCATAAGCTTGG
>NZ_JBFRVD010001173.1:0-354 GCF_041474985.1 Vibrio sp. 10N.222.49.C9 | reverse complement strand
AATCGACCCTGAAAACCCAATTTTCATCGAGGTTGATCCTGGCATGCCTGAGTTTGGTGGTGATGAGAACTTAGTAATGAACCCTGGCTACGATGACGGATTAGAGGTTAGTCAACCTATCGCACCTATGCCACCACAAGATAGCGAAGGCTGGAATCCTGAAGGCGAAGACGGTCAAGGCATCATTGGTTCAGGTCTAATTGAAGTTGAGTATGGCGAAGATAATCAACGTATGTGGGTTGTTCGTGACGAAGATGGCGGTATTAGCATGAATTACGTGATTGTCGAGAAGCATGACGACAATACGTACACCATCACTCGCAATAACGAAGACAGCACCGCGACAGTGAAGAA
>NZ_JBFRVD010001172.1:0-457 GCF_041474985.1 Vibrio sp. 10N.222.49.C9 | reverse complement strand
AACTTATTGTTTTTAATTAAATTAATTAAAAATCAGTCAATAATACCGATAAAAGTGAAACCTTAGGTTGCCTAGGGCGCAGGCTTGTACAGCGGGCTAGATAACCACCTCTTACTAGGCAAATTACAGACATCAGTTAGAAAAATTACGAGCTCCATTTCTTGGGCAAAGGCATACAGTAATAAGCATCAGTTACTTGTGTGGATGTGGACTATGCCCAACTCAAATATCGAAGCTGTAAAGCAGGATATCAAGACTCTCAAGCTCATTCTCAACCTAGACTTCCTAACCAATCTGCTATCACTAGCAATACTGTTCTCATCCCCTTTTTTGGTGTTGAGCTTTTTTGAGGACAATCAATTTTTTGCCCTACTCTGCACCTTAATTGTTGCAGTATATACCTACACTAAATACTACGGTGACAGCCTAGATCGAATGCATAAGCTTCCTCTAGAGG
>NZ_JBFRVD010001171.1:0-301 GCF_041474985.1 Vibrio sp. 10N.222.49.C9 | reverse complement strand
GCATTTCAATGATGACAATACTTCCCTTTGAAGACGCTCTAGTGATGGTCAAAGGGCCGTATTCAATTGGCAGGCTTGAAGCTAAGATCCCAGCACGGCGATCCGCCTTAAGTTCTAGCTCTCTCTGCTTATCACCGTTTGATGAACAGCCTGCAAGAATAAGAGTGGCCAGCGCCGCGATAAACAGAGTTTTAAGTGATGAATGCATAATTAGAATACTTTTTTAAAGGGTTTGACGATAACGTTCTGATAAACGCCAGCTTCGATGTAGGGATCAGCATCAGCCCATTCCTTGGCATCT
>NZ_JBFRVD010001170.1:0-265 GCF_041474985.1 Vibrio sp. 10N.222.49.C9 | reverse complement strand
TAGTTTATGATGAAGTCGGCCGATTAGAGTTTTCTGACACACTAGTTTCAGATTCGACAGGTACGGTAACGTTGCGTGCCATTATTCCAAACCCTGACAATATATTACTAGCAGGTATGTATGTTCGCGCCCATATTTCAATGCCAGAAGCGAGAGGCTATCTCATTGTTCCACAATCTGCAGTGGTCAGAAGCCAATCTGGAGAGCCTTCTATATTTGTGGTTAACCAAGATAATAAAGCTGTGAAAAAGCCTATTGTTCTCGG
>NZ_JBFRVD010001169.1:0-367 GCF_041474985.1 Vibrio sp. 10N.222.49.C9 | reverse complement strand
ACAGACACCCGCAAATCACCTTATGAAAACCTAAGTTTATTCGCGAGGCCAGTTAATTGAAAAGAGACAAATCTTTATTCGAGTTAGATACCTTCTACATCAACGACTTTAATGTAGATAATATTTTGACAAACATCTTGGTTGCCCATAAAGACCAGAAGATCCGTCACAATGCCCCTATCATCATCGACGTATCAAACGTGCTTGATCCTACACCGGCATTTAACGTTCTATCACTCAAGATCCAATTGAAGAAACACAGCATTCTACTCGCTGCTATTACCGGAACTAACGATATCGGGCTGATTGGTCGCGCCATCAAAAGCGGCGTTAGCTTCATTCCTAAAGCGCCTACCGATCATTAAGC
>NZ_JBFRVD010001168.1:0-353 GCF_041474985.1 Vibrio sp. 10N.222.49.C9 | reverse complement strand
TTAGTGACCCTGAAGCCGTGCTAACCCTTAATAAGGCCTTGCTGGCGCACCACTATCAGGTGAAGTTCTGGGACATCCCAAAGGGCTATCTATGCCCGCCGATCCCAGGACGTGCCGATTATGTGCACCGCTTAGCAGACTTATTGGATACCACCGATAACACCATCAATGCTCTCGATATCGGCACAGGGGCGAGCTGTATTTACCCTATTATTGGTGCCACGGACTACCAATGGCACTTTACTGCGTCCGATGTTGACCCAATATCCATCAAAGTCGCCACCGAGATTGCCAAGCTAAACCCTCATCTGTCGAAGAAGATAGTCCCGCGCCTACAAAAAAATGCTGACAAT
>NZ_JBFRVD010001167.1:0-271 GCF_041474985.1 Vibrio sp. 10N.222.49.C9 | reverse complement strand
TAACAACTGGAGTCAAAGTAGATTTAGCTTTCTCTTCTAGGAATGCAAGGTCAAACTCGATGATAGTATCACCAGCTTTAACTTCTTGGCCTTCTGAACCGATGCGAGTGAAGCCTTCACCTTTCAGTTCAACAGTGTCGATACCGAAGTGAACGAATAGTTCGATACCGTCAGTTGATTCAATAGAGAACGCATGGTTTGTCTCAAAGATCTTACCGATTGTACCATTCACTGGTGCAACGATTTTGTTGCCAGTTGGTTTGATAGCGAT
>NZ_JBFRVD010001166.1:0-315 GCF_041474985.1 Vibrio sp. 10N.222.49.C9 | reverse complement strand
ATTTTTACCTCGCGATTTAAACATGGCGCATATTTTAAAAACTGCAAGTATTACCAGATAAAGAATTGTTTATTACTTTTTGGGTCATGGCAATAAGCGCTCGGTTGCGGTTTAATATGCGACACCTCAATACACACCATTTTTAACACGGAGAGTAAAACTTGTTGCGCAGATTTCATCGGTTCCACACATACCACCATCGCAAGCGGCACTCGCTTTGGGACTGATAGGTTTAGGACAGGCATGGGCATTGTACATTCCAGAGGTTGGTGATCTCATGAGGCCCTACCTTGTGGCCATTGGCGCATTAATACC
>NZ_JBFRVD010001165.1:0-255 GCF_041474985.1 Vibrio sp. 10N.222.49.C9 | reverse complement strand
TCTGATAGTGCCGTAAGTTCTTAGTCCTACTTCGGGTATATCTAACCCTGCTTTTTTTGCTAAAAGCATAGTGAAAAGTTCATTGGCGACTATGCATGGCGCACGACCGGTTTCAAATTTGAAGATGTAGTTTGAGCACAAGGCGCCTTCGCCAAAACCCAGTGAGCCATCGTGCTTTACCAATAAGTTTAATTTATCTTGTACACCTGCCACTGACAGGCGTGTTGCGCCGTTCCATATTGAAATAGCCTCAAG
>NZ_JBFRVD010001164.1:0-318 GCF_041474985.1 Vibrio sp. 10N.222.49.C9 | reverse complement strand
ATACGGCCCTGTCTTTGATTGTTTCGACTGCTCAAACCACTCATGCTCATCCGAACAATGGTTGATCACCAAATCCATTACCAGCTTCATACCTCGCTGATGGCACTCTTCCAGCAATAAGTCGAAGTCTTGCATAGTGCCAAATTCGGCTAGAATGGCCTGATAATCACGAATGTCGTATCCATTGTCATCACAAGGTGAATCGTAAACTGGACTTAACCAAAGGGTATTAATACCGAGTTGCTGAAGATAGTCGAGTTTTGAACGAACACCATTGATGTCACCAATGCCGTCGTTGTTTGAGTCTTTAAAACTGCG
>NZ_JBFRVD010001163.1:0-296 GCF_041474985.1 Vibrio sp. 10N.222.49.C9 | reverse complement strand
CTATTGCACTACTGATCAGTGGCCAGTGGTTAGTTGAGCACTTACTCGATTTTCAGACCACCATCAGCGTTATTATTAACTTTGTCGGCGGAAGTTACTTCCTGAGCCTACTCGTACGAAACAAGATCAGCTAACCATGATTAAAATTACTGGACTAAGTAAGAAATACAACGACAAATACGTTGTTAATAATGCAGACGCCCTCTTCCCGGTTGGTGAAGTTACCAGCATCATTGGCCCTAATGGCGCAGGAAAAAGTACATTACTGTCGATGGCAAGTCGCCTGACCGATAGCT
>NZ_JBFRVD010001162.1:0-403 GCF_041474985.1 Vibrio sp. 10N.222.49.C9 | reverse complement strand
CTCTATATGTGCTGGGATAAACTGGCTTTTCTTAAGTATATCGCGAGATTGATAGAGGTATTCCTCTAGACCCATTGTCGGTCGATGCTTAAATGTGGGTAACCCTTCGCTGACTTTATGAATCCGCCCTAAGAATCGTCCAACCATCTCGAGTTGATCATAGTTGTCGACTTCAAACTGACGACCGCCAACACTCTCAAATAGAGTGAAAAGATAGCCCTCATGATGATGAAGGGTTTTTCCATCAATGATCACCGGTGGGGCGATAGGTATCTCATGCTCAAGCAGTGATAGCGTAAAGTCGTGCTCTTCTTGGATCTGTTGCTCGCTCCAGCGTTGCGGGCGGTAAAATTTCACCACATAACGCTTCTTTTCTTCGTCGACAAACTGATACACCCGGTTC
>NZ_JBFRVD010001161.1:0-556 GCF_041474985.1 Vibrio sp. 10N.222.49.C9 | reverse complement strand
CTTTGCAACTGCAAACACCAACAACACAGAGGACAATCTTGATCTCAGTGTTAATGACCGTTTTGCGTTCATGCGCATGGATTATTTGCCGGCGGATGTTGAATCGGAGTTGGCGTATGAGCATTGGATGCAACTTCATAGTGTGTTTAGTAATGGGTCAAAAGCTGACTGGAAGAACCATGTGAGTCCTCAACTGGATGAGCTGGTGAGAAGCAGAGTGAACGTCATGATTAAAGTGGCGGAAGGGATCCGTGAAAACAAGGCGGAGAACGATGACTCATTCTTTTCAACGATGTCAATACGAGCCATCTTCGGGTGGATCGATGAACTCATGCTAGCAAGGCGCTTTGATTTAAACAGGGTGGATAATGACGAACACGAAATGCTGCAAGCGTTGCGTCGAGCGTTCATTAATGGTTTGCCGATAGAAGAGCAGGAAGAAATTGTTCAACTGTTCCAATTGAAGTCAGATCTTAAATCAATCATGTAAAGACCATGGCACCCGTTACGGCGGGTGCTACAAACCAAACCTCGTAAAGAGAATTAGGAGTTATAG
>NZ_JBFRVD010001160.1:0-414 GCF_041474985.1 Vibrio sp. 10N.222.49.C9 | reverse complement strand
GGATACGGATTCTACGTTTGTTTCTCTCAAAGATGAGTGCACCCAAGAGCAAGCGGATGATATTGGCAATGCGCTGACCAAGCACATCAATAGTTGGTGGACCCAGCATTTGACCGAGGAATATAACCTCACCTCCCTGCTTGAGCTTGAATATGAAACCCACTTTTCTCGATTTTTCATGCCAACCATTCGCGGCTCTGAAACAGGTTCAAAGAAGCGCTATGCCGGATTAATTACTCAAGAATCTGGCTCTCGTATCGTGTTTAAAGGCTTAGAGAGTGCCCGTAGCGACTGGACTGAGCTTGCGCGAGATTTTCAGGCGCACCTTTACGAGCTTATCTTTGCCGGGTCCGATCCCACCCAGTTCATTTTAGATACCGTAGAACAAGTTGAGAGCGGGGAAATGGATAATAA
>NZ_JBFRVD010001159.1:0-372 GCF_041474985.1 Vibrio sp. 10N.222.49.C9 | reverse complement strand
GCCTTTGTGTTGGAATACATAGAACAGAGTAATACCGATACCTGCGACCATACCCGCAATCGCACCTTCTTTGTTAATATTCTTGCTGAATATACCCATCATCAAGGCCGGGAAGATGGAGGAGGCAGCCAATCCAAAGGCGAGGGCAACCGTACCGGCGGCAAAGCCCGGTGGGTTGAGTCCCAGATACCCCGCGACCCCAATCGCCACCGCCATGGATATCCGGCTGGCGAGCAGTTCTTTCTTCTCTGAAATGTTGGGGTTTATTACCCCTTTTATCAGATCGTGCGAGATGGAGGAGGAGATAGCCAATAGCAAGCCTGCTGCAGTTGATAGTGCTGCTGCAAGACCACCTGCAGCGACTAGGGCCTG
>NZ_JBFRVD010001158.1:0-288 GCF_041474985.1 Vibrio sp. 10N.222.49.C9 | reverse complement strand
GCTCCCTTTTTTCTTGTTTAGTTTTTCACGCCGTCAGCGGCATTTCTTGCGTCGACTTCTTCATCCAAGTCTTTCAGCTTCGCTTCCATCTGACTACGACAAAGCTCTGCAAGCTCACGCACATTAGACTTACTGTATTGTGATGTATCCACTGGTGGTAGCATCTCAATAATAACGTGACCGTTATTCCAACGATTCAGTTTTACCTTATCTTGAGTCGTGCTACATACAATAGGAATGATGGGTGTCTCAGCGCCAATCGCGGCATGAAAAGCACCGGTCTTAAAT
>NZ_JBFRVD010001157.1:0-514 GCF_041474985.1 Vibrio sp. 10N.222.49.C9 | reverse complement strand
GAAGTCGATGATAGTGTCGGTTTCATTGAATACTCTCAGGTCTGATGGTGTCCATTCAAATGTATCGGCACCTAGGCCACCGGTCATAATGTCTTCACCCATTCCGCCTATTAGCGTGTCATCACCCGAACCACCGATTAGTAAGTCATCGCCAGAACCGCCGGTTAAGATGTCATTGCCACCTTGTCCGAATAGAATGTCATTGCCTGAACCTCCGTCAAGAGCGTCATCTTTGTGAGAATCCAGAGATTGGTCAAACTCCTCAATATTTGCAGAGATATAGTCGAACATATCTTTTGCTTCAACGTCAGTTTGGAAAGCGCCAGTTTGCTCTGCTACATATTGCTGAATGGCCGAAACACCTTGGCTTTCTATGCCAGCAAAAGACACTGTATCACCAAACAAGATATCAACTCCGTCCCCAGAACTGATAGCATCTGAACCAGGATCTAGAGATGTTGCCTTTCCTAGGATGGCATCTTTAAGATCATCTACATCAACGTTGGCATCTACC
>NZ_JBFRVD010001156.1:0-286 GCF_041474985.1 Vibrio sp. 10N.222.49.C9 | reverse complement strand
CTTAATGCATGGAAGTGCTTATCCCTCACCATGCAATAACGGGTCATATCCATCTTTGAGCCAAAATGCTCTGCCAGGATGCGTTCGCACTCAGGGTCTTGAACGCCGATGAACTTCTGATAAAAGTCATCGGTAATGCGAAGCCCTTGCTCCTGTGCGGCAAACTGCCAGCTTTGTTTATAGACAAATTCAGTGTCAAAGATGAGGCCATCCATATCAAACAGTACGGCTTTCAGCATTTTTGTGTCCCTTTAACTAATCAAGCTCTCTTAATAATGATACCTCA
>NZ_JBFRVD010001155.1:0-368 GCF_041474985.1 Vibrio sp. 10N.222.49.C9 | reverse complement strand
GCATTGAGCAACCTATGCTGATCATCGGTATGGGTAAACTCGGTGGAGGAGAGCTGAATTTCTCTTCCGATATCGATCTTATCTTTACCTATCCCGAAAATGGAGAAACTGAAGGTGCAAGGCGCTCAATTGCCAACGCACAATTCTTTACTCGCCTTGGGCAACGCCTGATCAAGTCTTTGGATCAAATCACTATTGATGGTTTTTGTTATCGCGTCGATATGCGACTGCGCCCCTTTGGTGAGAGTGGTCCATTAGTGATGAGCTTTGCCGCTTTGGAAGACTACTACCAAGAGCAAGGGCGTGATTGGGAGCGTTACGCTATGGTCAAAGCTAGGGTCATGGGCCGTGAGATGTATCCTCAGTAC
>NZ_JBFRVD010001154.1:0-331 GCF_041474985.1 Vibrio sp. 10N.222.49.C9 | reverse complement strand
TTACAGCACAAAGTGAGCGCATAAGGAAAGCAGCAATGGCTACAAAGACAGCAGATTTTATTTGGTTTAACGGTGAAATGGTTCCGTGGGCAGAAGCCAACGTACACGTGCTCACTCATGCAATGCATTACGGTACTTCAGTATTCGAAGGTGTTCGTTGTTACAACACGCCTAAAGGCCCAATTGTTTTCCGTCATCCAGAACACGCAAAGCGCCTTAAGAACTCAGCAAAAATTTATCGCTTCCCAATCCCTTACACGATTGAGGAGATCATGGAAGCTACTCGCGAAACCATTCGCGTATACAAACTAGAAAGTGCCTACATTCGCCC
>NZ_JBFRVD010001153.1:0-307 GCF_041474985.1 Vibrio sp. 10N.222.49.C9 | reverse complement strand
CAGCATGTTTAGAGTCGAGTTTAAACTGAGAGTGATAAAACTGAATTCCGTTTTCAACCAATTCAAATTCCGCCTTACCTAAATCGACACTCACACTATGGTTGCGTGAATGGCATGCATCAGAGGCAAATTTCACTAATTGGTGCTGCTCTAATTCAGATAACTCCATCTAATACCTCATCTTTTTTTATCCTGATCTTCTAAAATAGATAATACGGCATGAAGAGATGCAGATTCTCCATTCGTGTCACAGTTCTGTAACACAACCGTCTTACTCTGTTGCGATAGATACAATTATAGTTTGAAG
>NZ_JBFRVD010001152.1:0-308 GCF_041474985.1 Vibrio sp. 10N.222.49.C9 | reverse complement strand
TTGTAGGTTAGGGTGCATTTCTAGCAACTCGTACTGCAAGGCAGTCAGCAGAACCTGCTGATGCTCTGATAGGCTCGATACTTCAGACAGTTTGTCGAGTAACGATAACACCAGCGTGTTAGGTTTCACGTAGCCTGCTTGATGCGGAAAGGGCTTGCTTAAACGTTGTGACGCTTCGATAACCTTGCATCGACTATTAGGAAAGTAGCTTAAAGCAGACAAGCAGTTTGCAGGAAGCCAAAAGGTATCACCGGCTGCGATAGCGTATTCAATTTTACCCAACCTAACGCTGACTAAGCCCTCAACAA
>NZ_JBFRVD010001151.1:0-289 GCF_041474985.1 Vibrio sp. 10N.222.49.C9 | reverse complement strand
TCCGTTTTGAGAGGCGGTTTCAATTGCCATTAGTCGAACGGGTAATGCATCTAGACTAAATCGTGCACCTACTTGAGCTATTCGCTCGGAGCCTTTGGTCACTACCATGAACGAGATGATACAAATGATTATGAACGATATGGCACCGACAATGTATGAGCCTCCCACAATCACCGTACCGAATGCTTCCACAACGCGACCTGCAGCGTCCGTGCCTTCGTGGCCATTACCGAGAACGGCACGAGTTGAGGCTACGTTAAGGCTTAGCCTAAGGACGGTGGATAAGAGA
>NZ_JBFRVD010001150.1:0-458 GCF_041474985.1 Vibrio sp. 10N.222.49.C9 | reverse complement strand
CTTTTGAGCTTCTTCTTGGCTAGCCCATAGTTTTGGACGGTAGTTGTTGTCGAAGAATACTTTACCTTCGAAGTTCTCAAGGAACTTGAATAGCTCGTTGCGACCGTTTTCAGTCAAGATAGCTAGAGTGATACCACTTAGGTAAACAGCATCGTAGCCACTTAGCGTGTCAACAAGAGAAGCTGACTCAGCTTGATCAAACATGAACTTCGCTGCAGCGTCGTTGCGCCAGTAGTGGAAGCTACGCTCGCCAGTGTCATCAGTTTCGATGTAGTAAAGACCTGGTTGCTTGTCTGAAAGACGTGCAATTAGGCTTGTATCGATGTTTTCAGACTCCCAGCTTTCTAGCATGTGAGCACTGAATGGGTCTTGGCCCAATGCTGTTACATAGCTAGTTTTGATACCGTGCTTGTGAGTCAAACGAGACAGATACAGAGCCGTGTTCAGTGTATCACCAC
>NZ_JBFRVD010001149.1:0-307 GCF_041474985.1 Vibrio sp. 10N.222.49.C9 | reverse complement strand
ATCCAGTTCATCAAGATAAATCGCAGGAGTAAGGTCGATATAAAACCCCACAGGCTTAACCCGAAACTCAGCACCAATGCCCGGAGTCAGCGCAATATAGTGTTGATTTCGATCCACATATTGCCCACCAATAAAGAAATACATGGGCGTACCCGACACCGCAAAGGTTTTGTTCGCTCCAATGCCAAATTGGTCATCCAAACTCACATTCATTCGAAAGCCATTGTGAGCCACATCCAGCCCCCAAAACGGCTTACCTACCGAAATACCAATTCCCGTTTCCGCCTTGGCACTCAAGGATACACAC
>NZ_JBFRVD010001148.1:0-315 GCF_041474985.1 Vibrio sp. 10N.222.49.C9 | reverse complement strand
CGCGATGCACTAAAGAATCAAAAGCTACAACGAGAGATGGAGCGCCTGCAAGACGCACTGCAACTGTGCCGTGATGTGCTCAAAATGGCGCTAGGTCGCAGCCAGCTTTTAGATACGGCGTTTGATCGAGTCACTCAAATACAAAACCGCTTAACGCGGGTTTGCGATACCTCGATCATGGGGTATTCCTACTGGTTTGAATGCACCCCAAGACACTTCTCATTGAACATCACACCGCTTTCAGTCGCGAATAAGTTTCAAGAGCAAGTGGACGCACACGGCGGAAGTTGGGTGTTTACTTCGGCGACCTTGTCG
>NZ_JBFRVD010001147.1:0-286 GCF_041474985.1 Vibrio sp. 10N.222.49.C9 | reverse complement strand
TTTTCCAGCTTGCTGTTGTATGTGAGTGTTAGTCGATCGGTTGAAGAAGAGAAATTAAAGTAATAATTAATATCTAGATAACCCTGCCATTCCTTATTAGTGTTGTAGTCATCAGTGTACTCAGCGCCAACACTCACACGCCAACTGGAACTCCGCCAGTCTGCTCTAATGTTATGGGAAGCTTCATAACGCTCGGCACTCTTGGAGTCTGTCACTAAAAAGTGGCTCGTGTAGTAAGTGAGATCTAAGGCAGATGATATAGAGTAGGTGTAATCTAGTCTGCCTC
>NZ_JBFRVD010001146.1:0-304 GCF_041474985.1 Vibrio sp. 10N.222.49.C9 | reverse complement strand
CAAGAAGACATAGGATGATGCCATCTTTGTCCGTAGCCCAAGGTGTGCCGTCTTTGCGCAAGAATGACGCGCCCGCGCTCTCTTCACCACCAAAGCCAAACTTACCTTCGTATAGACCATCTACAAACCATTTAAAGCCAACTGGCACTTCACATAGCTCGCGACCAAGGTCAGCAACAACGCGGTCGATGATTGCGCTTGATACTAAAGTTTTACCAACAGCAACCTCAGCGCCCCAACCTTCACGGTGGCGATATAGATAATCGATACATACCGCTAGGAAGTGGTTAGGGTTCATTAGACC
>NZ_JBFRVD010001145.1:0-550 GCF_041474985.1 Vibrio sp. 10N.222.49.C9 | reverse complement strand
GTCAACTGACCGAGCCTTTTTCGTATCTGGCATCAAAAAACGATTATAGATAAGTGCTTTAGAAGAAATAAACCGTTATCGAAACGCTGATCGCGATGACAACGTTCTTTACCCATATCTGTGGAAGCCTACGGGAAATATGCGCCGCATAGTATCCACCGACCAATGTGCCAACCAACACCACTAACGTTGCGTGCCAATCAATAGCCCCTTGAACAATAAAAATAACAATAGCCGTTAGCGACACACCACATGAGATTAGCAGCTTAACGCCATTCATAACGTTGATGTCACGATAGCCAGCGATGACCAGAAAGCTGAGTGATATGATCCCAAGACCAGCATTAAAGAAGCCACCATAAGTGGCCACCACCAGCAAACCAACCCATATCAAGATCTGCCCTACCTGAGAGGCATGTTTGTAACGATTCGCTGTGGCCTGCAACAGTTGATTGAATTTAGGTCCGACAATAAAGAGCACAGTCGCAAACAGCAAAAGCCAAGGAACCACCTTTAAAAATGTATTCTCCTCGACGGTCATCAATGACCC
>NZ_JBFRVD010001144.1:0-342 GCF_041474985.1 Vibrio sp. 10N.222.49.C9 | reverse complement strand
GCGTAACCTCTACAAAAACAGCATCGGTGATAAGATTATCTTTGAAGAGATCAACCACTCTTTGAAGCTGCAATTCCAATACAGCTGGAACACCAGTGAGCAATTTGGCTTTATCCGCCAATCACAATTAACCGATCTTTCTGGCGATGACCGCGAGATTGAGCTGCTCGATGGCCTGCAAAACCTATTGCCACCAGGTGCCCCTTTAGGTGCCTTGCAAACAAGAAGTGCCTTAGTTGATGCGTACAAATGGAATGAGCGTCAGCAAGGTTCTCCTTTAGCGCTATACACCATGTATGCAAAACTCAGCGACCGCGCAGATCCTGCCGAGTCCCTGCTTGC
>NZ_JBFRVD010001143.1:0-368 GCF_041474985.1 Vibrio sp. 10N.222.49.C9 | reverse complement strand
GATCCTAAAGAGCAACTTGACCTCGGCATTGCCGCGCAATATGCCGGTATACCCGTGAAGGAGCTGCAGAGCTACAACCCAGCTTACAATCAATGGGCGACTGCTCCTGAAGGGCCACAAAAACTGTTGATCCCAGCGGAGCAGCAAGAGCAATTCTTAGCCAAGGTTGAAGAAAATCGTGGCAAGGGTGTCAAACTGGTTCGCTACAAAATTCAGCCAGGTGATAGCTTAGGTGTTATTGCAAAAAAACATAACACCACCATAAAGGTCATTCAAAATGCCAATGGTATGTCAGACTCGAATATTAGAGCGGGACGTTACTTGTTGATTCCGACCTCTACTCAGTCAGACAGCACCTATGCCTTGAG
>NZ_JBFRVD010001142.1:0-487 GCF_041474985.1 Vibrio sp. 10N.222.49.C9 | reverse complement strand
GTCAGGGCTCTCTTCCGATTCAAGGAACCTTATCGTACCACCTAGCTGAGTTTGAACGAGATTACACGTTACTAAAAGCTGATGATGCAAAGTTGGAAGTATTTGACCCTAGTGATCTTGACGAGAACACAACCATCATAGGTTACGTTGGAGAGCTCTACGGGGAGACCGTGCTTGAAAAAGAAGCCATTAAGTTTAGTGAATACGAACTTGGGCAAATGATCTACTTCAACCCTAAAAGTATGACTTGCTCATACAAAGGCATCGTTGATAACGAAATCATTGCGGCGCACTTAAATTGTAAAGCAATCGAATATGGCGATGATCCTAGTTACATCCACAGCAAACAGAATCGAAAGTTCAGCACTTTAACGTTTAGCCGATAAACAATCATGCCATTGATGTTCGACGCATCAATGGCCTTTAACTAACGCTGGGCGCAACGAGATTGAGTCTTCTTGAACCTCGCAATTGTAAACACTTAGAT
>NZ_JBFRVD010001141.1:0-399 GCF_041474985.1 Vibrio sp. 10N.222.49.C9 | reverse complement strand
AGCTCGAACAACGCCCTTGATAGTGTTTTTGATCTAGCCGAAGACCAAACAGCGCTGTTGTTTAGCTTTGATGGTAGTTACTCATTTAACGACCAGTGGGGTGTTGAATACCTAGCAGCCTACCAATCACTGGAAGGCAAAGATGTCGAAGACCGCGTAAATACGAACTTCATTGTACGCCCGACCTATGCCTGGAATGATGTCCACTCTACATGGTTAGAGATGGGTTACAGTGTCGTAGAGTTTGACGATATTGATGCCACGAACTCATCTTGGAAGACGACTCTGTCGCAGAATATCTCATTTGGCGATATGGGCACGGCGCGACCAATGCTTCGCTTCTACGCGACTGTGGGTAACTCTGATAACGAGTACACAATTAACCACAGCGATCCAACC
>NZ_JBFRVD010001140.1:0-303 GCF_041474985.1 Vibrio sp. 10N.222.49.C9 | reverse complement strand
TCATCGAGATCTAGATTGCACAGAATGATTGCATCTACTCTACGGCTCAAAAGGTATTCGACGGATTCTTTTTGCTTACTCGAATCATTTGAGCCTGAAGTGGCAATGATGTGATACCCAAACTGACGAAAGCATTCCTCGATTGATTGGAATATGCTGGCGTAAATTGGTCCACCTAGTTCAGGAACCACAATGCCGATGCCCCCATTGCGGTTAAGGCGTGGTGATAAGCGGGTAAAGCCTCGTTTATAATTGAGTTCTCTGATCGCTTTTTCAATTCTTAGTTTTTTGTCATGACATACA
>NZ_JBFRVD010001139.1:0-242 GCF_041474985.1 Vibrio sp. 10N.222.49.C9 | reverse complement strand
GCATCACTGTGCACTTTACCGTGCTCTGTGGAAATTAGGGTGGCCAACTCATCGGCATTTTCCTCAAGCAAGGCTTTAAAACGAAACATCACACGCGCACGCTGTAGCGGTGGCGTATCTTGCCATGCTTGTTGTGCTTGCTTTGCTACATCGACAGTCGCCAATGCCTCTTCGGCGCTAGATAGCTGTACCTGTCCTCGAAGCTCGCCATTGGCTGGGTCAAACAAGTCAGCGGTTCGCCC
>NZ_JBFRVD010001138.1:0-381 GCF_041474985.1 Vibrio sp. 10N.222.49.C9 | reverse complement strand
TCTTGGCACAGGCACTGGCGCGATAGCGTTAGCCTTGGCATCAGAATGTCCGCACTTTGAATTTATTGGTGTTGATATTCAGGCGGATGCTCAGGTTTTGGCGACAGACAATGCACGTCAATTGGGCATCCGTAATGCTCGCTTTTTACAAGGCAGCTGGTTTGAACCTGTTGTTAATGAAGGGTCATTCCAGATCATTGTATCCAACCCTCCTTATATTGATGAGCAAGACCCACATTTAGCGGTGGGAGACGTTCGATTTGAACCTGATTCTGCACTAGTGGCTAAGGAGAATGGTTTAGCGGATCTTCGGCACATTGCATTGCATGCTACAGAATACCTTGCCGAGAATGGCTGGCTACTCATGGAGCACGGTTATGA
>NZ_JBFRVD010001137.1:0-312 GCF_041474985.1 Vibrio sp. 10N.222.49.C9 | reverse complement strand
ACCTTGAGTCGAGTTCAAGACTTTAACCAGCAGCCTATTGTCGATATGCAAGGCGCTTGTATTGACGAACAAGATATCTCAATTACAGAATATGAATTCAGCACTGACTACCTCAAGGGCAGCGTATCTGAAGAATCCGTGGATGAGGTATTACACAGTCACCTTCTAAAGTCTAACTGCCTAATTACCAACCAGCCAGACTGGGGAAGTGTTGAGATTCGATACAGTGGTAAGAAAATTAATCAAGAGGCTCTATTGCGCTACCTAGTGTCATTTAGAGAACACAACGAATTTCACGAGCAATGCGTGGAA
>NZ_JBFRVD010001136.1:0-636 GCF_041474985.1 Vibrio sp. 10N.222.49.C9 | reverse complement strand
ATAAGCCTTTATCGATCTCTCCGACCACTTCACCGTCGACCTTTACAGCGGCCTCACTCACTCTCTGAATCAGAGCTATCACTTCGAATCCTTTTTCTCATTAATTTATCTTGGTAGTACAAAAACCATTTGATACTGAATGGCTCATTCACCCGCCACACCTCATCTTCACCTAAGCTGGCTGTGATTTCTGCACCGATCAACACTATCATCCAGCAGAGATAAATCCACATAAATAACAGAGGGACCGCCGCCAAGGCACCATATATCAGCTGATATGAAGGGAACTGAGACACGTAGTAGGCAAATAGTTTCTTACTGATCTCAAACAAACAGCCAGCAACAAACGCGCCCGCCAAGGCGTGATTAAAGCGCACCTTAATATTAGGCACCAACAGGTATAGCCCAAAGAAGGCTAAGAAAGAAAAGCTGATAGGCAACAGGCCATACACCAAATGCACCGTATCTTCGCTCCAAACCCGCAGCGAGCCAACGTAAGAAGAAAAGACCAAGCTCATGCCCACTAGCACAGGACCGAGAGTTAGCACCATCCAATACATAGAAAATGAATACACTGTGCGGCGCTTTTTGCGCACTCGCCAAATGTAGTTGAGGTTTTTATCGATGGCCGAGATC
>NZ_JBFRVD010001135.1:0-244 GCF_041474985.1 Vibrio sp. 10N.222.49.C9 | reverse complement strand
CTTGAGGTTGGTGGCAAAAGCTTTAGACGCTATGTATTTATCTCTACAGGCAAACTCGACCGAGACAACGATACTCTTGACTCACTAGGATCTCAAAGCCTGTTTACGCAACTTCTTAAATTGCACCGTGAACAATCCGATCTTGACGTGCAACTGATCCCAACCACCGTTATGTGGGGGCGAAAGCCAGGTAAAGAGGGACGAGATAAGCCTTATCTAGAAAACCTCTCCCCTTGGAATAAGA
>NZ_JBFRVD010001134.1:0-294 GCF_041474985.1 Vibrio sp. 10N.222.49.C9 | reverse complement strand
GTAGACATACCATCAACGATAGTAGAGCGTTGGTCACCCTTGTAATCGATAGAAACCAGTGGGCGTTCTTCAAAGCCAAGAATGCCTTTAAGCTCATTCTCTGATGCTTCTTTCAGTAAAGCGTTAACTTCTTCTACTGTGGTATCGCGCTTAACGTCAAAAATGATGTCCGTTAGCGAAGCGTTCGCTAGTGGGACACGCACTGCGTGGCCGTTGATCTTATCTTTCAATTCAGGGAAGATTTCAACGATTGCCGTTGCTGAACCCGTGGTTGTTGGAATAAGGCTCATACCA
>NZ_JBFRVD010001133.1:0-259 GCF_041474985.1 Vibrio sp. 10N.222.49.C9 | reverse complement strand
CTGGTGTTGTAGTAACAGCATAAGCCCGCTGATTGCTGGAAGTTAGTCGGCTCGAACTCCAGCTTGGTGGAAGCAATAAAATCATGGTGACGCCAACGCGTCGCTACCGTTGACTGCTCAAATGTCGACAGCAAGCTATCGTTGCCACGCAAGCGTAAATACCCCTGTCTTTCATTCAAACTCCCCATAGATTCGGTAAACGGGATCCTGAGAGTTTGCCAGTGGGTGAGCAAGGATTCAGCAGAGAAGTCATCATAAA
>NZ_JBFRVD010001132.1:0-366 GCF_041474985.1 Vibrio sp. 10N.222.49.C9 | reverse complement strand
CATCTGACGACGTTGACGACGTTGTTTAACCTGACTTGTCTTGGTTTCTTTGTCGTTCTTCGCTTCAGGCTCTTGCTGAGCTTGCTCGGCAATTTGCTTACCTTGCTCTTCAACTTTGCTTGGCGCTTTTCTCTCTTTACGAGGTTTACGCTTGTTCTCTTTACGAGGTGCATCTTGTTGAGGTGCTTGTTCGCGAGGTGTTTGGTCGCGAGGTGCTTCTGTCGTGGTCTCTTCGTTCTCAGACTTGTTACGGTTTGGACGGTTGTTACGACGACGGTTATCACGGTTATTGCGACGACGGTTATCGTTGCGATCGCGACGTTGCGGTTTTGGCTTGCTTTCTTCAACAGCCGGTTTCTCTTCTTT
>NZ_JBFRVD010001131.1:0-281 GCF_041474985.1 Vibrio sp. 10N.222.49.C9 | reverse complement strand
CTTGAGCTAAGGCAAGGGCTAGAGGGTCACTTGCGAACGCCAATGCCGAGTCCCTGAATAAATTACGAGAAAACTGGTCTAGTGCGATAATCTCAGCCAACCTCCCTTGCGGAGATTGGCGCCAGCAGGCCAACTCGCATTGGCACGCTTTAGCGTGCAACTCACCAAATCGCTGTTGAATCTGTTGATCGAGCTCAGCACTGGAGCGAAACCAATCACTTGGCTGCAGTTCATCGAACCAAAAGCTCAGCACATCATCGTAATTTAGCGTCATAGAATGC
>NZ_JBFRVD010001130.1:0-278 GCF_041474985.1 Vibrio sp. 10N.222.49.C9 | reverse complement strand
GTCAATGTGAGAACTTACTATCGGCAACCTCAAATACCTTAACCGAGCTGCAATCATCCTTGCAGGCCGCTGGCGATGAGCTGCAGTCTCAGCTATTGACCCTGCAACAAATTGTGTATGGCAATGAAGAGCTGGACTATATCGATGCGGTATTGTTTAGCTTGCAGGTCAAACTTGACCGAATTATTAGTTGGGGTCAGCAATCCATTGATCTATGGATTGGGTATGACCGCCACGTACATAAATTTATTCGTACCGCTATCGATATGGATAAAAAC
>NZ_JBFRVD010001129.1:0-439 GCF_041474985.1 Vibrio sp. 10N.222.49.C9 | reverse complement strand
TTCTTAAAAACGCTGGATCTGCAATTTTCTGAGGGTTTAAGTTAGTAGAAAATGCCATTGTCAGAACAAACGGGATAGTTATCTGTTGCCCATTTGGTAGTGATAAGTGATCATAATTATATTCCATTGGAACGATCCAACGATTGAGCAATGTCGCAACAGGCATAGGTTGACGACCCAAATCATCAATAACCAAGATACCGTTGTTCGCTATCATCTGAAGAGGAGCAATCCAGATCCGGTTATGTTCTGAGTGATTGACTTCCAGCATATCCATTGTCAACTCACCACCGACCTGCACGTTAGGCCTTTCACATAAGACCCATCTTTTGTCATAGTGCGACTTGAGGCTAATAACGTCTTTATTGTGGTTTTTATCAATGGGTTTGTGATGTTGCTCTGAAAAAACTTTAATTATATTACCTGCGGTAAACACTGC
>NZ_JBFRVD010001128.1:0-280 GCF_041474985.1 Vibrio sp. 10N.222.49.C9 | reverse complement strand
CATGGGTGTCGTTGACACCATCATGGCCGGCGGCGTGAGTGCTACGGATATGGCTGCAGTTGCGATCGCCTCAAGCATTTGGCTACCTTCTATTTTATTTGGTATCGGCATCTTGATGGCACTCATCCCTATCGTGGCACAGCTTAACGGTAGAGGACATCAACACAAGATTGCTAACGAGATTCAGCAAGGTGCTAGCCTAGCAGTATTAATTGCCTTCCCTATTGCATTCGTCTTACTGCAAACCAGTAATATCTTGGGGTTGATGGATGTCGATGTG
>NZ_JBFRVD010001127.1:0-361 GCF_041474985.1 Vibrio sp. 10N.222.49.C9 | reverse complement strand
GGTGAGTACTGTCGTACCTTGTTTACTGTGTTGTTGATCTCTTTGATGCTGTCGTGGTTCACCGCGATGTCATTGACACCATTTTTTGCGGACCTGTTCTTTAAGGGGCAAAAAGTGGAAGCAAATGAAGAGGGCAGCCAATACAACGGTATTGTATTTGTCATCTATCGTAAGTTTCTTGAGTTTTGCATGAATCGCGCTTGGCTGACTATCTCAGCGCTAATCGTGATGTTCTGCACAAGCCTGTATGGATTTAGTTTTATTAAGCAGTCGTTTTTCCCGGCGTCTACCACTCCTATCTTTATGTCAGATATCTGGCTACCGGAAGGCACGGATATTCGCGCGACTAACGCTAAGCCTG
>NZ_JBFRVD010001126.1:0-289 GCF_041474985.1 Vibrio sp. 10N.222.49.C9 | reverse complement strand
TTACCATCGGCGGTTTCTCTGGACTGATGCTGGCGATAGTCCCAGCTGACTTCCAATACCATGACACCTATTTCGTGGTGGCACACTTCCACTATGTATTAGTGTCTGGAGCGGTATTCTCCATTATGGTTGCAGCCTACTACTGGCTACCCAAATGGACGGGCAATATGTACAACCAGAAATTGAGCTTACTCCATTTCTGGACATCGATTGTCTCGGTGAACGTGTTGTTCTTCCCTATGCACTTCTTGGGATTGGCGGGTATGCCACGCAGGATCCCTGATTACGC
>NZ_JBFRVD010001125.1:0-323 GCF_041474985.1 Vibrio sp. 10N.222.49.C9 | reverse complement strand
TATCATCGTACTGGCAGGGTCTAGCGTCGGCTTAGTGGGCCTGTTTAGCCTCTACCCAGAGCTGTACACTATTTTAAAATACGCGGGTGCGGCTTACTTGTTGTTCATGGCGTGGTCTATTGCCAACCTTCAAATAGAAGAAAGCACCACGGACAAACGTTCAGGCTTTGTTTCCGGCGTATTGGTTCAAGTATTGAACCCTAAGGGTTGGATTGCTTCTTTAACCGTGTTCTCACAGTTCATCACCCCAAATGCGGACTACCTAATTCAAGTAGTGACCATCATTAGCGGCATGGTCATAACCGGTGTACCTTGCATGTTGG
>NZ_JBFRVD010001124.1:0-336 GCF_041474985.1 Vibrio sp. 10N.222.49.C9 | reverse complement strand
GGCGACTATTAGGAGTAACTATGATAGGTAATAAATTGGTAGTTGCATTTGGGTTATTTTTTTTACCTGCCAGTGTGTCTTATGCAGAAGAAATTGACGTGTCCAATATCAGAATTGCTGATAGCCACACCCTATCAACTTTGCGAGGTGGATTTAAGCTAAGCAATGATTATGTCATTGATATAGGCATCAGCATCACAGCTGCTGTGAATGGCAAAAACATCTATCAAAACACTATAGCCAACTTAGTGTTTAGAAACGGCACTCTAACTGCGGAGTCTGTTCCAAGTGGCGACAATAACCTTCCAGAAACTCCCAACCTAGTGAGTGTAGTCC
>NZ_JBFRVD010001123.1:0-264 GCF_041474985.1 Vibrio sp. 10N.222.49.C9 | reverse complement strand
GTGCCTTTAAATACAATGAGTTGGTTTCTTTTTGTTCATATTGTGCCTGTTACCTTTGGGAGTTGTTCCGCTCATGTATTTGATAATTGTCATTGTGTAGGGAGTTCCTTAGCTTTCATATTGTGCCTATGATTACTACGAGTACCCCTTGGATCTTAAGTGTTGTGTTGGTTCAAATACTGGGTGGTCAATTTAATAGTGTTGTAGAATCAATGCTATAGGGTCGCCACACTGTTCTAGTGGAATTAATTAGTCTGTGGTGAG
>NZ_JBFRVD010001122.1:0-309 GCF_041474985.1 Vibrio sp. 10N.222.49.C9 | reverse complement strand
TTGTAATGTCGGGCATTGGGGTGATTGCGTTGGCAGGTATTGTCGTTAATAACAATATTGTATTGATCGATACCTTTAACCAGTTGCGCCAACGTGGATTATCAAAGGAAGAAGCGATACTGCGAACGGGTGTACAGCGTCTACGACCGGTAATGCTGACTACGGTTACCACTATCCTTGGTTTAATGCCTATGGTTCTGCAAACCAATGTAGACCTAATCAATCAGAAGATTGAAATTGGCGCACCAAGTACGCAGTGGTGGACTCAGCTCGCCACCGCCATTGCCGGCGGCCTAGCCTTCGCTACAG
>NZ_JBFRVD010001121.1:0-358 GCF_041474985.1 Vibrio sp. 10N.222.49.C9 | reverse complement strand
ATGGGTGATCGATCGCAATAAGAATTGTCCAGTTTCAATAAAGTTTGTTGTGAGCTCCTAAAGGTATAATTAGCCGGTTATGATTTTACTGGCTACATCTCTAGCACGCTTTTGGACATAAATGAGCTACAGCTTTCGCTAAACTTGCCGTTAACGGATTAGCCGAGGTATTGCAAAACCACTAATGTAGTGGCCACACTTATTCAGCCACTACATGCAGACAAACTTGGTCGCTGTTTGGGTTTGCTACCGTTTAACAATCTTCTGTATTAATCAGCACTCGCGGACGAACACCTTCTGTAGAAGCTCTTTCATACTGAATATGACAAAGGAAACTTTGGTCATGCTCACCAAAGTC
>NZ_JBFRVD010001120.1:0-257 GCF_041474985.1 Vibrio sp. 10N.222.49.C9 | reverse complement strand
GTAATTGTGTTTTACAGGCAGGGAAGCGTTGTTGCATCGCTTCGCTGGCCGTTAGAATTAGGTTTGCCTTGTCGGTAAGCTTGTTCTCATGTTGGATCACCGTTTTA
Source organism: Vibrio sp. 10N.222.49.C9 (assembly GCF_041474985.1). Lineage (NCBI taxonomy): Bacteria > Pseudomonadati > Pseudomonadota > Gammaproteobacteria > Vibrionales > Vibrionaceae > Vibrio > Vibrio sp. 10N.222.49.C9. The sequence goes on along the minus strand of NZ_JBFRVD010001120.1, from coordinate 150 downwards.
TGGTCTACACCTGCCAGTGCGCCAAAGTCATCACCGCAATAGTAGACCACCGATGATTCATTGATGTGACCACATAAGTCGGCGGCTGTTGGCAATGAGGTCCACAAAATTGGGTTGTTAAACTCGAGGCGTTCTAGTGTTGGCGCTAAT
>NZ_JBFRVD010001119.1:0-284 GCF_041474985.1 Vibrio sp. 10N.222.49.C9 | reverse complement strand
GCATTATACGAAGCTTATCTTAATAAGAAATCGATGCTGAAGTACATGTTTAAGTTCGATGAACTTAAACCATCAGATTTGGAATTGACCACTCTAGAAGCTATTAACTACCTTATATTAAACAATAAGTTAGATATAAAGGTGGTCTTGATGAAAGAAGGAATGATGCACGCTAAGATATGGCTATTTGATACTAAATACGGTGAAGTTGCAATTCACGGCTCAAGCAATGCTACAAAACCAGGATTAATGCATAATTTTGAGCAGCTGGTGCTGACTCGCGC
>NZ_JBFRVD010001118.1:0-314 GCF_041474985.1 Vibrio sp. 10N.222.49.C9 | reverse complement strand
CAAACAGTCCGTGCAGTACGCCCGATAAGCCATAGTAGATTTGGGTTTGCGTAAACAGTAGCCCAATACCGATGAAGGTCGAGATAAGGGCGATATAGATACTCAGTTTTTTCCATCGAGCATGAAATAAGTAGCTAATGATCCAGAGTCCAGCGAGGTTCATCAGCAAGTGATACGCATTAGTATGGGTAAAGTTGCCTGTTATTAGTCGCCACCATTGGTGTGTTGCGATAAGATCGTGCTCCCAACGTAGCGCAGTTGATACCGCTGGAATCATAAACGTCGCTAAGAGTAAGCTGAAGGCAATTAGGAAT
>NZ_JBFRVD010001117.1:0-233 GCF_041474985.1 Vibrio sp. 10N.222.49.C9 | reverse complement strand
CCAACTGCCTTTTGCAGATGCACCGTTTGCTTGGGGTGCGCTATTCTCGGACATGCTATTTCCTTTGTATTACTAGAAAAACGAATAAATAGGAGCGTTCTTCATCAAAAATGTGAGTAAAGATTTCAGAGGCGAGAAAATACAGGTAAACGTTTGCGTGTGCAATAGTTACAACTGAAGGTTTCATCTTTGGAACGAAAAAATGGAGCCTTAGCTCCCTCACAGTACTATAG
>NZ_JBFRVD010001116.1:0-452 GCF_041474985.1 Vibrio sp. 10N.222.49.C9 | reverse complement strand
AAATAGTCGAACACCTGATTATATTCGCCATCACAGTCGCAATCGCTCATCGTCGCATCAAGGCACAACCGACGACCAATCAGAAGCTCATTTCGACCAAGAAATGCAACGACCTTGCCCGATTCATCAAAATCAATATCACAGTGGCCGATGGCTTGTGCGTGCAGGCCTGCTTGCACAACGTAAGTGTCGTTAACGCGTTTTCCGTACTCATCTCGGCACGACAAGCCCAGTTCGCTAAAATCACCCTGCAGGACGTGAGAATGTCCTCCAATAATCAGGCTAATACCCTTAACACTCTCAGCAAGCTTCAGATCAGCATCGTAGCCAAGGTGGCTAAGCAGTATGATTTTGTTGATCCCTGATTCACGGATTTGTTCAACCGTGTTGATGGCCGTTTGCGTGGCATTGACGAACGGAGTGTCGGGATCAGGGTTTGCAATGTCCATCAT
>NZ_JBFRVD010001115.1:0-371 GCF_041474985.1 Vibrio sp. 10N.222.49.C9 | reverse complement strand
GTGATATAGATAGCTTAGCCTCGGTAACGCCAGAGCAAGCTATTGCCCACCCCAACTGGTCTATGGGTCCAAAGATCTCGGTAGATTCTGCCAGCATGATGAATAAAGGCCTAGAATATATAGAGGCTCGCTGGTTGTTTAATGCCAACAAAGATCGTCTGCAAGTGGTTATTCATCCTCAATCTGTTATTCATTCAATGGTGCAGTACACCGATGGCTCGACACTTGCACAGATGGGCGAGCCCGATATGTGTACGCCAATAGCCTTGACGCTTTCTTATCCACAGCGCGTAGAAGCGGGTGTTAAGCCCTTAGACTTCACTGAGATGGGAGAGTTGACCTTTATCAAACCAGATTTTGCTAGATATCCG
>NZ_JBFRVD010001114.1:0-313 GCF_041474985.1 Vibrio sp. 10N.222.49.C9 | reverse complement strand
AGGAGGTGTTCCTCTTTACCCGCTTGGCCTTGCGTAAAAACAGGATTGTGCTCAACAATCCATATCTGATCGACGGTATTTTCGTCGCGCTCATCGGTGAATCGGTGCATTCTCTGCCATATTGGTTCGTAATCTTGACGACCAAGATGGTGGATCTCCAATCGATCACTGAGTAGCGATGAGGTTGCGTTTGCTTGTTTCTCTGTATCGTTAGGCAATTCGTTACTTCCCTGAATCATCTATATCGAAGTACGCACATTACTAGCAACGTGAGGTTATTTCTACTAGAAAAAGGCGAATTAATACTATTTGT
>NZ_JBFRVD010001113.1:0-410 GCF_041474985.1 Vibrio sp. 10N.222.49.C9 | reverse complement strand
CGCCCGCAAAGCCGATAATGTCATGAGTAGAAAGGTCGCTGGTTTGCTGCGGTATGCCTCTTCTAGATAAGTACTCCGGCGAGGCAACAATGTACAGAGGGCTTTTGCCTAGAGGTCTGGCATGAAGGGTTGAATCGGTCAGCGACCCGATGCGAATCGCAATGTCAGTTTTCTTTTCTAGAAGGTCTACAAAGCCTTCGTTGGACGTCAGTTCTAGCTTAATGTCCGGATAGGCTTGATTGAACTCTTTAACTAAAGGTACCAACTGATGAAACACAAACGGGCTGGCCGCATCAACTCTCAAACGCCCTTTTGGCAGTTCACCTCGAGAAACAATATCGTCCTCAGCTTTTTGCAGTTGTTGAAGCCCTAATCTCACCCCGTCAATAAACTGTCGCCCTTCATCCGTC
>NZ_JBFRVD010001112.1:0-325 GCF_041474985.1 Vibrio sp. 10N.222.49.C9 | reverse complement strand
GCTATAGATACCCGCCTTAAATTAAGCCACTTAGTGGTTTAATAAGGTTATTAGGAGATGCGGTATGCCAGAATCTAAGAAAAAAGCGCTAGGTATTCTAGCCATAGCAGGTGTTGAGCCGTACCAAGAAAAAGCTGGTGAAGAATACATGTCACCAGAGCAGATGGCTCATTTTACAAAAATTTTAGGAGCTTGGCGCGACCAATTGCGTGAAGAAGTAGAACGTACAGTTGTACACATGCAAGACGAAGCGGCAAACTTCCCAGACCCTGTAGACCGTGCGTCTCAGGAAGAAGAGTTCAGCTTAGAGTTACGTAACCGTGAC
>NZ_JBFRVD010001111.1:0-267 GCF_041474985.1 Vibrio sp. 10N.222.49.C9 | reverse complement strand
TAGCAAATGGGGTCGGGTTTAATCCCTTTGGCACTTTCACAAATAGTGGGTCATGAAAGTGATCACGCAGTCGAGTTAACGATTTGCTGAGCGCTGGAGCGGATACATGCAATCTAAGTGACGCTCTTTTTAAATTTTTCTCTTGATAAATTACCTGAAAAGTACGCAAAAGGTTAAGGTCTAGGTTGTTATAAAACTGCTTTGCCATTTAATCATCTATCCTTGTAATCATAGAAGCAATCATAACTATTTGGTCCGTTATATAAG
>NZ_JBFRVD010001110.1:0-256 GCF_041474985.1 Vibrio sp. 10N.222.49.C9 | reverse complement strand
TTTGGCTTGATTTCGAGTCTAATCTACAAAGTTAGACCTCATTTAAAGTTTAAAGCTTCTGCTGAAATTGCTAAAAATGATCATTTGGAAAGCCTTGTTCTTGAGTCATCATCTAGCCAGTCAACTTTATTATTCTCTCTTAAAACTCGTAAGTGTTATGTGGGTATATGCTATGGCGCTGTAGGCCATGATGAGGGGGAGTCTTCAAATATTGCTATTTTGCCAATGCTTAGTGGGTATCGACACAGTGAGACTT
>NZ_JBFRVD010001109.1:0-467 GCF_041474985.1 Vibrio sp. 10N.222.49.C9 | reverse complement strand
ATCTAGACATTCTGTTTGAAGATCTCGCGCTTCCAAACCTTAAGAAAAACCAAGTTAACCGCATCACTGAATGGAAAACTCATCGAGCGGGTTACCAAACAGCAGGCATTCCTTCCAACATAGCCGTCGTTCGTTCGCTACAACAATCTTTGGCGCGACGCACTGCAATGTCTGCAGGTAAGAAGCGTAAACTCCGTGAGTTAGAAGATGAACTGACGTCCCTAAAAAGTTGCGAGCCAGCAAAACCACTGCAAGAGAAAAGCATTAAGGAAGAGATAGAAGAGATCCGCGCTCAAATGAGACGTGTGCCCTTTATTGACACCTTCGACCTGCGTTTCAAAAACTATGAAAAACGCCCTATCCCATCCAGCCAGGCGGTAATGTTCTGCTTAATGGATGTATCCGGCTCAATGGATCAAGCCACCAAGGACATCGCTAAGCGCTTTTATGTCCTGTTGTACATGTTC
>NZ_JBFRVD010001108.1:0-469 GCF_041474985.1 Vibrio sp. 10N.222.49.C9 | reverse complement strand
AAACAGGGCCGAAGTAAAGGAAGCAACACGGGGCTCTTTGCGCGCTTTCAAACCCTATCAGACTTCTATGGCATGTTCTTTGGTAAAGACGTACAAGTGAAGCCTGTGTTAGACAAGCAAATCGAACAGTTAATGGACGATATGGAAGGACTAGGTTGGAGCGGGACCAACGACTATGACCTGACTGAATCTGCGAAAAGCCAGGTATTTACTGACGGTGAAAGCTCGTTTGTACTGTGCGCCGATCAATGTGAATCCTGCTTTGATGGTGGCGAAGAGCTCGTGCGTCCAATGAGCTTTTATGTTCGCGGCAACCACGCGCAATTCATCCAGCAAGCACTGCGCTGCGGCATGATTCTTCACAAGCAGACAGATTATAAATCTAAGGTTAAATACCACGGTGAGTATTTGATCTACCCAAGCAACCAAGGCCCAATTCTTGCTGAAATCCCTCTTGGGTTTTCACTGG
>NZ_JBFRVD010001107.1:0-407 GCF_041474985.1 Vibrio sp. 10N.222.49.C9 | reverse complement strand
CTTTTCGGTGTTTGAACAACCCTTAATTTCAGGGCAGAGCATTACAGACAGTGACGTCACCTTTGTTATAGAAGGCAGACCATTGCTATTGGAGATCACCATCAGCCCTATTTCGTGGGACAAAAAGGTGATGCTTCTAGTTGAATTGCGACAGGTGGATCAACAACGAAGACTCAATCAAGAGCTCAATCAGCATGCTCAACAGCAAGCAGCCAAGCTACTGGTGAGAAGTCTGGCTCATGAAATTAAGAACCCGCTTGGTGGACTTCGCGGCGCAGCGCAACTACTAGAAAAAATGCTGCCATCGGAGTCATTACGAGAATATACCCAGATTATTATCGAGCAAGCTGACAGGCTACGAAACCTAGTAGATCGCTTGCTTGGACCACAAAGACCGGGTACCAAGC
>NZ_JBFRVD010001106.1:0-343 GCF_041474985.1 Vibrio sp. 10N.222.49.C9 | reverse complement strand
TAAAACCAGGGAAGCCTTTTGCATTCGGTAAATTGGATGATGCACTATTCTGCGGCCTGCCAGGAAACCCTGTCTCCGCCTTTATGACCGCTTACATCTTAGTTCAGCCATTGTTAGCTAAGCTCGGTGGCGAGAGTGAATGGAAAGAAGCACCAACCTTACCGGCTAAAACGTTATCGTCATTCAAGAAAAGTCCAGGACGTACAGATTACCAACGTGGTATCTACGCCATAAACGAGCATGGCGAGTTTGAAGTGGAAACAACGGGGAACCAAAGCTCTGGGGCCTTTCGTTCAATGAGTCTAGCGAATTGCTTTGTCATTCTTGAACGCGAGCGTGGCCG
>NZ_JBFRVD010001105.1:0-385 GCF_041474985.1 Vibrio sp. 10N.222.49.C9 | reverse complement strand
TCTTCTCATCATTCTGTATAGGAAAATAAACATGTCCATGATTCATTTGATCACAGGTAGCACCTTAGGTGGAGCAGAATACGTTGCCGATCATCTTAATGATTTACTGCAAGAGATGGGTAAAGATACCGAGATTCACAATCAGCCAAATCTCGATGAAATACCCGCTAAAGGGACTTGGTTAATCATTACATCAACCCATGGTGCGGGTGATTATCCAGAAAATATTCAGCCGTTTATTGAGCAACTTCAGCAAACGCCACCCAATACTCAGGATCTCAACTATGCGATTATCGCGATTGGTGATTCAAGCTATGACACCTTCTGTGGTGCAGGATTGCATTGCCAGGAACTGCTTGAAGATATTGGTGCTACCCCATTATCT
>NZ_JBFRVD010001104.1:0-298 GCF_041474985.1 Vibrio sp. 10N.222.49.C9 | reverse complement strand
GCGACCACAGAAGCCAATCAAAAGGTCGAAGAAGTAACAGAGGCGTTTAACGCGTGGATTATGAGAGACGCGAAGCGCAGAGCTGAGATCACGGAGAGCTACAACAAGCACTGCAACTCCTTTGTTGTTCCTTCATTTACGGCAATTGCCGAACACCTTGTTATCAATAATTGCAATCTGAACCTAAGGAATTACCAACTAGAAGCGGTTTCTTCTGCCCTATTGAAAAAATCTATCATGCTCGATTGTTGCGTAGGTAGCGGTAAGACGATCATCACTCAAGCGATCGCGATGAAAC
>NZ_JBFRVD010001103.1:0-304 GCF_041474985.1 Vibrio sp. 10N.222.49.C9 | reverse complement strand
GCTGGCCCTGAGAGATCTTTATCTGATGAGGACGTTTTTCAGTATCAATTTCGACAGAATAATAATCTGACGCCACCTTATTGATAACCCTTTGTACTGTCTTCATTTGGCTTTTGTCATCTAGGGTGGAGTCGATAAGATCCTTTGAAAGCAATATATGGCGCAGTTCAAGACTGGTGACATAATCGGGATGGCAGGGAATATTTTGCAGAACGAGTTGATAGCGCTCAAACGTTTTGGACATTGCTTTACACCTTCTCATCAGATAACGTTGAATATTCTAGTTAAAGGGACAGTTTTTGTC
>NZ_JBFRVD010001102.1:0-286 GCF_041474985.1 Vibrio sp. 10N.222.49.C9 | reverse complement strand
CCTTGTACCTATGGCGGCGTAATCTGACAGCGTAATCAATTCAAATAAGCTCTCTACTCTCAATTAGAGAGCTCTCTCGAGGTGTATCATGACAGTTTCTTTTGACGTAAATACCTATATTGAGCAACTTTCCAAGCTGGTGAATATAGATTGTGGCCGTGCGAACGTGCAGGGCATCGCTAACGTAGCGGATGTGCTGACTCCTATGTTTGAGCAAATAGGGTTTAACGTTACAAGACGTAGCGTTGATAGCGATGCAGGCCCTTGTCTAGAAATCACCAATAAG
>NZ_JBFRVD010001101.1:0-231 GCF_041474985.1 Vibrio sp. 10N.222.49.C9 | reverse complement strand
CTATGGATCATGTACGCATTTGCTTCTGCAACGGGCCTTATGATCATTGGTAACATCACGACTATTGCAAGTGTTCAAGCGAACCTACCAAACGCGGTATACCTAGCATCTATCCTTGCAGTGTTTAACTCAGGCGGTCGTATCGGCGCTGGTATCCTATCTGACAAGATTGGTGGCTTACGCACATTGTTCATCGCATTTGCTCTGCAAGGCGTTAACATGGTTCTATTC
>NZ_JBFRVD010001100.1:0-359 GCF_041474985.1 Vibrio sp. 10N.222.49.C9 | reverse complement strand
GCCCTGGATTGATCTATCAGAACCATCATTAGATAGCATGGCAATTGAACATGATCGGGATGTATTTCATTTTGAATCTAGCCTTGGTGTTGTAGAACAACGATTTAAAGCGAGTAAGATATTTAGTTTCGTTAGAAGTAGCCTACAAGAGAGTGAAAATGATTGTTTATACTTTGGAGAGTTAACTGCTCTAGTACACTCAGCATTGAAAGATGATATTCTTCCCTATAGATCTGAGATCAAGCAGTATGTGGCAAATTTGATTTCTTATTTGCAGTTATTAGCTAAAGATCAGATAGCTATAGATAGACCTAATTACAGTCAACGAATTTCACTAAAACAGAGCAATGATTAAATAC
>NZ_JBFRVD010001099.1:0-324 GCF_041474985.1 Vibrio sp. 10N.222.49.C9 | reverse complement strand
CGCTTAGGCAGTACCTTAGATAGGGTGTTTTTTAGAGATTGGTTAGGATGCTTTTCTCGGTTCTGCGCCAGCAGTTCAGCAACATCGGCCTCAGGCACTAAATTGACGGTTACCTTTTGCCCGGCACGCCAATACGATGAGATCTGCAACACTGATGGTCCAGAGAGCCCTCTATGCGTAAACAGCAATGCCTCTTTGAAGACAGTGCCATCTTCTGCAGTAATTTCTGCAGGAATCGCAATCCCAGACAGCTCACTGAAATCCAGTTTGTCTTGCTTATGCAGAGTAAATGGCACTAAACCTGCTGTGGTAGGTACCACATCC
>NZ_JBFRVD010001098.1:0-474 GCF_041474985.1 Vibrio sp. 10N.222.49.C9 | reverse complement strand
AATAATCGAGGTTACAAAGCTAGAGACTCGCTCATAACTCATTGCTTCAGCATCAATAATGCCTAGTGGTACTAAGATGCCCAGAACAAATACGGTTACTGGAGTGATCATGGCAAACCATGAGCCGCCGGCACCAAACAGTCCCCACCATACGGTTTCGTCTGAACGTTTAGGGTTTCGATTAATCACATTCGACTCCTTATACAATGATGAGAACAACAAGAGAAATAAAGGCTACAGCAGCCCACTGAGCAAGTACGATAGTTTTCTTGTCTATCGCCTTACCCTTGAAGCGCATTGGCATAACCTGCGGCATCATATTAAAGAAGGTATGAGCATGAAACAGACTGCCTGCCAACGCTAAGATATTGATTAGAATAACGATAGGGTGGCTCATGAAGTCTAACCACGTTGCCCAAGCGTCTGGACCTTTAACCAAGGCACCCAATCCAAAGGTAATGAACAGGGTAAACA
>NZ_JBFRVD010001097.1:0-442 GCF_041474985.1 Vibrio sp. 10N.222.49.C9 | reverse complement strand
CGATGTATTCGCGAAAACAGCCGAGATTAGTGAGTCTTCTAAAGTTGATGGGGTCGGAGTCTTGTGGAAGAGTTTGGTTGTATTCTTCGATTTCTTGTTGTTTACGCACAATGTAAGACTTAAGCAATCTGAACTTACCCATGTGTTCAAGCATATCGGCATCCACAAAATTTATCGTCTCCGCATCAATGAATATGGCCCTTTTTATGCGTCTTGCGCCAGTTTCATCTACCCCGTACCAGTTGATAAATGGTTCTGAAACGAGAGTTTGAGAAGGGATCATGGCAATGGTGTTGTCCCAGTTTTTTACTTTTACCGTGGTCAATGTTACTTCCTGTACTGTGCCATCCACTTTGTGGTTATCTAATTGAATCCATTCCCCCGTTGATATCATCTTATTGGCGGCCAACTGAATGCCAGCAATGAAGCCTAGAATGGTGTC
>NZ_JBFRVD010001096.1:0-282 GCF_041474985.1 Vibrio sp. 10N.222.49.C9 | reverse complement strand
ACCCAACATGGATTGAGCCTACCGAATGGGCGGCAAACTATAAGCAGGGTGAGTTGCAGTTAATGACCTCTCACGCGGCGCATCGTCTGCACAGCCAGTTTAACTATGCGGATATTCGTAAGGAGTATGCGATACAAAATCGCGAACCTATTACGATTCACCCAGAAGATGCCAAAGCACGTGGAATAAGCGATGGTGATCTTGTTCGCGCCTTTAATGATCGCGGGCAAGTGCTTGTTGGGGCTCACGTCTCTGATGGAATTAAACAGGGCAGTGTGTGTA
>NZ_JBFRVD010001095.1:0-282 GCF_041474985.1 Vibrio sp. 10N.222.49.C9 | reverse complement strand
TTTCTCTGCTTGTAAGAACTCGAAGCAAAGGTTTGAATATTGAGTCAGACGTGGGTGATTGTTAGCAAACACCACAACTAGCTCATCGGATACTAGCAAGCTATTGGTAAAGCCCTCTGTCATTACAGACTCTACATCAATAACAAAATCAACGTTTTGATTAAGGGAAGTCGTTGTCTGACTCGCTTCTGAAATCAAAGACAAAGTTATACCGGGTGCTTGCTCTGATACCTGAGTAATCAGATTACTCAAGTAGCGCTGATCTTGCGGTGCACGAAGCAC
>NZ_JBFRVD010001094.1:0-312 GCF_041474985.1 Vibrio sp. 10N.222.49.C9 | reverse complement strand
ATCTGTAGTCGAACAGGATAAGATTGAAAAGGTGTTGCTTGCACTTCCACGAGTTTCACGAAGTGAGCGTAAGAAAATCATCGATGCTCTGATGGGCTTTCAGGTTGAAGTGTTATCTGTGCCGACCGTAGAACAAATGCTCAAAGAAGGAGAGGAAATTCAGGCGATTCGTGAAGTACCCGTAGAAGATTTACTGGGCCGCGACCCTGTTCCACCTTCTGAGCCGCTACTGACGCAAGACATTACTGGTAAAGTGGTGATGGTTACCGGTGCCGGTGGTTCTATTGGTTCGGAGATTTGTCGCCAGGTTAT
>NZ_JBFRVD010001093.1:0-266 GCF_041474985.1 Vibrio sp. 10N.222.49.C9 | reverse complement strand
AGCACCAAAGTATTCTGGCGTCTCTAACTCATCAATGTATGGGTCTGCCCAAGTCTGATCCTCTTCGCCTGAAACCTCCACCTCACTTCCATAGAAGTATGCCGCTAGATAATCCGACAAGCCTAACAAGTGAGCCTTTGGTGATTTCTGTAGCACTGACACATACGTGTCTTCTCGCTTAATCAAATCCGCGATCAACGGAGAAGATACAGACAATTTCAGTTGAAGTTTCTGCGGTTTAACACCTCGACCCTCAACACCAAACA
>NZ_JBFRVD010001092.1:0-483 GCF_041474985.1 Vibrio sp. 10N.222.49.C9 | reverse complement strand
GTAAGAGTTATGGTTTTGCGAAGAAATACTTGCAGCGTCAGAGTGCGATTTTGCAAGGTATCGTGCGATTTGAAGGTGGTGACAAGGGCGACTTTCACGTTCTTGGACCGTTGTTGACAGAAATAGATGAGCAAATTGCTCTTTGTACTGAAAAGCAAATGCAAGTGCAGATCAGCTAAGTGGTTTGGATGGAATGAGGGTGTATCCCTTGTTCCATTTTTTCTATGTGGCTGTGCTATCTTATCGATATTGACGGCATTCAGACTGTCGGCTTCATTAGGTTTGACGGTTGAATTGCCAGGTTCGTCTCCACGTCAATATAACCTAGTTCAAGACTTCTTAGTTGATTCGACTAAGGGTTTACCGATTAATTATGGTTCGCTGGTGGTTCAGTACCATCATCATAATTGGCACTATATTTCGATGCAGCAAGCGTTGGAAGATGTGGCTGAGTGTGGGTTTATAGCTCGTAAAAGTATTGAA
>NZ_JBFRVD010001091.1:0-309 GCF_041474985.1 Vibrio sp. 10N.222.49.C9 | reverse complement strand
TTCCCATACTGACTATCAATGCCGTCTAATAGGCTGATGAGCTTTCTTTGCTCTTCCACCATCTCTTTTTCAGTGAGCGGAGTAAAACTACCTTGCTGAACCATGTCGTCGAGATCTGTTCCCGCTTTGACCGCAAGGGTGAGCACTCGTATCTCTTCTGGGTTAATTTGATTTAATAGCTCAGCCGTTCCAGTCACATGAGTCTCGGAAAGCTCTTTGCCACCGAGTCCCATGATGATGAACGTCATCATTTTCATACCCGCTTGCTTTGCATACTCGGCAGACTTAAGAATTGATTTAGGGGTTATG
>NZ_JBFRVD010001090.1:0-465 GCF_041474985.1 Vibrio sp. 10N.222.49.C9 | reverse complement strand
TAAAATTCTGGAAAAAGAGTCATTCTCTCCTAGGCTATGAATACGACTTAGCTAAAGAAGTGAGGGGAAATGAAGGCTCAATCTATTTTCTTATTAGTTGCCTCGGCAGGCCTGCTACCAATCGCGCTTTCCTACGGCTTAATGCCAACACAATCTCTCTCTTTCCTGTTCAGCATTGATGCTGAACCGGTCAACGTTCGTCATATTTTCCGAGCAGTGATGGGGCTTTACTTAGCCCTGCTGTCATTTTGGATTATAGGGGCGCTGTATGAAAAGGTTCGCTTACCCGCATTGTATAGCCTGACGGTTTTTATGTTGGGGTTGGCCTCGGGTCGTCTACTCAGTTTAATTGTTGATGGGACACCTCATTGGCTATTGGTGGTGTATTTGATCTTGGAAGTTGGTTTTGGCGTTGTGGGTATCGCAATGATCAAGAAAAGTGAAAACAAAGCATAAGGAATAACC
>NZ_JBFRVD010001089.1:0-277 GCF_041474985.1 Vibrio sp. 10N.222.49.C9 | reverse complement strand
CAGTATGAGCAACATCAACCTATTTGATTTGGAGTCGATTAGCCGCAACTTTGGAGAACACATTATTGATGCAGTGTCACAAAGGAAAGATGTCTTGCTAGGCAGCACCAGTGGTGAAGGGTTTTCAGATAATGAAGACTGCAAGGCTTTTCTAGATACATTCCCTGGATGGCCCCTATCACTCATCATAGCCAGAAAAGATGAAAGTAAACCCGCTGAACGCGTGCTCGTTTATTCGAAGAGCATGAACCCACACACCAATGAGCATCTTGTATTT
>NZ_JBFRVD010001088.1:0-326 GCF_041474985.1 Vibrio sp. 10N.222.49.C9 | reverse complement strand
GTCACTTAACCATACAACCCCAAAGGGTCTTGCTTACGCAATGCAGTTGCTACGCTGCAGTATGACGTTTCCAAGGTGCGTTATCTCTTTATTATGAGCGAGATAACATTCGATTTTGCCGGACTCAAATTTGAATGCACTCTGGCAAGAGTACATTCCCAAGAACACTTGAATGTGTGTTGGTACCTACATCCCTCTTTATTTAAAAAGAAGTACATAGGATTTGAGAACTTTTAAATTTGATTGAATTACTCGTAAGTAATCAATCAGTCAGCTTTCCAAATTGTTAAAGAGCATGAATTTCTTTCGAAACCATTTTTAAAGAC
>NZ_JBFRVD010001087.1:0-419 GCF_041474985.1 Vibrio sp. 10N.222.49.C9 | reverse complement strand
GAGAAGCAATTCGCTATACAACTCGTCAAATCGCAGATTGAGTTTCATTGCCTTGCTTTGCATTTTGCTGAGTAGGCGTTTTGAATTGTCTTGACGACCTCGTTCTTGGTTGATCAAGATACGGCGTTTAACATCGGAAAATCGTACCTTGTAGAACTCATCGAGGTTGTTGGAAAATATGCCTAGAAACCGGATTCTTTCTATTAAGGGAACCGACTTATCAGCGGCCTCTTGCAGGACTCGTTCATTAAAAGAAAGCCAGCTAAGTTCTTTTTCTACATACAGTTTTTCTGTGCTCATCTTCTTTTCCGTTTTCTAGTTTGCAATGCAAGTCTAGTGCTAAAATGGGGGGAGTGAATATTATTGCAGTTAGATTTCAGCCATGTGACAGTGGTCACGTTGCGTGTAAGGAAATGTGT
>NZ_JBFRVD010001086.1:0-334 GCF_041474985.1 Vibrio sp. 10N.222.49.C9 | reverse complement strand
ATTGCTCGACGACGCGTTGCAGCTAGCAGAAATTCATGTGAAAGGCGAAGGTAGCCACTATGAGGTCATTGCCGTTGACGAATCTTTTGACGGTATGAGTCGTGTTAAGAAGCAACAGCTTATCTATGCACCTTTGATGGAATACATCCAACGCAATGATATCCACGCGGTATCAATCAAAGCTTTTACTCCTGATGAGTGGCAGCGCGATAAAAAACTCATGTCGCTTTAAGGATTAGTCATGGAAAAATTCCGAGTAACTGGATCGTCTGCACCACTCAGTGGTGAGGTTTCGATTTCTGGCGCTAAAAATGCGGCCTTACCTATTTTATTC
>NZ_JBFRVD010001085.1:0-206 GCF_041474985.1 Vibrio sp. 10N.222.49.C9 | reverse complement strand
ATCGAATACTGAAGTGCAAACTTCACCGATGAAGTCTTGAGAAACAACTTGGTCTTCAGTGTAACCAAGAACGCCAGCCATTTCGCCTTCAGAAGCTTCTTTCATAGCAGCACAGATAGCTTCGTAAGAAGCACCGTTAACTAGGTTAACAGTTAGGTCAACTACAGAAACGTTAGCAGTTGGTACGCGGAAAGCCATACCAGTTA
>NZ_JBFRVD010001084.1:0-211 GCF_041474985.1 Vibrio sp. 10N.222.49.C9 | reverse complement strand
ATATATGTCAATAGTGCGCTTTTATGATCAACCTCAAGACTTATTCCTGTCCAAATCCTGAACTACAAAAACGTGATCCTTGTTGAAAAAATAATCAAAAAAGCCATATATAGTCAGTATTAAGAAGATTGCTTGCTAGACCAAAATACTTATAAATTCAGCAACTTCAAAATTATTCTTACTATAAATACCCTACAAGGAGCACCTATGA
>NZ_JBFRVD010001083.1:0-282 GCF_041474985.1 Vibrio sp. 10N.222.49.C9 | reverse complement strand
GGTCAGCACTTGTTCGATCTTGACGTCGCTGCCCCAGTATAACCAACCACTGAATACCACAGAGATCACTAATAAAATTGATGCTACACGTTGGTTCATTACTTACGGCCTCCTTTTGCGCAGATCTTGGCAAGGTCTTGCTGTTTGCCAACAAGACGGACAGTGCTATTTTCAGAGGTAAACTGTGGACCGTGAATGTAGCTTAAATAGAGTTGTTCTGATTGGCTTGCCGTTGCAATGACTTCAACGGGATCGGACTCATCCGTATAAGCGGTCATGTAA
>NZ_JBFRVD010001082.1:0-397 GCF_041474985.1 Vibrio sp. 10N.222.49.C9 | reverse complement strand
GCTTGTAGATGGCACTGTCGTACTGTCTGTCACTATGGACGCCGACGGCAACTATGTTATTGAGCAATTCGACTCGATAGATCAGCCTGCTTCTGATCTAACAGAGCTGTCCGTAGGCACAGTGGCTATTGATGGAGACCTTGATGAGACAAGAAGTACCATCAACATCAATATCGAGGATGGTACTAATATTGGTCTCAGAAGTCGCCGCGTTACCTTTAGCGATGATGATATAGGGACAGATGTATTACCTATTACGGGTGATTTAGAATTGACGCTAGGCAGTGATGCCTTAGTGCGCCTAGAGTATAACCCTACCAATAATCAGCAGAACAACCTAAGCGCTGTGACCAGTAACGGTAAAGCCACTGATTGGACCCTTACTGAAAATAATTCC
>NZ_JBFRVD010001081.1:0-325 GCF_041474985.1 Vibrio sp. 10N.222.49.C9 | reverse complement strand
GTATCCATAGTGTTATTGACGTTTGGAATAGCAGCAATGGTTAGCTCTGCACCCGCAGGCAATGGGACAGTTCCTGAATCAAAAGCCACAGTATCGGTGCCCGCTAGCGCTAAGCGAACCCTGTAATCAGCGGCTGGTACACTCACCACGCCGGTAGAAGCTTTATAGGATAGCGTTGCAAGAGGCGCAGCTGGATTAATGTCATCATCGGGACCTGTGACGTGCACGTCTACTTCAGGTACGCCAGGCGATGCATGCACCACTTGCACATCAACGTTGGTTGCGTCGCCATCACCCGCAGCGTCACGAGTGATAATGAGTGGTT
>NZ_JBFRVD010001080.1:0-301 GCF_041474985.1 Vibrio sp. 10N.222.49.C9 | reverse complement strand
ACCCTAAAAAAGACAACGTTATAGCGGTAGCTGAAATTGTAATAGGTTCGCTTGCCGCAGTCATAGCCGTTGCTGGTGTAGTTCTCGTCCCCTTAACTGGAGGCGGTAGCGTAGTAGTTGCAGCAGGAGTCGTCACTGCAACGATGGGCACTGTAGTAACTCTTACTGATATAGGATTTGTAATAGCAGATCGAGTGGTTAATCCCGTCTCAATAGCCGGTCTGTATGGGCCTGATGGTTATGATATTGAAGTGGGAGGTGGAGATTTAACGAGTGATGAGGACGCTGCGACTAGTACGCC
>NZ_JBFRVD010001079.1:0-244 GCF_041474985.1 Vibrio sp. 10N.222.49.C9 | reverse complement strand
TCGCCCTGAGATGCTCTCTTCAGACGAACTAAGACGTGTCGGGTTTCATATACGCTTTCATCGTTCTAGCGCTTTATTTGCAAGGTGCTGGCTATTAGTTGAAGGTGAAACTGAGGTCTGGCTATTTAACGAATTAGCCAAATTGTGTGGCTATGATCTGGCCGCCGAGGGTGTGCAAATCGTTGAGTTCGCGCAATCAGGGCTAAAATCGTTACTCAAAGTCGCTCGCGCGTTTGATATTGAC
>NZ_JBFRVD010001078.1:0-268 GCF_041474985.1 Vibrio sp. 10N.222.49.C9 | reverse complement strand
ATTGGTTTGCTGAACACTAAGCCAATACCCATGAGCGTAGAACCGATAACCAGGTAATTCTTTCTCTTCGTCTTGAGCGCACGTACAAAGCGTTTAACTGTGACATTGTACTTGAGAGAGTCTTCGTCTTTTATTGTGGAGAGTAGGGCAATCAGGATAGATAGTGTTATGTGTATGTAGGCATCTGAAAATATCATCAGTAGCGACATTGCCACTGCACCGATAGCTACATAGCGTTCAAAGCCGAAATGACGCAAGTGGCTCTTCC
>NZ_JBFRVD010001077.1:0-336 GCF_041474985.1 Vibrio sp. 10N.222.49.C9 | reverse complement strand
CACTTAGAGTGGCCATACACCGCCAGTGAAGCACTAGATAAGATGATTGCTGAACTGCAAGATGCAAGACAAGAGCGTAGTAGATTCGATACCTTCATTCGCTCACAAACCTTCCTTGATCAATTGACGGGTGCTGCCAACCGCCTTTCATTTGACAACAAACTGGAGTCGACGCTTACCGAAAGTGGCGCAGCTGGTGGTGTGATCGTTGTGCAGGTGAATGACTGGGTAGAGATCCGAGATAGTTTAACTAAAGAGCAGAAAGACAGATTTATCGTTAACTTGGGGGAGGCAGTCGCCAACTGTGTCAATCGCTTTCCCGATGTAGTGTTTGCC
>NZ_JBFRVD010001076.1:0-404 GCF_041474985.1 Vibrio sp. 10N.222.49.C9 | reverse complement strand
GTGTTATTCATCTTAAAAACGGTTCTAACGATAAGTTGTATTTAGAGGAGGAGTTGTTTGTTAAGTCTCATAGCTCACGAGTTGGTGATTTCACACTGTACCTAGCAGACTCATTAGAGGCTGGCGTTGCAACATACGATGTATATGCCTCATATAATAAGTTAAGTACGGGTTTCTGGGTTTGTAGAATTGACCCTCATACAGTGCCGCTTAAGTACAGGATTTCACCTGTAGCTGAATCTTTGCCTGTAGGCATGGGTGATGTACAGCAGCCAGCTAAGGTAGTTAAAAAAGTTTCTATCACTAAGTCGTCTTTACCTGATGATGTAGTGGAAGAACTAAAACTGCTAACAATTGAGGGGAACGCAATCGTATTGCCCACTCAGCAGTTGGTGCATTATGCC
>NZ_JBFRVD010001075.1:0-466 GCF_041474985.1 Vibrio sp. 10N.222.49.C9 | reverse complement strand
ACCCTTATCTTAATTGCGTACTCGTTCGCAGTTTTGAAACGTTACTACAAGTTTGTGCGAGCATTCATTAGACGCGACCTTCTTCTTGATAACGAACTGCAGGAAATCCCACTAACAGGAATCGACTCTTTCAACTGGCGATGGCTACTCCCTGACAGTCTTCATTTTCTATCGCAATTAATCGCGACCCGAAACCTAAAGCCGACTCTTGTCGATCCGACGAAGAAACCACACACTGCAGTTTGTGCATCGTCATTCTCAGCAGGCTTCGCTCAACTTATGGATTTTGAACACAACTTTGTTCGATACCACGTTTCATCTGCCTATCAAGGTGAACTATCTGGTACGCCATTCATTGGCGCCAGTGTCACCGGCTATACGGAGCGACTAGTTCGCAAAGAAGGGAAGTCTAAACGAGAACACAAGAAGAAGACCAAGCACTTCCTCTATTTCAACAACCACTATC
>NZ_JBFRVD010001074.1:0-258 GCF_041474985.1 Vibrio sp. 10N.222.49.C9 | reverse complement strand
GGCGTGATCTCTAGTATGGGTGGTGACGAATCTGGTCTCACCGATTTTGGTAAGAATGTCATCGACGAGATGGTGAAACACGGTATTACCGTTGACCTTTCGCATACGTCGAACCAGACCACCAAAGACATTACCGATTATATGAAGAAGAACCATAAGGGTGTCCCAGCAATCTACTCGCATTCACCACTGGCCTCTACCTACGGTTGTGAGCCTCATGAAACCGTGCCGGAAACGCAAGAGCGCATGGCAAGCAAG
>NZ_JBFRVD010001073.1:0-362 GCF_041474985.1 Vibrio sp. 10N.222.49.C9 | reverse complement strand
GTGCTGGTGGACTATTTGCTGGCACACGGACAACCCTATGCCTAAGCCAAAGTCACCTTGTTTCTTGGTGGTAAAGTTAAGTTCAAAAATATTTTCGAGCTGTTCTGATTCAATGCCAGACCCGTTGTCTTGAAATACGATCTCTATTTGCTGTTTATCTGCATCTAATGCGCTGTGAATACTGAGTTTCCCATTGTTATCCATCGCATCTAGGGCGTTGGAAATTAGGTTGGTCCATACCTGCTGCAGCGCAATGGGGCGGCAAAATGTGGGGGCGATTGAGTGGTAATCTCGCTCCACGGTGATGTTTTTCAATCGGTTCTCAAAGATGACCAAGGTATCCTCAATACCTTCGTGTATAT
>NZ_JBFRVD010001072.1:0-422 GCF_041474985.1 Vibrio sp. 10N.222.49.C9 | reverse complement strand
CCATATTTCGGCCAACAGCTTTAGCTTTAACAGCAACTTTGGTACCTGCTTTCAAGTACACCATCGTTACCGAAACTCCATCGAGCTCACCTAGCAAACGGTGAGATTGGACGTGGGGATTATCCATTTGCACAAGGTACTGAACCAGCGCATGACGATCTTTCATTTCATTACTCATAAGTCCACTCCTACTTTTTTACTTCACAAAGCATCTGCTCAAGAACCGACGCATTAACGGTTAGTGTTTTTAGCGCAGCGTTGTAATTACCGCCCAACACTTTATCTGCGAATCGATACGAACCCTTATCAACCTCGACCACCCCAGTTCGTACAGCCAACGTCAATACATCCACCTCAACCAATAAACGCGATAACCGCATAGGCAAAAGCACCGAATCGACCGCCCCTGGGCGAGTAAGTTG
>NZ_JBFRVD010001071.1:0-293 GCF_041474985.1 Vibrio sp. 10N.222.49.C9 | reverse complement strand
GATTAACTATGGCACTAACTTTGATGCGGAGGTGCTAGCGGGATTGATTCGCCATGCAGTGTCTCGTGCAAAGCGAGCGTCCATGACTCCTGCGCCAGACGGTGCATTAGTCTCTGAAGCATTAGTGTTCTTTCGCCGCCAGGCTCACAAGAACATTTCTGCAGAGGTGGCAATTAAGCGAGCTCGCGAGGTTGGTGTGCCTCATGTTGAAAGTTGGACACCTGAACGCGTCCAATTAGCTTTCAGTTTAGTTGGTGCTTAGGTGACTGGCGTCTAAATAAGCACGCAAAAAT
>NZ_JBFRVD010001070.1:0-319 GCF_041474985.1 Vibrio sp. 10N.222.49.C9 | reverse complement strand
ATCTAGCGCTGCAAACGGGTCTTCAACCGTTTCTACTTGAGGAAGCAAGTCTTGCCATAATGTTGGTTCCATTTCCTGGGCTACCACATCCTTGGCTAATAGGTTCAGTGAGAACAACAATGCGCTTCCTAGCAGAATTCGTTTTAACAACTTCATTTACAGATACCTTAAGAAAAGAGGCAGGACATATTGCCCTGCCTAGATACTAAACACTGGTTATTGAATACTAGATAGTTAACTAATCAGAATTGATTACAGCTTGTTGCGATAGATCTTACCGTCTTTCATAACTAGCTTGATGGTTTCAATCTCTTTGTAC
>NZ_JBFRVD010001069.1:0-433 GCF_041474985.1 Vibrio sp. 10N.222.49.C9 | reverse complement strand
TTCTTCAGCTTAATAATGATCGTTTTAGGATTTGAAATTCGCAGATTAAATATTTCGGTTAGCTCAGTAAAAGCACTGATCATATTAATGATAGGCATGTTGATTCACTTTGCTGAGGCTTATTATCTTGTCAGTTGGGATGTTGATTTTCGTATCCATGATTATTTATTTGGTACCCCTATTTGGGCTTTAGGGTTTTTCTTTTTCTTGTTGGCCAATCCTAGTTTAGGAGAGAGTAAGTGGGTGCAACCAGTTGCTAACCTCACTCTAGGCATTTATGTTTCTCACCTGCTATTTGTTATCTATCTATCTAATTTAGCTGGGTTTTTAGGTTTTGAACTATGGAAGAAAGACCTACTGGTATGGTTTGGCACAATTGTTATATCGACTCTATTTACTTACCTGGTGATGAAGACACCGTTAAGAAGAGTAT
>NZ_JBFRVD010001068.1:0-280 GCF_041474985.1 Vibrio sp. 10N.222.49.C9 | reverse complement strand
CCCGCCACTGCGCAGAAGCTGTCGCCAACCTGCATCTTATTGATCAGTTTAGAACTGCTTCCTAGCCCCTGAATAACAAGGTCAATAGTTCCTTCAGCCGCGTCCCAGTCAGCTAATGTGAGCGGTATCAACTCACCCTTTTCATCACTCAATACTCGTACAAACTGCCCTGCCCTAGCGGACTGTGCAATTAACGGCGCTTTAATGGTGAACTCGACAATCTCATCGGTTAGCTGTTTCCGCTTAACGATCTTGGCTGGCGTCTGACCCAGTTCGGTAT
>NZ_JBFRVD010001067.1:0-433 GCF_041474985.1 Vibrio sp. 10N.222.49.C9 | reverse complement strand
CGGCTACTTATTTGGCCTGAATGTTTTAACCTTAGTGATGTTTACTACGCTAAATGGCAGGGTGGTGAAGAAGTACGGCTCAAACAAGATGATCATGTTTGGGCTGACAATTCAGCTACTGGCAGGGATAGGTCTGTTCATCTGCTGGGTGGCTGATCTTGGTTTGGTCTTTATCGTGCCTTGCGTGATGTTTTATGTGGGTACCATTTCCACTATTGGTAGTAATGGTATGGCGCTATTGCTAAATAAATACCCGAACATGGCCGGCACGACCTCATCCATTGCGGGTACCTTACGTTTTGGTATTGGCTCTTTAATGGGCTTTATTGTGGCTCATTTACCGGGCGATGAAAGTTGGCCAATGCTGACTATGATGGCGCTTTGCGCCGTGTTATCTATCGTAATCTATAAAGTGTACGGAGAATCTAAACAG
>NZ_JBFRVD010001066.1:0-301 GCF_041474985.1 Vibrio sp. 10N.222.49.C9 | reverse complement strand
TTCAGGAACCAGTATTTCAGCGTAGGTACGCTTTTCTACCAAAAGCCCCGTTGGGTTATAAGACTTGGTACGGTCGATCTTGGTTCCGTACTGTATGTTGGGCAGATCGATGGCGGCTTGCGCCGATAGATCCCAATCGATCACTCCTACGACCGTTTTAAGAACATATCCTGGGATTTGCGAGCTTCCTGGGCTGCCGACAACCAGTTTGAGACTGCCACTTGGTTCCATCACCATTAATGGTGTTATTGCAGAGCGGGGACGTTTTCCAGCCATAATAGAATTTTGCACAGCTTTTCCA
>NZ_JBFRVD010001065.1:0-481 GCF_041474985.1 Vibrio sp. 10N.222.49.C9 | reverse complement strand
ACACCCAATGATGAAAATATCCTTGGGTTGCATAATCAAACACATTAAGTCCAATGCCCTGCTCTTTCATCAATGAAATCGTAAAGTCACGAACTTCTTGGTTTACCGAGAGCGTATTTAACGACAGTTCTTGCTCGACACTCGCAATAAACTCACTGATCTGTTTATTGACGTCGCCGTAGAAAATCTTCACTTCAATAAAGGGTAATGCCGAGCGATACCCTAGCGACACGCCAACGGGCAAGTCTAGGGCTTCAATCTGATTGGCAATGCCAGATTCTGATAAGCCGAATGTATAGATGCGATGAACCTGCTTCTGGCTTACTGAAGAGAAGTTTTGCTGAATGTTAGGGAGGATCTCCCCTGCCACCATCGTCTTAAATTCGTGAGGAACCCCTGGCGTGAAATAGCAGAGAGCACCATGAATACGCACCATAAAACCACAAGCTGTGCCTCTAGGGTTATCTAGAATCGCACTGCC
>NZ_JBFRVD010001064.1:0-231 GCF_041474985.1 Vibrio sp. 10N.222.49.C9 | reverse complement strand
AGTCCTTGTGACGCATAATGGAATTGAGCTATTCGCTCAAAATATGCGGGCTATGATAAAAGAGCACAGCACTTCACTCTAAGTAGCAATAGTAATAGCCTTAATAAGCATTAGTTATCGAAGTTGAGTGATATTTGTTCTTCCACTACTTGTTGAATAACTTGATATAGCCACTCAACAATGGGGCTCTTGCGGTGCCGTAGGTGATGGTAGCAATATAAAGGGTAGTAG
>NZ_JBFRVD010001063.1:0-265 GCF_041474985.1 Vibrio sp. 10N.222.49.C9 | reverse complement strand
TATGAACCACTGGATATTTTCAGGTTTGATTCGTTTGGAGCTAGCTTCCAGATCCTTGTCGATAGCAACACAGAATCTTACAAGCTAGCGTTCTGAATATTATTGACAGTTGTGATCTGGCGTTTTTCCGTGCTATCCTTCGCAACCATTTTTCTAGGGTTATTGCGATGTTAACTCTAGTGCTATCTTTATTGATGCTTATTCAATAACACTGTTCATCACTATTTCGGAGCTCTACGAATGGGAAAAGGCACCCTATATATCG
>NZ_JBFRVD010001062.1:0-375 GCF_041474985.1 Vibrio sp. 10N.222.49.C9 | reverse complement strand
CTATTGTGCTGTTTGAAGTGACTGAACTTGCGTTATACAGCATCGACAAAGAGCTGCAACAATACGCTAGTGAGAATAACCTATCCGTTAGAATTGTGCCGTTATTAGGCTCAGTACAGCGCATTAACCGTTTACATAAAACCATGCGTGCATTTGGGGTTCAAACCATCTATCACGCGGCCGCCTATAAACATGTACCGATGGTCGAGTTTAACGTTGTAGAAGGGGTGCGAAACAATGTATTTGGTACTTATTACACTGCCAAAGCGGCCATTGAAACCGGCGTTGAAACCTTTGTGTTAATCTCAACAGACAAAGCGGTAAGGCCAACCAACGTTATGGGTGCCACCAAGCGTATGGCGGAACTGTCTATCC
>NZ_JBFRVD010001061.1:0-599 GCF_041474985.1 Vibrio sp. 10N.222.49.C9 | reverse complement strand
TTGAATATGGTGTGATTGGTGTGGCTATTGCAGTGGTTATAGGTGCTGTTATGAATGCTGAGAATGGTATTGCAGATACAGTACTCGATGTTTTTAACGGAATGTTGCAAGCAATGAACCCTGATGCTACGGCAATTGATCCTGATGCGTAAGAATAATGCATAAATGAATTGTAGTGAAAGACTAAGCTAATATGATCATAGCCACGATAATAATTTTATTCTTGTTTATGGTTACATTATACAGTGACATTAAGTATCGAATAATAAGCAATTATATTGTTTTGTTTATTTATTTTATATCGATGTATATTGGGTTGAATAATGGGGCTTTTGAGGATGTATTCTTATCAGTGGTAATATGTACCGCTATAGGTTTGTCTTTATATTCTATGGGTATTTGTGGTGGTGGTGATGTGAAATTACTTATCGCATTATCACCACTATTTCATTATGGACAACTAACAGATTTGTTTTTTGGAATCCTTATTTGTGGAGGTTTACTATCAACTTTCTACTGGACTAAGTATCGGGTTCTTTTAAAAAGTTCGAATGATCATGGCCTACCTTATGGTGTTGCCATCATTTTCGGTGCAAATC
>NZ_JBFRVD010001060.1:0-309 GCF_041474985.1 Vibrio sp. 10N.222.49.C9 | reverse complement strand
GATAAGTACACTTTTTACCTGTCTTGGGTACTTAAACTTTACACTCTTTGCGAATAACTCACCTTTTTGTTTTTTAAAGTAGATCTTAAGAACATCTTTATGAGCTTCTTGGCGCAATGAGTAGCGGTCAATTTGCTTTGTTTCGTGAATTCCCAACCCGGTTAGGTGTGGATACATAGGCACCTCTGCGATCAAATTTGGTGAACTTCCTAATGAAGAGCTCCGTGATACCAATCGTACTCAATAACTGATCACTCTAGCGGGTTAAAATACTCGATAAATGCGTTAGAATTTTTGATTGTAGAATAA
>NZ_JBFRVD010001059.1:0-304 GCF_041474985.1 Vibrio sp. 10N.222.49.C9 | reverse complement strand
TCACATGATACTGAATTATTTTTCGCTCGCTTTAAATCATTGGAGATGCAGCGTAATGCAGCCAATGCCCTATTACTCTCTCCTGGCGCAATTCAGATCTATTACGGTGATGAAGTGGCACGCGATATCGGTCCATACGCCGATGACTTCCACCAAGGTACGCGTTCCGACATGGTTTGGAAGCTAGATGCAGAGCGACAAGCACTTCTTGCACACTGGCAAACACTAGGTCAGTTCCGTCAGCGTCACCCGGCCATTGGTGGCGGAGTACATAAAGACATCAATCAAGAGCGTGGCTATGGAT
>NZ_JBFRVD010001058.1:0-391 GCF_041474985.1 Vibrio sp. 10N.222.49.C9 | reverse complement strand
CCCTGATAGCACGCGACGATCTGCGGTACTAATGCCTGAGTTCCGTGTGCATGGCATTGATTTCTTAGGCGGCAACCTGACACTAGGTGCTAACTACGCGTACATTATCGACGATACCGACATTAAGAAGCACGTAGGTGCAGGTAACTACGATCGTGATGGCTACATGTTTACTGTGAACCACAAAGCGAGCTTTGCTGGTACATACAACATCTTCACGGTACAGATGAATGGTGGTATCGGTGTTGGCGGTTGGCATGATGGTGAAGGTGAGCTGCTAAACCTAACTACCCCAGGTACCAGTTACCGTATTATGAACCACGGTTTCTGTACCATTAATGAAGACTGGAGCTGTCAGTACTCTCTTGCCTACGAGAACATCAGCATGGAT
>NZ_JBFRVD010001057.1:0-382 GCF_041474985.1 Vibrio sp. 10N.222.49.C9 | reverse complement strand
GTTCATACCGCGCTCAATATAGGCGAAATGAACTAGGCCATATTGTTGAAGCTCAAGATGGCAACCACAACAGCGTTCAATATCAGGTCAATGCGCTAGGGCAAATTGTATCTATATCTGCGCCCAATAATGGGCAGGTTCGGATACAAAATGAATTGAACTGGCGAGGTCTACCAGTAAAACAAAGTGATGCTGCTGGTGGTGTATTCGACCACGAATACAATGCGTTTGGCCAAGCTGTCAGGGTGACTGACTCCGAAGGAGGGATTGAGGAGTTTGCCTATGATCTGTTGGGGCGCAAAGTTCTTCATATCAATAAATCTGGGTTGATAACGCAATGGAGATTTGAACAACAACCAAGTCAGTTGGTGGTGACAAAAAT
>NZ_JBFRVD010001056.1:0-350 GCF_041474985.1 Vibrio sp. 10N.222.49.C9 | reverse complement strand
ATTTTACACTCCGGGTACGGTAACTAAGACTAAAGCACACGTGCGTGATAGCGTTGACCTTAAACGTATCATGATCATGGTGTGGTTTGCTGTCTTCCCAGCAATGTTCTGGGGCATGTACAACACGGGTAACCAAGCGATCAGCGCTTTGACCTTCTTACACTCTGGTTCTGAACTGGCAGGTATTGTGGCAGGCAACTGGCACTACTGGCTAACAGAGATGCTCGGTGGCACCATAAGTGCTGAGGCCGGGTGGGGCAGTAAGATGTTGCTCGGTGCAACCTACTTCTTACCTATCTATGCCACGGTATTTATCGTAGGTGGTTTCTGGGAAGTTTTATTCTGTATCG
>NZ_JBFRVD010001055.1:0-262 GCF_041474985.1 Vibrio sp. 10N.222.49.C9 | reverse complement strand
GTTGGTAATTATAATAGCCACCCCCAATACTGACAGTTGGCACTTTGAATGACTCGACGGCTTTTTTGTATGAATTTGCCATTTTGATGCGCTCAGCTGCCAGCTGCAATGGAATGTTTTGTTGCTGTACATCGACGATCATTTGATTCAAGGTTGGATCATTGAATTGTTTCCACCAGTATTCCGAATTGACGCTCTCCTCATTACCCGCATATAGGTAGGTTTGAGCGAGTGTTGTTTCAGGCTCCTCATAGTCCGGTCC
>NZ_JBFRVD010001054.1:0-254 GCF_041474985.1 Vibrio sp. 10N.222.49.C9 | reverse complement strand
GTATTCAGCCATCGAGACCCAGATTGGCGATATCTATCCACCACATTTTTGTTAGGAAGCGACCAACGCCCCTGCTTCGACGTGGAGGCTATGGCGATATTTGCATCAACTTTATCGACCAATACCTGAGTTGAAGAGGTACTGCTGCCGTGATGAGGCACGATAATCACGTCAGATTGAGCAACGGCATCAACCAATTGATACTCTGAAATTGCATCAATATCTCTGGTCAATAACACCGAATGAGTCCCATC
>NZ_JBFRVD010001053.1:0-309 GCF_041474985.1 Vibrio sp. 10N.222.49.C9 | reverse complement strand
TGACAAGCTAATTAAGACACACGCGACCAAATCTTAAAGTGATTAAAGTGCGCATCGTGGTCCATTTTATATTGATTTTTTCTTTATTTAAAACAACACGTTAATAGCTATTTTTAAAGAATTTCCACCTGGAAATGGTCCATATTTAGCAACAGACAGAATGCCACTCACCTTATCCGCGACCAAACTTTTAAGGCAAGTGGCAATACACCATACACACAGAACTTTGGAGTTACTTATGTATAAAGCCAGACAGATTATATCAGCATTTCAAAATCATGAAAGTTTCCACCTTGGCGATCTCTCTTA
>NZ_JBFRVD010001052.1:0-267 GCF_041474985.1 Vibrio sp. 10N.222.49.C9 | reverse complement strand
AATCGTTTGTTTTTTATGTTAAAATCGCCTAGAAATGACGCGAGTCAAATCTATCAAAAACAGAAGCTGTCAACAGCTCTAATGAAAAACAGGATTTCCCCAAAATGTCTCAATTAAAAGTTTGGTTTACAGTTTCCGAAGCTGAAGGACTAGTGAAGAGCGGAGGCTTGGCTGACGTTGGTAAGGCGCTGCCTAAAGCACTACAAAACCTTGGCACTAACATTGCGATTGCAATCCCTGGCTATACAAAGTTACCCAACTTTGAAC
>NZ_JBFRVD010001051.1:0-212 GCF_041474985.1 Vibrio sp. 10N.222.49.C9 | reverse complement strand
CCCCTAGCTCAGAGAAGTGCAGTATTGCATCAACATCGCTGATCAAGGAAAGCCCCCACGGACCAATAACCACACCCGCCAGCAAATAACCTAAGACGCTGCCCAATCCAAGGCGTTGCGCCAATGGAACAGCCACAACCGCAGCACCAAGAAACAGTACCCCACTCTCAATCAGCTCATTATTCATGGCCATCGGTGTACTCCTCCAGACT
>NZ_JBFRVD010001050.1:0-412 GCF_041474985.1 Vibrio sp. 10N.222.49.C9 | reverse complement strand
GGCTTATCCTGCCTAACTTCCTGCATGATGTAGTTCCAGTAACTTTGGCGACGGCGTCGTCGGTCCGGTCCTAATCCGGTCTTTAGCTGCGACTTTAGGTAGATACCGAGCTGGACATGAACCCTAATGTAAATTTCCTATTTAGGTTTTCCGTCCAGTTTGCCGACGGCGGCGGCAGTAGATGCATTTCCCCTGTAGTCCTGACAGTTGCGACGGTCATGACAGCCGTGATAGTCCCGACAGTACCCAGCTAGATTCACATCCTATTCGACTAACCCAACTCGACGCCCTAACTCATACCAGGTTCGCGCTGTAATCCTGTGTGCCGTTGGTTTTTCCGTTCTGAGTATGAATACCAGTCCTGTGATTAGCTGCTGTTTCTGGTGCTGTGGTTGAGTGCCGATGATTACTG
>NZ_JBFRVD010001049.1:0-467 GCF_041474985.1 Vibrio sp. 10N.222.49.C9 | reverse complement strand
CCTAAGCCACGCGCATGACTTTGAGCGCTTAGAGCCTCAAGTGTTATCTTTGCTGAACAAAGCTCAACTTGCACCGCTAGCCTACGAATCTCAATCGGATAACTATTGTCTGCGTCTGGCTTATACCAGTGAACTGCTTACGGGCGCATTAGAGTGCATTGAATCTGCTCACCTTGAGGTGGGAGTGGAGGTCAAGTCAGGCATGTCCCTGATCGCCGCCGTTGGCGCAGGCGTGACGAATAATGCCAATCACTGCTTTGGTTTTTATCAAACCCTCAAGGGAGTACCTGTTGAGTTCATGTTTGAGACAGACTCAGAGCTGAGCCTAATTGCCGTGGTGAGAACCAACAAGGTACCTGAGCTGCTTGAGTCTTTGCACAGTCAGCTATTCCAAGCGCAAAAGCGTGTTGGCATAGTGCTGTGTGGCAAAGGCAATATTGGTTCGAATTGGATTGAGCTATTTGCAC
>NZ_JBFRVD010001048.1:0-233 GCF_041474985.1 Vibrio sp. 10N.222.49.C9 | reverse complement strand
CAGCTACAGCGGCAGCTTGATTAACGGTTTGCCACTCTTCAGGGAAGTCGATAACAAATTTCATATCAGGCTGTAAGAAGGTTTGCTCTCTAAACAACCCCTTACCTGGATTTTCTCCTACCAGTAAGCCATCAATTTGAGAAACGAAATCTTTGTGGATTGGTGCCAATTCAGCCACCTTGAGATCTTTGGCTACCTTTTTTACATCAGATACACGATCTGGCGTATAGGGG
>NZ_JBFRVD010001047.1:0-589 GCF_041474985.1 Vibrio sp. 10N.222.49.C9 | reverse complement strand
AAGGCACCGACATGACTCGTAGCACTCTCCCATTCGAACTCAGCCGACTTCTCAAAGAATCCACTATTACTTTGGCAACATGCTCTCCCAGCAGCACCATCACCCATGGTGAGCATATTGCTTTGTTCGCAGAATGTGAACCTGTCATTCTCATCGGACCGAAAGACTGCGAAGCCTCTATTTCCATGGCAAGCAAACTGGCGAGCAATCCTGTTTTCATCAAGGGATTCAACACTACCACCTCGAGCGACCCTAGCATTGGAGTGTTAGATGGAAAGACTTTCGATTGGCCAAACGAAAAAATGGAATGCCTGGCCTCATCAAAGAAAGGGGAAACTGAATTTGGTGAGATCACTCAAAGTTTGAAGAAAGTCACCTGCATCTTTACTCGCACCAACAAACCTCTCGCTACGTTAATGTGCTGCTCAAAAAGCATCGTGCCAATCCTCGATCCTGAGTTTGATGGCGACCTATCCACCAGCATCAATGCATGGTGGAACAACCAGACCCAACCTCATTAATACCGATTCTCCAAAGGCTTTAGCGATTAATCCGATGATGTATCATTATCACCAGTCCACCATAAGGA
>NZ_JBFRVD010001046.1:0-288 GCF_041474985.1 Vibrio sp. 10N.222.49.C9 | reverse complement strand
AGCTCTTGCAGCGAGTATGCACCAACGATGTTAGTGTCCTTCGCTGGGCCTTCAAGGAACTGATCTACCTTCGCGGCAGTACGGTTGTGTGCTACAACTTTAAAACCGTGGTCGTTCATGTTTAAGATAAGGTTTTGACCCATTACTGCGAGTCCAACTACACCAATATCACCTTTCATACACTCTCTCCTAATATTCTTATCTTAAGCAATCTTGCTTGCTGCATCTGAATCTAAAAACCACTCTGTTTCACCCGCAATGGAGTGAATCTTTGCCGCTGGATAGGGC
>NZ_JBFRVD010001045.1:0-269 GCF_041474985.1 Vibrio sp. 10N.222.49.C9 | reverse complement strand
TAGACCAAATAGAGCCAATGCAAAGTATTCTGGTGCATTAAATCGCAATGCGAAGTTTGCTAGCAGTGGAGCAATAGCGATGAAAACGATTGTACTGATCAACCCGCCCACAAACGAAGCGATTGCCGAGATACTCAGCGCTCTCGCCGCTTGGCCTTTGGCAGCCAGAGTATGCCCATCAAGCACCGTTGCGGCTGAGGCCGGAGTGCCTGGTGTTTTCAGCAAGATAGCGGCAATGGAACCACCATAGATACCACCGATGTAGACAC
>NZ_JBFRVD010001044.1:0-403 GCF_041474985.1 Vibrio sp. 10N.222.49.C9 | reverse complement strand
CTCTAGGGTCTGTTGACCTTAATGATTATTTTATGCCAACGGTGAGATTATTCTTTGACCTAGGAGAAGAGAAACGCATAAAAAAACGCACATACCCTTATAGTGAGTACATGCGTTCTTGTGTCGTATTTTAAGTTGAAAATAAAAACAATACGACAGAGTAATTTTTGTCATATGCCCATTGCTGAGCGTACTAGTCTCGTGTGGAATTAGTGTAGTAACCCCAACTCGCGAGCCTCTTCCAGTGTCAATCCGCTTTCCCTGATTTCGCGCATTTGTTCTATTCGGCGTCTTGCCTCTGCAGATTTTAGCTGTTTATTCGAAGTGGCTTCGGGGGTGGCGTTCAATTCATCCCACGAACCCGCGAGACCTTGCATCTCTTCTCGGCTGATAGAATTAATAG
>NZ_JBFRVD010001043.1:0-792 GCF_041474985.1 Vibrio sp. 10N.222.49.C9 | reverse complement strand
AATCTAAATACGTGTTTTGGGTTTCTAGGGCTAAATAGGCAGTAGCCACAGCCAAACACAAACATCAGTACAGCAAAAATTGCGACCATAAATATGCGCAGTAAAGCAATCATTGTTTCATTCCTAGCGATATCCTTCGCAGTTATATGGTTATACCCGACATATCCAAATCTCGGGGACATTATTCTTTAAGAAGGTTGCGACCCATGTTGACCTAGGGCTAATTGCATAAGCCCGCAGACAATAGCGGTATTTAGCCCTACAAGTCTACCAAATAAAAAAGCCGAAACCATATGGTTTCGGCCTGAAATAGCATCTAAACAACCTAATTAGTCACTAAATCTTTCGATATTGGCACCCAACAAGCTGAGCTTATGTTCAATACGATCATAACCACGATCAATGTGGTAAATACGATCGACGATTGTTTCGCCCTTAGCGATGCAACCTGCAATCACCAAGCTCGCTGATGCACGAAGGTCTGTTGCCATAACCTGAGTACCACTTAGCTCATCACTATCACCACAAATCACTGAGTGGCCTTCGATTTCTGCTTTTGCGCCCATACGCTGCAGTTCAGGCACATGCATGAAGCGGTTTTCAAAGATGGTTTCAGTAATGACACCGCCACCTTTAGCCATCATGTTAAGCAGAGTAAACTGCGCTTGCATGTCGGTCGGGAAACCTGGGTGTGGGGCCGTACGAACAGTGATAGCCTTAAGCTCACGACCTGTCATATCAGCAGAGATCCAATCTTCTCCGGTTTCAACCTTAGCGCCCGCCTCTTCTAGC
>NZ_JBFRVD010001042.1:0-373 GCF_041474985.1 Vibrio sp. 10N.222.49.C9 | reverse complement strand
TGGATAAACAGTGCCAAGGGAGCCAATTTTCAACTCAGTTTAATGGGTTGCTGGCGTCACTTTCTTATTCGCAAAATGCGAGTGTCGATCAGCATCAGAGTTTAGGTTTGTATACGCAGACGGCTCATTGGATAAAACATCACGAGGTGAGACATGGTTGAGTTTGAATACCCACTCGCCTTTTTGCTGGCGTTATTGCCACTGTTGGTTTATCGCTTTGTTCCTGCCTATAAGGAATCTAAGAGCGCGCTACAGGTGCCTTTTTTTGAGCGCCTAGTTTCTGTCTCTGAAGATAAACCGTCGCAAAGTGCGACTTTACTGAAAAGAAGAAAGATCCAATGGGCATTAGTTGTCATTAGCTATCTCTCTTTGG
>NZ_JBFRVD010001041.1:0-275 GCF_041474985.1 Vibrio sp. 10N.222.49.C9 | reverse complement strand
ATGTAAATGATGCCAATAGTCAGGAATGGTGACCTTCTCAGAGAGCGAACTTTTCTCTCCAGCGCTATTACCGGTACTGACAAGATTAATGTTGCTATCAAGGGTCACCAGTTCAGTTTCCCAGCGTTGCCAAACTTCTTTCACTTCTGGCTGTTTTTCAAGCCAAGCGGTCATTCTAGGGGCAGCATTGACGGTAGGATGAATATACACATCCGCCGCAAGGCGCTGAGATAGCCACTTATCCGTGGTTTCTCTAAAGCTTCCCACCATGGTTT
>NZ_JBFRVD010001040.1:0-272 GCF_041474985.1 Vibrio sp. 10N.222.49.C9 | reverse complement strand
ATCCTAATCAGGTCGACAGACCCCTAAACTTTAGAGAGATGACGTTGCAGATTCAACTTCTAGCGCAGTCCGAAGACAAACAATTACAGATCCAAGCATTGGCGGAGCGTTGGGGCTTGCAACATGATCCTGATAGTCAGTTTGCCTTGCAGTTAGGCGAGCGTCTAGAACTAAAAAAGCTGGATGAGCCTAAACTAGGGTCAATCTTCGTGGACTTTGCTGGTGGAGCCGTGGCGCATCGCCGTAAATTTGGTGGTGGTAAAGGGCAATCT
>NZ_JBFRVD010001039.1:0-298 GCF_041474985.1 Vibrio sp. 10N.222.49.C9 | reverse complement strand
GTACAGAGTACCCCGCACCCGCAAAAGTGACGGTATCGAATATCACTATTCAACAATGCATTTAGAGACATCTAAATTGCTATCTGTTGATAGAGAGCAAATGTATTTTTACTTCTCTGATATTGCGAGATACAGGTACCCAAACCCTCTAGACAGTAGTTTAAGCGCAGCTATGAGTTACCTTCGTAACGGCGCAATAACCATTGCTAAAGGCAAGCAGTACACCTACCACCTAATGGCGACACGCCGACAGTGGTGGGAGCGAAGACAACTGAGTGGCAACCGGTCTCTTGAGGAA
>NZ_JBFRVD010001038.1:0-362 GCF_041474985.1 Vibrio sp. 10N.222.49.C9 | reverse complement strand
GCATGTATCCTACAAACCATCCAAGCAAAACCCAAGGTGTATAAAAAAAAGCCAGCTCTAAAGCCAGCTTTCTCCATGTCAGTTTTTCTACCATCTAAAGGCGTACTCCAGAGTTCGACGAGCCTGCTGGTTAGGCTTTGGTCGAGAATCGGTAACCTGCACCGCGTACAGTTTGAACAAGTTTATGATGCTCAGTGGCTTCCAGCGCCTTACGTAGACGACGAATGTGAACATCGACAGTTCTATCTTCCACGTAAACATTGGTGCCCCAAACATGGTTCAGAAGCTGCTCACGGCTATAGACACGCTCTTGGTGCGTCATGAAGAAGTGCAGCATCTTAAATTCGGTTGGTCCCATATCC
>NZ_JBFRVD010001037.1:0-274 GCF_041474985.1 Vibrio sp. 10N.222.49.C9 | reverse complement strand
GAGCCACTAGTGCCGTTTTTGATTCGTTCGTTGCTATATAGGCTGTGCGAATTATCTGTCCAGGATGAACCTTCATCACCTTAGACTGAGGTTCAAACGTGATAGGCAAGCCCGGAGGAATGTGCGAAACAAACTCGACCTTTATGGTTCGCGACTCGTCCACTTGCATAGACTCTGGCTCTTGCACTGCTACGGTAGAGGTTTTGCCGTTAATACCCAGCTGCTCGCAAAGAATGTCGTACAAAGGTACAAGAGCAAAGCCAAAGCCAAACAT
>NZ_JBFRVD010001036.1:0-295 GCF_041474985.1 Vibrio sp. 10N.222.49.C9 | reverse complement strand
GTGGTTGTTTCATCTGTGCCTGCAGTGGTTATGGCGCTTGGTATGTACTTCCTATTTGCTTCAAACCTAGGTTGGTTCCCAACGGGGTATGCCTACAACCCTTCTATTGACGCAGGTTGGAGCTTTGAATTTGTTGGCAGTGTGGCTTACCACTTAGTCTTGCCGCTGTTGTTTATGGTTGCTCTGGGCATGGGTAACGTGATGGGCATGCGCTCAAACATGATCAACCAATTGGGTGAAGACTTCATCGTGATGGGTTGGGCCAAGGGTGTGAAAGACAAAAAAGTGATGATGC
>NZ_JBFRVD010001035.1:0-406 GCF_041474985.1 Vibrio sp. 10N.222.49.C9 | reverse complement strand
ACCATACGCTGTGCTTTCTAGCTGCTGGGGCAGCGCTCATCGCATTAATCAACAGTAAAATCGGCAAAATGCAGACCACCATTGCGATTACAGCCGGTGCCATGTTGCTATCGTTAGCGATTATCATTGCAGGTCAAGCAGGCTGGTTTAAGCTATCTCATGTCGCCAGTGAGACCATCGCATCTATTAACTTTGAAGATTTTTTACTTAAGGGTATCTTGGGATTTCTGTTGTTTGCAGGTGGACTTGGCATCAAGCTGGATCACCTTAAAGACCAGAAATGGGAAATTACAGCCCTAGCATTAGGTGCAACCCTGTTCTCTACTTTCTTCATCGGATTTGTGCTATTTGGCATCTGTTCTTTAATTGGCTTCAATCTAGACCTAATTTATTGCCTATTATTCGG
>NZ_JBFRVD010001034.1:0-301 GCF_041474985.1 Vibrio sp. 10N.222.49.C9 | reverse complement strand
AACTTACTTCAATTATTTGAGTGGTGATAGAGCACACCTTTTTCTACTTAACCAGGCCTCATCAAAAGTCTCCTTCCGTTTATCAGGGACAGTTGACCCCGTTCTTTTTGAATCGGTTGTTTCTTGGAAGAACCAGCTATCCATTCGTCACAGTCACACTGATCTTCTCATAGGTTTGAAGATTATTAATATCGAAGAATTTATCCAAAAATTTGGAGAGGTGGCTTATGTTGAGTTTTTGGCTCAATTATCCGAACAGTTAGAGTCATTATTCAGAACCACAGACTTGAGCTGTCAATAT
>NZ_JBFRVD010001033.1:0-264 GCF_041474985.1 Vibrio sp. 10N.222.49.C9 | reverse complement strand
TCGGGCCTGCGGTAATTACAATCTTCTTATCTTGCAATAGTTTAGGCTGAAATTGAGCAATGCATCGCTCAACTAACTGCATTGGCTCTAACATTCGACCTGCACCGATATCGCCACAGGCTTGTTCGCCAGACGCTGGACCCCAGATGGTCATTCCACGACGTTGTAGTGTGGAAATATTCTCTTGGGTCGCCACGTTTTTGTACATTTGCTGATTCATTGCCGGAGCAACAGCAACCGGTGCATCAGTGGCTAGCACCACAG
>NZ_JBFRVD010001032.1:0-382 GCF_041474985.1 Vibrio sp. 10N.222.49.C9 | reverse complement strand
CTATATCAATCCGCGATAAAATATGTGGATCTCGTAGCCACAGCCTCACACCTTTATGTCGCCCTTTGCACCTCAACTGACAGACCAAACCAAAACTGCGCTAAAGGTCGCATTCGCCTTCTGTCTAGCCATCGCCTCTGCATTATATTTTAACCTTGAGCGGCCTTATTGGTCAGCGATGACCGTCAATGTGCTAGCAATATCTGACACCTTAACAGCAGGAAAAAAAAAGGCACGTAAACGACTGATCGGCACCCTGTTTGGTGCATTGATTGGCATCATGTTGATTGCAAATTTTGCCCAAGACCCAACATGGTTTTTGGCTGCCACCGTATTGCTGCTTGCGCTATGCATCTACATGGGCTCCGACCCCGTTTATGGC
>NZ_JBFRVD010001031.1:0-388 GCF_041474985.1 Vibrio sp. 10N.222.49.C9 | reverse complement strand
ATTTGAAGACCTAGCGCTAAAACAAAGCATGGTGAAAGAGATTGAGAATGAGTGTTCAGACAGCACTATCTTTGCGTCTAACACCTCATCTTTGCCTATTCATCAGATAGCTGAAGGTGCTCAAAGGCCAGAAAACATCGTAGGCCTGCATTACTTTAGCCCAGCAGAGAAGATGCCGTTGGTTGAAGTGATACCCCATGCAACGACCTCAGATGAAACTGTGGCCACTGTGGTAGCGCTCGCTCGTAAGCAAGGAAAGACTCCGATTGTGGTCAAAGATACCGCCGGATTCTATGTGAACCGTATTCTTGCGCCTTACATGAACGAGGCGGCGCAAGTACTAATGGCAGAGCAAGAAATAGAGCATATTGATAATGCCTTGCTCAAC
>NZ_JBFRVD010001030.1:0-357 GCF_041474985.1 Vibrio sp. 10N.222.49.C9 | reverse complement strand
GTACGTTATAGCGCACAAGTGCTATCTTTTGATTTGAGCGTTATTACGCACAAAGGATGCTGTTTATAGTAATAGGGGAAGGGCAAGGGTATGCACGTCAGTCAGTATGGTCAGAAGATCCATCGCTTCTTTAATCTATCTCATGTTACCGCAGGGTTTATTGCGGTGTTGGTCGGCTATACCAGCTCTGCGGTCATTATCTTTCAAGCCGCTAATGCAGCGGGTGCCAGTGCTGAGCAAATCAGTTCATGGCTGTGGGCGCTAGGTGTAGGGATGGCGGTGACCACTATAGGCTTATCCCTCTTTTATAAAACCCCCATATTAACGGCATGGTCGACACCTGGGGCTGCATTACTG
>NZ_JBFRVD010001029.1:0-358 GCF_041474985.1 Vibrio sp. 10N.222.49.C9 | reverse complement strand
TGGCGGTGCAGGTTCGATTGCAGCAGTTTCTGTGCCTGAGAATCCTGTTGAAGCAGAGGTTTGCAAGTTAACTTTTGCGTTCAATGCTGAAGAAACATTTCGATGGGTTGGGACAAAAGGTTTCAACGAAGATGATTTGAAGAAATCAGTAATGAACAGTCGTGTGTTTGTGGCTGAGCAGAAGGGTTGGGACCTTTCTTTTATAGGTCTTCACCTGGCGGACGAATGGTGCAGTGAGTGCGAGACTGAGGGCCAAGTGACGACAGACGGTAAAGGAAAGTGCGACTGTTGCGGCCGAACGACTTTGCCGTGCAGTCAGTGCTTGAATGACCATATTTGTGATTGGAGTAACGAGGGT
>NZ_JBFRVD010001028.1:0-294 GCF_041474985.1 Vibrio sp. 10N.222.49.C9 | reverse complement strand
GTGGCGGTTTTAACGATGATATTGGTATCACAGCGCAACTGCGCTTCCACCAATCGGTTTTGTACTGCGCCCACTGCCATAGCAGCAGGAATAGGCAGCTTACCTTTTTCTAGGTTTCTATCGGATAGCACTAGTAGTACCGCGCCATCACGCACCGCTTGCTCTGAGGCATCACATAGGGCTCTGATGGCTTGCTCTAGAGAAAGCTCATCTGGTGAGTAGCATAGGTTAAAGTACTGATGCTTATAATGTTTCTGATTCAGCTCCAGCAGTTGTTGCATGTCAGAGTAGAGC
>NZ_JBFRVD010001027.1:0-306 GCF_041474985.1 Vibrio sp. 10N.222.49.C9 | reverse complement strand
CAATGGCACACTTCACACCGTAGATAGCGACTTAATGCAGGCTCTTCCTCCTTCTATCGCTTCTCTTGACAGTGGCAGTGATGAGGAGCTAGAGGCGAATCAAAAGCGCAGAGTAGAAGTTCAACTCAGCAGCAAGTTGACAGAAGTAGGTACATTGCAGCTTGAGTGTGTGGACATCGACAATGATGACGACCGCTGGCAGGTGGAGTTTGAGGTTCGCAATCAAAAAACCGTTGAAGAGCAGCACATACCTGCGAACCTTACTCAATCCAAGCAGCTAATTTCTACCCTTTACAGTGGCAGTAA
>NZ_JBFRVD010001026.1:0-333 GCF_041474985.1 Vibrio sp. 10N.222.49.C9 | reverse complement strand
ATCACTAAAGTTTCAACAGCATCACTGCCTGGAGTAAAGCTAATATTGCCAGTATTTGTTTGGCCAACTTCGCCGGTTTCTATATACGCTACTGGGCTGGTTGGGGCTGTGGGTGCGACGTTATCGGTAATGTTGATGTTAATATTTGCACTGCCACTATCACCCTCGGAGTCACTGGCAATGACAGGTAGCACTAGTTTGGTTAGGTCTGTAGTTGGATCTTGCTCGATAGGCTGAGACTGAGTAACAAGGTAATTACCATCGTTGTCGATAGTGACCCGCAATACTTCCTCACCCGAAAGCGAGGTGACTACCAGAGTCTTGGCATCAGTC
>NZ_JBFRVD010001025.1:0-372 GCF_041474985.1 Vibrio sp. 10N.222.49.C9 | reverse complement strand
TACTGAGTGTGTTCACTAACAAGACAACTCTTTAGAGGCGACGGTTATGAAAGCGACCTCACAACATATTTGCACTTTCAGCATTAGCACTAGGTTAATCGCAATGACAAAAAGGGAGATTCAAGTAACTAAACCGTCCAAATCAATCAGCCCACTTCATAGCGGCTAACCCGTTTAAGGTGATACTTAATTTATCTGTGTTTTATGCTCCATCCCCACCTTATAAACACAAATAGGCTAATTATCACCGCCCTTTTCAGAGCTTGGTTCTTTTGCAAGGATTGAAGATAACCGGCTCTCCTCGAGTTAAACAGCAAAAGTTCACTCTCACAAATAAGCAATCACAAGCATATAAAAATCAGAGAGTTAGTT
>NZ_JBFRVD010001024.1:0-295 GCF_041474985.1 Vibrio sp. 10N.222.49.C9 | reverse complement strand
AGATTATGCATACCGCTGGTGCTGTACCACTGGGTTTCATTTTGCCCGCCATAGTAATCGCTCCTGATTAGACCAGCGCTAAATAGCGTCATGGTGTTAGCAGGTAGACGAAATGCTTGATGCACTAAGGCGCGATCAATTTCGCTTTCCAAAGCATCAGATTCATAGTACCCATCATCGTAATCATCACTATTGGCGATAGGTAGGATATGACGAACATCAACAGCAGCGCCTTTCCATAGCGGAGTATAAAGATTGGTACCTAGTCCAATGGAATAATCAAAGAAGCCGTATT
>NZ_JBFRVD010001023.1:0-373 GCF_041474985.1 Vibrio sp. 10N.222.49.C9 | reverse complement strand
GATAGCTCTCCTCATCAACACGACCGGTTCGCGTCAACTCTAGATAAAATCGATCTGGAAAATGTTGCTGATAAAACCCAACGCATTGCGCAGCAAGGTCATGATTGCCTTTGAGCAAGGCTTTACCTACCTCACCACTCTTACCACCAGAAAGGACGATCAAGCCTTCATTTAGCTCAGCAAGCCACGCCTTATCAATGACGGGCTGATGCTGAATGTGCCCTCTAAGGTAAGCCTTTGAGATCAACAAGGTCAGGTTTTTGTAGCCTTGATTGTTGGCCGCAAGAACCGTTAGACGAGTCAGTTCATCACCAAACTCGTCCGATTGCATTGTGAAGTCAGCACCAATAATGGGCTTAACACCAGAGCCGTG
>NZ_JBFRVD010001022.1:0-339 GCF_041474985.1 Vibrio sp. 10N.222.49.C9 | reverse complement strand
TCCGTGATGCGTTTGATACGGATCCTGAGATTGCATTCCTTGGTTCAGACCCTTACTTCAAAGCCATCCTAGAGAACTGCCTAGGTGCATGGCGTAAGGTTGCGGCTAAGTCTTTAGAAGTGGGTATCCCAATGCCGTGTACGACTTCGGCGCTGTCGTTCCTTGATGGTTACACGACAGCTCGTCTGCCAGCGAACCTTCTGCAAGCTCAACGTGACTACTTCGGTGCTGACACCTATGAGCGTATCGACCGTGAGCGTGGCGAATTCTTCCACACTAACTGGACAGGTACAGGCGGCGACACTGCGTCTACGACGTACGACGTATAATACGTAGGGT
>NZ_JBFRVD010001021.1:0-288 GCF_041474985.1 Vibrio sp. 10N.222.49.C9 | reverse complement strand
TGATTTATCTGAAGATTGGCGTGTATTCGGGGAAGTTGATTCTGAGGGGTATTGGGAAGCCGGTGTTGGTTACAATTTCATCATCGGCAACATTTACAATGAAGTGACTTTCTATGCTGCTGACGGTCTAGATAAGGCTAAGCCTTGGGTTGGATATTTCGCTGCGGGTTATCTTGCCAAAGATCTTGTCATGTATGGTTCAGTTGATGTGGGTTACGGTAAATTCGCACGATCTGCGAGTGGTGATCTGATTGATATTGATGTGACGAACAATCACTTCAACATGGA
>NZ_JBFRVD010001020.1:0-516 GCF_041474985.1 Vibrio sp. 10N.222.49.C9 | reverse complement strand
ATGGCACTCAGCTACCCTGGCTTCATCAAATCATTCATCGCTAAGTTTGTTAACGCATCAACTGTTGATGGCTTTAACCCTTACCGCATTACTAAAGAGGGTATTGATTGGGAGCTTCTAGATCCAGAAGATGAGTGGAGCAACATTGGCTACTGGGGTGACCATCAGATCATCTACTTGCTTAAGTTCTTGGAATTAGCCGATAAGTTTGAACACGACGAGTTGATCGCTCTACTAAATACAGAGACGTACAGCTACGCGAACGTACCTTACGAAATTTGCGATGTGGATGGTTTGTTTGCCAACCCGAAAGATACTGTTAACTTTAACAACGAAAAACAGTCTCTGATCGAACGCAAAGTGGCTGAACTAGGCAGCGATGGTAAGTTAGTTCTAAACAGCGATGACTCTGTTTACATGGTTAACCTGCTAGAGAAAATCTTAGTTCCTCTACTCTCTAAACTGAGCAATTTAGTGCTTGATGGCGGTATCTGGCTAAATACTCAGCGTCCTGAG
>NZ_JBFRVD010001019.1:0-445 GCF_041474985.1 Vibrio sp. 10N.222.49.C9 | reverse complement strand
GCAATATGCAGGGCATTAAGCAAATTGGCTTGACCATCTGAGCGCAGTTCAGCAAGGGGAATCTGAGACCCTGTTACGATTACCGGCTTACCAAGGTTCTCCAACATAAACGACAGAGCAGACGCCGTGTACGCCATGGTATCGGTACCGTGCAGAATCACGAAACCATCGTACTTGTCGTAGTTATTCTTGATGTCGTCGGCAATTTGTTGCCAATCAGCAGGGGTCATATCGGAAGAATCGATAAGCGGCGCGTACTCATGGATAGTGTACTCTGGCATCTCTGGACGATTGAATTCCGGCATACCAGCAAGTTGCGATTCCATGAACCCTGCTACGGGTACATAGCCGTTCGCGGATTTTTGCATACCGATAGTACCACCGGTATACGCGATATAAATGTGTTTACGTGTGTTCTGCTGAGACATAAAGACAGGTGCTTTTT
>NZ_JBFRVD010001018.1:0-571 GCF_041474985.1 Vibrio sp. 10N.222.49.C9 | reverse complement strand
CCATTGGCGCTATTGTGCGTGGCGAAGAGGTGTTAATTGCACACGACAGAACCATGATTGAGCAAGACGATCACGTGGTGATGTTCCTAGTCGATAAAAAGTACGTGCCGGACGTTGAAACCTTGTTCCAACCAAGCCCGTTCTTCTTGTAGGCCAACCTACCAATGGTAAACGTACGACCGATACTGTTTGTTCTTGGGCTGGTGCTATCAAAGCTAGCCCTGTTCATGTATCCACCGACTATTCTGGCGATATTTAATCCCGGCAGTGGCTTCGTTGAATTTGCCCAAGCGATTGTTATCACCCACTTGGTCTCATTTATTTGCTTAAGCTTCGGGCGTACTAAACAGTTCAAACTCAATGTCAGAGATGTTTTCTTGGTCACGACACTGGTGTGGGTGGTAAGTACTATCTTTGCCGCCCTACCGTTTGTCTTCATCAACCATATCAGCTTCACCGATGCCTACTTTGAAACTATGTCGGGGATTACCACCACAGGTTCAACCGTACTCAGTGGTCTTGATGATATGTCCCACAGCATCCTATTGTGGCGCTCACTACTGCAATGGCT
>NZ_JBFRVD010001017.1:0-421 GCF_041474985.1 Vibrio sp. 10N.222.49.C9 | reverse complement strand
CCACTCATCAAATTCTGCAGCCTCAACGGCTTGGACTACGATAGGCATAAAGCCATGATTGCGCCCACACAGCTCTGCACATTGCCCGCGATAGATTCCCGGTTTATCAATCTTGGTCCACGCCTCGTTGATAAACCCTGGGATAGTGTCCTTTTTCACCGCAAAATCAGGCACCCACCAAGAGTGAATCACATCATCAGAGGTCATTAAGAAACGGATTTTTTTGCCGACAGGAAGCACCAACGCATTGTCTACCTCAAGTAGGTAATGCTCACCCTTTTCATCCGTACCCTCAATTTGCTCATTACTGGTGGAGAGATAACTGAAAAACTCAACGTCATGGTCAAAGTAGCTGTAGTGCCACTTCCACTGTGAACCGGTGATCTTAACCGTGATATCAGACTCGCTAGTGTCTTCCATC
>NZ_JBFRVD010001016.1:0-262 GCF_041474985.1 Vibrio sp. 10N.222.49.C9 | reverse complement strand
GCACACTCAAGGTGGCACTGGTCGCGACAGGACGACGATTGTCTTCAATAACAAGCGCATTAATATTCGCTAGATCATTGATGGCATACACGCTGTAGTCTTTACCTTTCTCGAACTCGACGCCTTGCGCATCAATCTGCAGGGTTGTCGGGTCATCGAAGGCGAATACACCCAAGTCGTATGCTTTAGCTGCTAAGTCTAAGTAACCTGACACCACGGTGAATACCACGTCATTAAGTGCTACCGCGCCATCCACTGAGAC
>NZ_JBFRVD010001015.1:0-473 GCF_041474985.1 Vibrio sp. 10N.222.49.C9 | reverse complement strand
TACGTAATCTGTTAAGCCTTTTACTTCCGTAGGCTTACCGATTCTAACTTGATTGCCAAATACGCGTTCTGCACATTCGGCTAAACCTTCTATTTGCGATGCGCCGCCAGTTAATACGATACCAGCTGCAATGTGATGGTGTTTAACACCGTTCTCTCGCATCTTGTTTTGAGCGTTTTCAATCGCTTGGTTTATTAAACCCATAAGCTCAGTATAACGCGGTTCTATCACTTCAGATAAGGTTTGTCTTTGTAAACTGCGAGATGGTCGACCGCCAACGCTAGGAACGTTAACTGTGTCATCTTTACTGACCAATTCACTCATAGCACAGCCATACTTAACCTTAATCTCTTCGGCATCGTTAATTGGCGTGCCAAAAGCAAACGCGATATCACTGGTGACAGAGTTGCCTGCATAGGAAAACACCTCGGTGTGACGCAGTGCGCCGCCAGTCCAAAGTGCTACATCCATAG
>NZ_JBFRVD010001014.1:0-280 GCF_041474985.1 Vibrio sp. 10N.222.49.C9 | reverse complement strand
TTTAAAGCTGATTTTTTCGTAATCAACTTGTTCGATGCCATCCTGATCAATATAAATTTCAGGCGGTTTCGCGCTTAAGTTAGAGATGTATTTAACGAGAGAGATGCTCTCCCCTGCACCATAGAGATCTTGAGGTATGCCCTCAAAACTGTATCTGCCAATTGGGGTGTATTTGGTGTCGTTAATGCGGATTAGGCTTTTGATGACTGCGTTACGGGTTGTGGTCCCGTCTACTACTTGTCTGACTGCTAAGATGTCATGGAGAGATATTGGGGTGTAG
>NZ_JBFRVD010001013.1:0-318 GCF_041474985.1 Vibrio sp. 10N.222.49.C9 | reverse complement strand
TCTTAATGTTTGACTCCGGAGTGGGTGGCATTTCTGTATTTAAAGACATAAAGGCAAGGCTTCCGTGGGTGAGTGTTACCTATGCATTTGATAACCAGGCATACCCTTATGGGGAGTTGGCACAAGAAGAGTTAGTTGATCGAGTGGAGCACTACGTGCAGCACTTCATTGAGACTCAAAGCATCTCTTTAGTCGTGATTGCGTGTAATACCGCAAGTACAGTGGTCCTTCCTAGATTAAGAGAGAAGTTCTCTATTCCCATCGTCGGTGTTGTCCCCGCTATTAAGCCTGCTTCGCAAAGAGCCAATCTGGGTGTTG
>NZ_JBFRVD010001012.1:0-207 GCF_041474985.1 Vibrio sp. 10N.222.49.C9 | reverse complement strand
ACATATAGGCCCAGACATGAGTAGTATTGAGCTCTTGTTAATCCGCGACTTTGGCTAATAGGCAGATAATGACGAATGATTAGCCCTCGCTCGATAGCATCTGCTTACGTAATCTTCTTATTAATGCTTTGTATAGGCAAGGCTTTGGCTGCGCCGATAACCGTGCAGTTGCCCAATCAAGAGACAGAGCTTTATTACTCGAAGGCC
>NZ_JBFRVD010001011.1:0-372 GCF_041474985.1 Vibrio sp. 10N.222.49.C9 | reverse complement strand
ACTTTAAGTTGGTCTGGAGATTCTCTTAATTGCGCCTGTTCATTTTTGAGTCTGTCAAACGTATTGCTCCCAACTTGCTCCATCATCTGATACGGCTGAGTTTTATCAATAGTTGCGCCCCAGACAATCGGCGAACAAAGCATTAAAATCAATGAGATAAATCTAAGAATGCATTTCATACTTATTCTCCTGAGCCATCACCAACGCTATACAAGAACTGTCCAATCAAATCCTCAAGCACCAGTGCCGATTTAGTATCCTCTATCAGGTCACCATCTGCGAGTAAGTCTACATCCTCGTCAATAAAGCCAGGTATCAAGCTAATGTATTGCTCCCCTATTAGGCCTGAGGTCAAGATATGTGCACTTGAGG
>NZ_JBFRVD010001010.1:0-350 GCF_041474985.1 Vibrio sp. 10N.222.49.C9 | reverse complement strand
GTATGAGATGTTCCCTGAAGATTGGCATGGCTTGGAGTTTGTTCGCATGGTGCCAACCATGTTTGAAGATGACAACAAGAAGCAGGTTTCTGTTCTTACTGAGATGAACTATCTTCTGCAAGATCAGGTGATGATGGCAACGATACCAAGAAGTCGTGCGTTTGAAACCTGTGCAGATACTTATAGCACCGTATTTGACCTCACTCCAGGAGACTTTGAGGGAGGCAAAAAGACGCTCGCGGTTGCTCAAGATGCCGTGCAAAAAAGTGCATTAGAGCTAGAGCGAGTGTTACACAGTAACTGGGCGTCATTGAGCAAGGAGGATTAAGAATATGGCGATAAAAACTTCC
>NZ_JBFRVD010001009.1:0-334 GCF_041474985.1 Vibrio sp. 10N.222.49.C9 | reverse complement strand
ACAATTTACTATTGACTAAATGTAACTGTATTCAGTTTAGGAAAGAAGCTAACATTAGCAACATCTCTTGAGCAGATCGTTAATAAAATGCAATTCGGCCTGAAAAATGACTGATAGCAAATAGATAGACTTAAAACGCTTAGTTAACGATTTCCTGTTAATTCGGTTAGATGGACTTAACGAACCTTAAAATAAACCAACACTTTCATTTAGTGGAGAACATCTTATGAAAATCTAATACTAGCAGCGGTTGTAGCGTCAGTGAGTTCACACCTTTGTGCTGCAGAATTTGAAGCGTCCGTTCCTAGCAACATCACAACTCCAGATGTTGTAC
>NZ_JBFRVD010001008.1:0-427 GCF_041474985.1 Vibrio sp. 10N.222.49.C9 | reverse complement strand
CTATGCGCACCGTTTTACTCTCATTTTTATTGCTTTTTTTCTCTCAGGTCTCCGTTGCCTCGTTTAACAGTGAATCAAGCTCGCCTGTTCAAAGTGGCTTTGAGCAACCAAGCTTCGGTCAGCCTAGCTTTTTACGTGTTGAGCAAGCCTTCCCGTTTGATTTTGTTCAGCAAGGAAAACAAGTACGACTCACATGGCAAGTCACCGATGGCTACTACCTCTATCAATCTCGATTTGATGTCAGTGCAGAAAATGCCACTTTAGGTGAGATCTCTTTAAAAGAAGGGACGCCTTATGAAGATGAGTTTTTCGGCCTAGTCAACATTTACACAGAGCCTGTGACCATTAGCGTGCCCATCTTGGAGCAAGGGAATAATGCCCAGCTGATTGTTCAGTATCAGGGGTGTGCCAAGGCAGGGTTCTGTTA
>NZ_JBFRVD010001007.1:0-300 GCF_041474985.1 Vibrio sp. 10N.222.49.C9 | reverse complement strand
CGGTAACGAGCAGCCCTGTTATAGAAAGGCGAGCCTCAAACCAAGCCCCTAATAAAGCAACTGCAAGAGTGGCAAAAGCTGCGCGCTTTTTGCCAATCAAAGCAAGTGCTATAGCGATTGCGAGGGGAATCCAAACCCAGATAGAGCTGTCAAAGG
This sequence comes from Vibrio sp. 10N.222.49.C9, assembly GCF_041474985.1. NCBI lineage: Bacteria > Pseudomonadati > Pseudomonadota > Gammaproteobacteria > Vibrionales > Vibrionaceae > Vibrio > Vibrio sp. 10N.222.49.C9. The sequence goes on along the minus strand of NZ_JBFRVD010001007.1, from coordinate 144 downwards.
CCATGATGGGAGCTACAAATTACTATTTTTGATGCTGTTTGAAGATAGCCTTGATCTGTTCTCTTTTCTGCTTATGGTTTTCATCGTGCAGGTAGCGTCTGTGGTAGATCATTCGATAATGCAGATGATTCAACGGTATAGGGT
>NZ_JBFRVD010001006.1:0-389 GCF_041474985.1 Vibrio sp. 10N.222.49.C9 | reverse complement strand
GCTCCGCCACCGTATTCAGCGTCTGAGCAAGTTTAAGCAATTGCTTCGGTGAGTCTACGTTCTCTTCACGGTGCGCACTGACCACAAAAAACTGACCTTTCTGCAAGCCCAAACGTGACAACACATCGGAGCCATCTATTTGAGGCATATAATGGTTCAATACCTCGAACATAGGGCTGCCCGTCTTAATGACGCGGTCAGCAGGCAAGCCCTCAGCAATCAGGTAATCACGCGCGATGGTGCTGTAAGTGAGGTTAATGTCCGCAGTATGGTCAACAATCTTGCGGTTAGTCTCTTCCGGCACACGTTGGTCAAAACAACGGTTACCCGCTTCCATGTGGAAGATAGGCACCTTGCGACGTTTCGCCGGAATGGCAGAGATGCACGAG
>NZ_JBFRVD010001005.1:0-282 GCF_041474985.1 Vibrio sp. 10N.222.49.C9 | reverse complement strand
GATTTTGTTCAGCTGAGTATGACGGTACTTCCAGTGGAGTTAGTTGGTTTTATAAGAAACAGGTGCGTTGATTAGCTGAGCTGCTTGCCAGTGAAGGTTAATCCGTTACCACAACTGCGACAGGTATATTGGCTCTCTCCGCGCAGGACCTTGTTGTGGCGGCGAATAGAAAGAGGGTAGCTACGACAGCCACACTGATATTCAAAGGTTTTACCTTGTACTGAACTGACATCCATAGTGTGGGTTCGCTCAGGCTTAATGCCAAACACTTTAGCCATCACG
>NZ_JBFRVD010001004.1:0-454 GCF_041474985.1 Vibrio sp. 10N.222.49.C9 | reverse complement strand
CAAACCCCTTCAACGCAGACACCGATGGTGATGGAGCGTTAGATTCGATAGATCTATTCCCCCTCGATAGCGCTGAAGCATCAGACAATGATAGCGATGGTATTGGTGATAACGCCGATACTGATGACGATAATGATGGTCTTAGTGACACGGAAGAAGCTGAATTAGGTACTGATCATCTCAATGCTGACAGCGATGACGATGGTGTCATTGATAGTGTTGACCGTTTCCCGCTCGATGAAACGGAAACACAAGATACCGATAGCGATGGCACAGGGAACAAAGCGGATACGGATGATGACGGCGATGGAGTATTGGATGTTGAAGACCGATTCCCGCTGGATGCATCTGAATCTGTCGATACGGACAACGACGGTACAGGCAACAATGCTGATACGGATGACGACAACGATGGCACCCTAGACGTTGATGATCGCTTCCCTCTAGATAGCAC
>NZ_JBFRVD010001003.1:0-504 GCF_041474985.1 Vibrio sp. 10N.222.49.C9 | reverse complement strand
AGATAAGCATCAGCCAGACGTTATCGGACTGCAGGAAATCAAGGTACATGACGAAGCCTTCCCTATCGAAGATGTCGAGGCAATGGGATACAAGGTGTATCACCATGGTCAAAAGGCCCATTACGGTGTAGCGATGCTTTGTAAGAAAGAGCCTATCTCAGTACAAAAAGGCTTTCCTACTGACAATGAAGATCATCAAAAGCGCATGATCATGGTGACAGTAGAAGACGAACAAGGCCAGCCGGTGACCATCCTTAATGGCTACTTCCCGCAGGGCGATAATATCTCCCACGAGACTAAGTACCCCTATAAGCGCCAGTTCTATAAAGATCTCATGACCTACCTAAATGATCATCACAACAGCGATGAGCAGTTAATCGTCATGGGAGACATCAATATCAGCCCTATCGATGCCGATATTGGCATTGGCGAGCCAAATCGTAAGCGCTGGCTTAAGACGGGTAAGTGCTCTTTCCAACCTGAAGAGCGTGAGTGGCTAAAAAC
>NZ_JBFRVD010001002.1:0-410 GCF_041474985.1 Vibrio sp. 10N.222.49.C9 | reverse complement strand
GTATACAGCCAAGTGTTACACGGCGGTAAGAAGTCGCTAACTGTTGCTCTGTCTGCTGGCATTATTGCAATGACTCTAGCTGTAGCGGTTGGTGTGACTTCTGGCTACCTAGGTGGCAAAGTTGATGAGTGGATGAACTTCGTCACTAACGTATTCTTGGTTTTCCCTCAGCTACCGCTGCTAATTGTACTCGCCGCCTTCCTCGGACAGGTCAGCTCATTAGTCATAACCTTGTTACTCGGACTCACATCCTGGCCATGGGGGGCACGTGTTATCCGTTCGCAAACCATGGCACTAAGACACAAAGAATACATCATCTCGGCTGAGGTAATGGGTGAGTCAAAGATTCGCATCATCCTTGTAGAGATTCTACCAAACCTAACGTCTATCGTTTTCGGTGGCTTCCTTGG
>NZ_JBFRVD010001001.1:0-247 GCF_041474985.1 Vibrio sp. 10N.222.49.C9 | reverse complement strand
CTTATTCTATGGATTGCATTCAGAAATGGATGCAGCAAGAAGCCGTATCATAGATATCGCCAAGCAGTGTGCGGCTAACTTTGCTAAAGGGCCTTATGCCTAGAGAGGACTAAACATGTCAGAGCAGGGAAATGGGCTTGATGATCACGGGTATATCGTAAACAGTTGTTCGTTGGATAAGATTCAGCCTGAGTTTCATGCAGTAGTGAATGCGGTTATTGATGAATTGTGTCTACGCTTCCCAGAC
>NZ_JBFRVD010001000.1:0-358 GCF_041474985.1 Vibrio sp. 10N.222.49.C9 | reverse complement strand
TCATTCTGTAGCAGGTGCTTAACCGCATTCGAGCGTACTGGGTCAACTACCACAATCGCCCCGGTGCGCTGAGCAATAAGCTTTGGCTCATCACCACAATGTTTGGTTGGTGTATCCTGACCTACTAGCAAGGGGTAGTTTGGAGCCTTGGCACCATACCCTCTGGAAACCACACCGACAGTCAAGCCCTGAGCCTGCAAGCTTTCAACCAACCACACCACTACAGGTGTTTTGCCGTTGCCACCCGCTGTGATGTTTCCCACCACAACGACAGGAACAGGTGCACGGTAGCTAGGCTTCTTTCCTTGCAGATAATCACGCCTACGCCCTTGGCTAATCACCTTAAAAAGCTGACTTA
>NZ_JBFRVD010000999.1:0-342 GCF_041474985.1 Vibrio sp. 10N.222.49.C9 | reverse complement strand
CAGATCTGCAAGGGGATAAGATGACATTAAAAGCACTGCCTAAAGAGTCTCTCCCTCGAGAAAAGCTAATCAATCATGGCCCAAGCTCGTTAACGGATGCTGAATTGCTCGCTATTTTCTTACGCACAGGATGTCCGGGGATGAATGTCTTAGAACTTGCTGACCATCTGTTGAAATCCTTTGGTTCATTACGGCATATATTAACCGCTCCGCAAGAGAAGTTTTGTCAACATAAAGGGCTAGGGCAGGCCAAATATGTGCAGCTGCAGGCCTTTATCGAGATGACACAGCGCTATCTTGCGGAAACACTAGAAAAAGGGGACGCACTGACGAGTCCACAAC
>NZ_JBFRVD010000998.1:0-301 GCF_041474985.1 Vibrio sp. 10N.222.49.C9 | reverse complement strand
TCCCGAATGTGTACGGCATCGATATGCCAAGCGCTAATGAGTTGATTGCTCACGGTCGTGAAGTGGATGAGATTTCTAAGCTTATCGGCGCTGACGGACTGATGTTCCAATCACTAGAAGACCTTGTTGCTGCAGTAGGCGAGGGCAACCCTGATATTAAGACGTTTGAAACCTCTGTATTCAGTGGCCAATACGTGACAGGTGATGTGGACCAAGAGTACTTAGACTTTCTTGATTCATTGCGCTCTGACGATGCAAAAACTGAGCAAAACATTGCTCAAGACTTAGCAAACCTAGAGAT
>NZ_JBFRVD010000997.1:0-353 GCF_041474985.1 Vibrio sp. 10N.222.49.C9 | reverse complement strand
GTGAAATTGTCTTCTGCTTGTTGATCGGTGTAGAAGCTCAGTTTTTTCTTTCTAGAGATTAAGTTGTTAATGATGTTGTTGGGAAATACCTGGAGCGTTTCGTTGTATTTCATGGTGTTGGCGTTGAATAGACGTAGTGCTGCGCTCACTTGTTTTTGAGTTTCTTCAACTGCTTTCATGTACCCAGTAACCAGCTCATGCGTATTCAGATCTGGATAGTTCTCTTGGACTATGTTTATAGCTGTTTGTAGGGCGCCAATCTTACTTTGGACGTCATTTAGGGCAGAGGGATTAATATTGCCTTCTTGAACACCACCAGCTGAGGTGCGCAGTTCGGTCACCTTCGTCATGAC
>NZ_JBFRVD010000996.1:0-267 GCF_041474985.1 Vibrio sp. 10N.222.49.C9 | reverse complement strand
CTATAATGGTAATCGCAAGCCAAGTGGTTGGAATGGCCGCGCGGAAGCGCACTGGAGGGTTTCTATCCCATACCTCAGGCTCTGGCATGATTTCTACCTGTGCGGGTAGGGTCATGCCGTCTTTTAGCTCTACACCATTGCGCAGCTTATCCAGATCTTGCTCTGATGGTGCGCCTTCTACTTGTACCCAATAGGTCTTTGGGGATTTTGAATCAGGTTGAGTCAATTTAGCCTGTAAAATACCGTCATTGGTCAGCAGTAATAATC
>NZ_JBFRVD010000995.1:0-283 GCF_041474985.1 Vibrio sp. 10N.222.49.C9 | reverse complement strand
GAGGTACAGTCCAAGATATTCGTGTATCTATGGGTAAAGGCATAGAGTCACTTCGCTACTCGGCTAAGGTAAAAGATGGCCGTATGAACTACTGGGAGCTGATCCCTGGCTTTCATACCTTAGAAGCGCGTATATTTGGTCGCTCAGATCTCGCCAAAGCAACCGTCACTATGCTTGATGATACCTTGCCTTATGGTGAGGTATTCCAGGCACCGCTTAAGATACGCCAAGCAGAAGTTGATATTGTCTGGCAGTCGGATGATAACGGCTGGAGTTTATGGTC
>NZ_JBFRVD010000994.1:0-538 GCF_041474985.1 Vibrio sp. 10N.222.49.C9 | reverse complement strand
GGTATTGATTGGTAGGTAAGAGTGCCCTCTATTGATTTCTGCTCTTTTAGGTCAGGGACCACTCTACTGCGGAAGAAGCGTGAATCAGCGTGGTATCAAACAAAGGGACATCTGTGTGTTCCTTGTTAACCAGCAGCCCAATCTCTGTGCAGCCGAGAATCACGCCTTCGGCTCCTCGAGATTTTAAGTCTGTAATAATATCAAGGTAGATCTGGCGAGATTCAGGCAAGATCTTACCTTGACACAATTCATCATAGATGATCGTATGGATCTGTTTGCGCTGCTCTTCATTGGGCACTAATACACAAATAGCCTGGTCGGTCAGTCGCTGCTTATAAAAGTCTTGCTCCATGGTGAAGGCGGTACCCAGCAATGCAACCTTATCGATATTTTCTTGCTTGAGGGTTCGCGCGGTCGCATCCGCAATGTGGAGTAGAGGAATTGAGATAACCTGCTCAATATCCTCTGCCACCTTATGCATGGTATTCGTGCAGATCACAATCGCTTCTGCACCTGCGGTTTGCAATGAAAGTGCAGC
>NZ_JBFRVD010000993.1:0-263 GCF_041474985.1 Vibrio sp. 10N.222.49.C9 | reverse complement strand
CTTCAGAGACTCGCAAGCAGTACGGGACCTTTACGATGTAAACACGGTCAAGGAATGCCTCATTGTTCTTGTTGTTGCGGAATGTGGTCCACTCGGATTCATTGGAGTGAGCCAAAATCATGCCATCAAATGGCAGTGCTGATAGTCCTTCCGTACCGTTAAAGTTGCCTTCCTGAGTTGCGGTTAGCAGTGGATGTAAAACCTTGATAGGTGCCTTGAACATCTCCACAAACTCCATCAAGCCTTGGTTGGCCTTACATAGT
>NZ_JBFRVD010000992.1:0-410 GCF_041474985.1 Vibrio sp. 10N.222.49.C9 | reverse complement strand
ACCTTGCAGTCGGTAGGTCTGAATAGTATCCACCATCACTACGGCGTTATCGACCATTATGCCCAATGCCACAATCAGGCCTGTGACGGACATCTGATTGATAGGGATCCCTGTAAACTTCATCAATACCAAGGTGAGCATAGAAGTTAAAGGAAGAGCGATTGCCACCATAATTGCAGCTCTAAAGCCGAGTGTGAGCAGCAGCACCACCAAGATAATGCTAAAACCGAGCAGCAAGCTACCGCTTAACTCCGATAGTCGCGATTCGGTATACCCTTGCTGATTAAAGAGGATATTAACCTTAATGTTGCTCGGCAGCTCTGCTTGATACTGTTCAATGAGGGCCTCTGCGCGAGGCGTCCACTTGTCAACGCGAAGATGTGATTGCATGCGTGCGGCGACTATAACGC
>NZ_JBFRVD010000991.1:0-350 GCF_041474985.1 Vibrio sp. 10N.222.49.C9 | reverse complement strand
CCGCGGATAATGGACTATCTGTTGGCTTAGTGACGACGACTCGTATTACTCACGCCACTCCAGCGGCCGCTTATGCCCATAGCCCTGATAGAGATTGGGAAAACGATTCAGCTATCTCAAACTACAACAAAGAGAATGGTTGTACTGATATTGCCCATCAGCTGGTGAACTTTGAACATGGTGATGGCGTGCAGGTTGTGTTTGCTGGCGGGCGCAGAGAATTCCTACCTGCTGACGCGCAAGATGAGCAAGGCTTTTCTGGGCGACGTGGTGATGGCAAAAACCTAATTGAAGAGTGGCAACAGCGCTATCCCAATGCGAGCTATGTATTCGATAAAGACGGGTTTGAA
>NZ_JBFRVD010000990.1:0-301 GCF_041474985.1 Vibrio sp. 10N.222.49.C9 | reverse complement strand
ATGCTTCTGTTTGAGCAAAGAAGTTCGACATTAGTTTCTGATGGTGGTCGCCCGTTGGGTTGTGGCTGATTGCTGGTGCGATGAAATCACACGGAATCAGTTTAGTACCTTGGTGGATCAACTGGTAGAACGCGTGTTGACCGTTAGTACCTGGTTCACCCCAAATGATTGGGCCTGTTTGGTAATCAACAGCATCACCGTTACGGTCTGTGTACTTACCGTTTGATTCCATGTTGCCTTGCTGGAAGTAAGCAGCAAAACGGTGCATGTACTGGTCGTATGGAAGAATCGTCTCAGACTC
>NZ_JBFRVD010000989.1:0-310 GCF_041474985.1 Vibrio sp. 10N.222.49.C9 | reverse complement strand
GACCTAGGTGAGTACAATGATATTTCACAATGGCAGAGATAACCGAAGGCTTAGCGCCATTATCAATGGCGCCCATGGTTAGAAGGTTTGCTCCTTCGAGCAGGTAGGCACTACCTGCGATTCGAGCAAGCGGCTCCTCGATACCTTCCATTCGGCCAATAGGCTGCTTAAATTGACGGCGAATACGAGCATACGCACCAATAGCAAGAGCATTGGTCTTGATTCCACCGGTATTAGCTGACGGTAGGGTGATTGCACGTCCCACTGATAAACATTCCACCAACATTTTCCAACCTTGGCCCACCATCTC
>NZ_JBFRVD010000988.1:0-235 GCF_041474985.1 Vibrio sp. 10N.222.49.C9 | reverse complement strand
ATTCTGGCGATAGCTTTTACGCAAACCAACAAGCCACCAGCGTGTAATCAATAAGAGGGATTAGAAAATGAAAAATGTCGTAATTGTTGATTGCATTCGTACTCCAATGGGACGATCTAAGGGTGGTGCCTTCCGTCATGTTCGAGCTGAAGATCTATCTGCTCATCTCATGAAGGGGCTTTTGAAGAGAAACCCAGCGGTTAACCCTAGCGAAATTGAAGATATCTATTGGGGC
>NZ_JBFRVD010000987.1:0-307 GCF_041474985.1 Vibrio sp. 10N.222.49.C9 | reverse complement strand
TAGGGTCGTCAATCCAGTCTGCAAAGCACTCTTCCCATTCGGTTTGAGTCATTCGCCAAATAGGGTTGGTTGCCATAATGTCACCGGTACAGTATGGGTAGCCACAACGATCCAATCCGTCACTGACCATCTGAGCAAGGGTCGCGAAGTATTCATCGTGTTTTTCTTTATCGAAGCTGTTGGACAAAATAATGGCGTTATCCTGATCGGTTACAATCAGTTGCTCATCACGTGCCATTGAACCAAGGGCAAGAAAGCAATAGGGCACCGGCGAGGGACCAAGTTCTTCTTCTGCAAGCTCTATGAT
>NZ_JBFRVD010000986.1:0-555 GCF_041474985.1 Vibrio sp. 10N.222.49.C9 | reverse complement strand
GAACCGGGTCGAGCGATCGCGGCTAACGCAGGTGTGCTGCTGACCAAGGTTGAATTCCTGAAGCATACTGAACACAAAAACTTCGCTATTATTGATGCAGCAATGAATGACCTTATGCGTCCGGCGCTATATCAAGCGTGGCAAGATATTGTGCCTTTGCTACCAAGAGAAGGTGAGCCAACGACTTATGACCTGGTTGGCCCTGTATGCGAAACAGGAGACTTCTTGGGTAAAGATCGCAATCTTGTGCTAGAACAAGGCGATCTCCTAGCAGTGCGCTCTGCTGGGGCTTATGGGTTTACTATGTCCTCAAACTATAACTCTCGCCCACGTGTTGCCGAGGTTATGGTGGATGGCGATACGCTACACCTCATTCGTCAGCGTGAGAGCGTTGAAAGCTTATGGCAACTAGAAAGCACATTACCGGAGTAATTGAACAGAATGCATTTCCATTTCTCTAAAATGCACGGACTAGGCAACGACTTTATGGTCGTTGACTGCATTACTCAAAATATATTCTTTTCGCCAGAATTGATTCGACGTCTTGCTGATCGC
>NZ_JBFRVD010000985.1:0-453 GCF_041474985.1 Vibrio sp. 10N.222.49.C9 | reverse complement strand
GTTCTCTATGTCGTACTATCCGTAGCCGAGGTCGTATTGATCCTATCTTTGTTAAAGAGCAAGATGATCTACCTAAGGTACTGGCCAACTTGTTACAAGAAGGTGATCTTGTTCTCACTCAGGGCGCTGGTGATGTAGGAAAGGTTGCTAAAAGGTTGGAAAAGTTAGAACTTAACATCAGAGCAATGCAAAAAAGCTAGTTTCCTTATCGAAATATCCGTTATTGCTATGGAAAGATAATGCCGGGCAAGTATAATCAGTCAATAGATATACTTGCCTGTAAAGGGTTATGTGCCGTTAATTAGGAAGTCGACGACATTATAAAAATGGAATCTACATTAGACGTCGAAACCGAATATAAACAAAGGCCTAGGTTCAAATTTTCTTGGGTTGATGCGAGTTTTTTATTGTTCGTAGTCGCTTTGATTGTGTTTGGTATTTTTTCCACAGTTG
>NZ_JBFRVD010000984.1:0-337 GCF_041474985.1 Vibrio sp. 10N.222.49.C9 | reverse complement strand
GTAGGACAACTTGTGCTTAGCAAAGGGAAGCGACTCACTGCTCGTGATCTACCCATGCTGGCCTCACTTGGCGTCGCGCACGTTGAGGTGTACCGCAAACCTATCGTGGCCACTTTTTCCACCGGTGATGAACTAAAACCGGTAGGAACGCCACTTGGCGCAGGCGAGATATACGACAGCAACCGCTACGGAACCATACCTCTGTTTGAGAAATTTGGCTGTGATGTTGTTGACCTAGGCGTTATCCCTGATGATGTGGAACTGCTCGCGCAAGCATTTGAAAAAGCGAAGACAGAAGCGGACGTCGTGGTCACTTCCGGTGGCGTGAGTGTCGGAG
>NZ_JBFRVD010000983.1:0-257 GCF_041474985.1 Vibrio sp. 10N.222.49.C9 | reverse complement strand
CAATATGCCTGAAGCACTCGAGAAGAGAAACGAGCTGCTAAGTACAGATCTCCCTATTACTATTCGTCCTGCTGATCTTGGTGAGTCAGGCACCTGGTTCAGGCTGTTAAGTGGTGAATTCTCAAGTTATCGCCAAGCCAAAAATTACGCAAACCAGAACCAAGATACCTTAAAAGATCATAGCTACTTTATTCAAGTGATTCGCTAGGAGCGCAATGATGAATAAGCAAAGAGGCGTAGTTTCAATAGAGTTTGGA
>NZ_JBFRVD010000982.1:0-453 GCF_041474985.1 Vibrio sp. 10N.222.49.C9 | reverse complement strand
CTGTGTTTCTTAAACAATGTCGCCATACTCGCCACTAATTTAGGGTACGGCATGGTACTTGTTGGCTTATTGCTTGGTAGAAAAGTGTAAAGCAATACACCAAAAATCATCGCGATAGCGGCGGACATAATGAAAACCGCGCGCCAGCCAAACTGCTCTCCCACAAACCCACTTAGGGTACGTGACAACAAGATGCCGATAGTGAGGCCCGTCATCAGTGTGCCAATCACCTTGCCTTTCGACTCTGGAGTACTGAGTGATGCTGCAAAAGGGATGAGCTGCTGGGTAATATTGGCACTCAATCCGATGACGAAACATGCCACGACTAATGCGAGTAAACTGCTTGCTGAAAATGCCAATAGTGACGACATGACGAGCAGTACCGATAAGATAGCGATAAGGCGCTTACGCGGTATGGTATCTCCGAGTGGAGATAAGAATAGCAGTGCTGCT
>NZ_JBFRVD010000981.1:0-289 GCF_041474985.1 Vibrio sp. 10N.222.49.C9 | reverse complement strand
CGCTACCACCCAGAAGACGACAGCAAACAAGCAAAAATGGTGTACCTAGAAGACCCGTTTGGCAACTTGTTCGAGCTTTACTCGCACACTTACGAAGAAACGTACGCTTCTGATTACTCTTAATCGAGACCGTGAGTGAAATGAAAAAGGATTGGCTATTGCCAGTCCTTTTTTGGTTTTGAAGATTCAATGACATTAGTTCAGAATTAGAAAATACCTAGCAGTGAGGTGTCTTCTATTTCAGTACCTTCTTATCTCTGACTAGTACGCACACTCCGGCGTGTAAATA
>NZ_JBFRVD010000980.1:0-305 GCF_041474985.1 Vibrio sp. 10N.222.49.C9 | reverse complement strand
TTACTGGTATTGTCTACGCTCTAGAAAAGCTCGTTTGGGCAAAGAAAAGAGCGGCCAAGGTGGCAGAGGTTGAGGCTCAAACAACGGGTTTGGACGATAAAACCAAGGCTAAGATTGCTCATCAGCCATGGTGGATTGAGAACAGTGTTTCTATTTTCCCTGTGATCGCCTTCGTGTTGGTATTGCGTTCGTTTATCTACGAACCCTTTCAGATCCCATCGGGCTCTATGATGCCAACCTTGCTGATTGGTGACTTCATCGTTGTTGAGAAATTCTCTTACGGCTTGAAAGACCCTGTATGGCGC
>NZ_JBFRVD010000979.1:0-413 GCF_041474985.1 Vibrio sp. 10N.222.49.C9 | reverse complement strand
AAAAAGTGCCGATTTGCCACAACTTGAGATTACCGAAGACCCCTCTCTGGCAAATATCCTGCTTGCTTCTCCGCCGATGGCCTCTGAGGTTATTAACGACTTCCCGAACCTTGAATGGGTGCAGTCCATCTACGCAGGTGTTGATGCGTTAACTCAGCCTGCGCCGCGCAGTGATTACCAACTCACTAACGTTAAAGACATCTTCGGCCAACCCATCAGTGAATACGTATTAAGCTACTCCATTGCACACTTTCGCCACTTTGCTACCTATAAACAACAGCAAACCGCACAAGTGTGGCAACCCTACCCTTACGTTTGCTTGAACGAAAAGACCTTAGCCATCCTAGGTACGGGCTCTATCGGGACTCATCTGTCCAACGTAGCAAAAGCATTTGGCCTGACGACTATTGGAG
>NZ_JBFRVD010000978.1:0-444 GCF_041474985.1 Vibrio sp. 10N.222.49.C9 | reverse complement strand
ATCTTACGATCATAGCCTTGAATATAACTGTATGCTTTTTTGCGTATGTCTTTGGTGCTACTCACAACAGGCCAAAAACCTTTGCTTCAAGGTACATTCGTATTTGCGGTCGCCATTGGGGTGTGATATTTCATTTCGCACTCATTGTCGTCTTTGGTTTGGGTGTCTACTTCAGTAAGATGGAGTTAGAGGCTAGGTCGGAAGGTGTTCGTATTGCTGAGATATTTGCTGAATACTATGAGGTGCGTTCTGGTACGGTGCTGCCACAAGATGCTTTGGTGAATATGGATAGGTTTCAGGCGTATTCATACGGTCGCATCAATCCTAGTCGAATGAAATATCTATACCAGGCGTATGAGCGTTTGGGTTATCACAACATCGAATTATTGACGAATCGTGCCTTGTATGAGGTCACGCTGCAGGTGATTAGTGGTGAGACTGTCC
>NZ_JBFRVD010000977.1:0-340 GCF_041474985.1 Vibrio sp. 10N.222.49.C9 | reverse complement strand
GCGCAACAGCGGCAATGGTGCCCATAGAGGTACCCATCGATGTAGCAATGAATGCAGAGATTATGAATATGCCAGGCAAGATAAGCGCTGTTGGGATCATCGCCAATCCCAGGTTTACCGTCGCTTCTACACCGCCAGTCGCACTCGCTACAGCGGCAAATGCACCGGCTAGCAAGTAGATAACACACATAGCGATAATGTCAGTATGCCCAACACCTCGCAGAAACTGTTCGATAGCGGTATTCAGCTTGTCTTTGCTTAACACAATACCCAACACAACAGCAGGTAATGCTGCTACCGGCGCTGGCAATTGATAAAACGCCATCTCCACTTCTTGAAG
>NZ_JBFRVD010000976.1:0-268 GCF_041474985.1 Vibrio sp. 10N.222.49.C9 | reverse complement strand
ATGCTAATTTTGACTCGCCGTGTTGGTGAAACCCTAATGATTGGGGATGAAGTGACCGTTACTGTACTGGGTGTTAAGGGAAACCAAGTGCGTATCGGTGTAAACGCACCTAAAGAAGTTTCTGTGCATCGTGAAGAAATTTACATGCGTATTCAAGCAGAAAAAGGTAATGGAAACGTTGCATCAGGCAACTACTAAGTTTCTATTGAAAGGCTGGTCATAGGACTAGCCTTTCTTGTTTTATAGTAGGCATAAAGTACATATAACT
>NZ_JBFRVD010000975.1:0-292 GCF_041474985.1 Vibrio sp. 10N.222.49.C9 | reverse complement strand
GTTTATAATAGCGGTTAAGATGCTGATTGGAAACACTATTTAACGAGAATTCTTCTAAGGATAAATATAACGGTGTTTAACCTTCTGACAGATCAGTGGTAAAATTGCTGCATAACTTCACAGATAAGGCACGTTATGTCTCTTGTATATTCAACGGAAGTCGGGCGTATCAAGCCTGAAGAAGAAAAAGTAGAACGTCCAAAGGGCGATGGTGTTGTGCGTATTCAACGTCAAACCAAGGGTAGAAAAGGCAAGGGCGTTTGTCTTGTCACTGGCCTAGATATGGACGACG
>NZ_JBFRVD010000974.1:0-266 GCF_041474985.1 Vibrio sp. 10N.222.49.C9 | reverse complement strand
CTGATGGGGTTCGCTGTTTATCGATCAAGTAGAATTCAAGCTCAAACGCCATGCATGGGTATTGGTTATTGTCTTTAAGCTGTTCAAGTTGGCTTTCAAGGATGTTGCGAATAAAGAGTGGGCTAGGCTGAGTAGCTGAATCGTCCATCATGGTGAGCAAGACTTGCCCAACATTCTCTCTTGCTGTGGGTGTTAAAGACGCTGGAATAGGAAAACAGATATTATCTGGTTCACCAAGCTCTTCACCCAACCCTGCTGTTTCCACC
>NZ_JBFRVD010000973.1:0-620 GCF_041474985.1 Vibrio sp. 10N.222.49.C9 | reverse complement strand
TTGTTTACAGCGCTCACCGGCGTTCTTGCCGTTAGGATGCAGTGGAAAGCTGCTAGAGATACTTGGCGCTATACAACAGGCACCACAATAAAGACGACATTCCATACAGTTGAGCCTTACAAGAAAAGTGAAGGGGGATTATCAACAGTTTTACTAAGATTGAAAGAAGTTTCTGTACTCGGATGAAAAGTATTCATGTAAGTGCTTGATTATCGCTTTTGCTTGTATTTTAAGCGATGAATAGGTATAAAACGCCTCCAAGTTTATGACGGTAAGATTTAAGATGACTTCTCCATTTTGGCAAACAAAAACACTAGAACAGATGAGCGAACAAGAGTGGGAAGCTCTATGTGATGGCTGTGGTAAATGTTGCTTACACAAACTTATGGACGAAGACAGCGACGAGGTCTACTACACCAATGTGGCCTGTAGCTGGTTAAACAGCAAAACCTGTAGCTGTAAAGACTATGCCAATCGTTTTGAATCTGGTGAAGAGTGCTTAAAGCTCACACGCGACCAGATTCACGAGTTTCATTGGCTGCCAGAAACCTGTGCTTACCGCTTATTGTCTGAAAATAAAGACCTACCTGAATGGCACCCGTTGATCACTGGCTCAAAAT
>NZ_JBFRVD010000972.1:0-403 GCF_041474985.1 Vibrio sp. 10N.222.49.C9 | reverse complement strand
GCAAAAGGTCAACAGACCCTAGAGGTTTAGCTCCATCTTATAATCATCCATGACATAACCACCCCCAATGTCAGCGACGATCTCTTCTGTTATTTCAAAGCCGATGCGCTGATAGGCAGCAATGGAGTGGGCATTGTATTTATTGACGGTGAGAAAGATCTTATTCAAATTGTTCGACTTGGCTAAGTCCTTGATAAAGCTAATTGATACCGCGCCAATTCCATTGCCTCGCTCACTAGACAGCACGTAAATCTTGCTTAAAAACAGTTGCTCTGGTTGTAGCTTTACGCCCACATAGCCCGCAGGTTTACCGTCTTTGTGAATGAGGTAATAGTGAATATTGCTGTCTTTTACTTCAGTAGCGATTGTCGCAGGAGAGTGGATGTGAGTGAGCATATAGTGC
>NZ_JBFRVD010000971.1:0-340 GCF_041474985.1 Vibrio sp. 10N.222.49.C9 | reverse complement strand
CAGTAAACTGGCTTAATACATCAAAAGGCTTGTTAAACAGCAATACCTTTCGCTCTTCGGCAGAAACACGTTTAACCGTGCGTACTGGCTTTCTTCGATTGGAAGAGCTAGAGCGCTTTTGGCTGAATTTGTTATTGGGCTTCGAAGATGTTTCAGAAGTTCGAGACTTATTTTGAGGTCGGCGGTTGCCGCTAGACATGTTAACTACCTTGCATTTTTGTAAACAAACTGTATGAGTTCATTCTCACGAAACAACATTTGCTTTATGATACGCGCAGCAAACGGGTTAGGCTAATCATAACACGATTGCTAACAGAGCCGATTATTTGATAGGTTAACC
>NZ_JBFRVD010000970.1:0-429 GCF_041474985.1 Vibrio sp. 10N.222.49.C9 | reverse complement strand
ATACCTACATCGCAAAGTAGGCATCAATAAGAACGGGGAAGAGCAAGTATGCTACTCACCACAGTGGCGCATTTATCAATACAACCCCAATGGACGCGACGAACTGATAGGCTTTCCAATCTCAAAGCTTGGCTATCACGAAGCATTCAAACAAGCACTTGATGAGTATAGCTTTGGACTTAGACTCACTCCCTCACAATCAGCAGACATAGAACAGCGACTCTGGCCCATCGATGAAGCCATTAAACGACTCATTCACGATGAGCGCCGTAAACCTCACGGCATATCCCCTCAAGGAATTAAACTTGTGCAGGAAAAAATGATAAAAGCCGCTCAGAAGGACCAAATTACATCAACCCAAACACAATAGGGAAGATAGTAACTCAAACATTAAGTGGTTACCTATACCGCCTATAAGCCGTATAACCC
>NZ_JBFRVD010000969.1:0-376 GCF_041474985.1 Vibrio sp. 10N.222.49.C9 | reverse complement strand
TCTCACCCAATGACATGTCTGCGTGCACTTGGCCCAGAGCCAATGTCTACGGCATATGTTTAGCCATCTCGTCGTCCAACTGACGGACGTTATGGTGAGAACCCAAACCGCCTGCAGCACTACTATCAATTCCAGGTAGCTCTTAAGCCTTCTCCAGATAATATTCAGGAGTTGTACCTTGGCTCACTTGAAGTGCTTGGTATCGATCCATTAGTTCACGATATTCGTTTCGTAGAAGACAACTGGGAAAACCCAACACTGGGTGCTTGGGGTCTTGGCTGGGAAGTTTGGCTAAACGGTATGGAAGTGACTCAGTTTACGTACTTCCAGCAAGTGGGTGGCCTTGAGTGTAAGCCAGTAACCGGCGAAATTACTT
>NZ_JBFRVD010000968.1:0-773 GCF_041474985.1 Vibrio sp. 10N.222.49.C9 | reverse complement strand
GGACAAGAGGCCTCGTTTTTAGTAGGTGGGGAGATCCCAATGATCACCTCGGATACGAATGGAACGACGATAAGTTTTAAAGAGTATGGTATTGGGTTGGAAATAGCCGCAAAGGTGCACAACGAACAAGAAATTCGTTTGCGAGTACAGCCAAGTGTCAGTGTTGTTGACCAAATTTATAAAACGACAACCGCTGAAGTACCACAGTTATCAACGCGAAAAGCGACTACTACCATTGAAATTGCTGACGGTCAGACATTCATGATCGGCGGCTTAATGAATACAGAAGATATCGAGTCATTACAGAAAATCCCTCTTCTGGGCGATATTCCCTTCTTCGGAGCTCTATTTAGTAAAGCGACAACTAATAGAAAAACAACTGAGGTCGTGATTATTGCCACCGTTAATTTGGTTAAGCCGACCAAAGCAAACGAGTTAAACCTTCCACGGATACATAAAACCAATACCTTCACTCGCTGGCTAGGTATGAGTAGTGAATTCAGCGAACGAAATCAACAAGATGCTGAGTTAGTTCAGCTGATGGACAATGGAGGGTTTGCGCAATGAGGAATCTATTTGCTCTACTGCTCTCGATAACTGTTTTAGGGTGTGCAGATCATGCTTTACAAGACAGAGGTACGCAGAGCTTAGCCTATCAAGAAAAACATCAATTTGAACTGAGATTTGAGACCTCTGAGAAGCAGATTGAGTTTTCTAGAATTGAAGCCATCGTTGATCAGTTTGATGTCCAGCAAGCCCGCTATGAACTTTAT
>NZ_JBFRVD010000967.1:0-323 GCF_041474985.1 Vibrio sp. 10N.222.49.C9 | reverse complement strand
TTCGTTTTGCCCTGGAGTGTCGATAACGTTGAGGCGGTGTTTTTTGTAGCTTAAGGTGACGGGGGTGGCTTCGATGCTGTGCTGATAATGAATGGATTGCTCATCAAAATCGGTGACAGTATCACCTCTGTCAACACTGCCAAGGGAGTTGGTTTCATAACAATGAAACAGCATCTTTTCTATTAATGTGGTTTTACCTACACCGGCTTGACCGGTAAATACAATGTTGCGAATGTGATTGATAGGCATAGTGGCCTCCTTGCAAGATTCTTTCTAGGTATCCTCAATCAAAGGCATTGAGAATTAACTTGGGCAATAGAAGG
>NZ_JBFRVD010000966.1:0-362 GCF_041474985.1 Vibrio sp. 10N.222.49.C9 | reverse complement strand
GGTAAATACCAGCACAGCTAAGGCTGCTAAGGCCGGCCTGACTAAAGGCAGAACCACATACCAAAATATGCGCCACTCCTTCACCCCTTCCACTCGCGCCGCTTCAATCAGAGCATCGGGTATCCCAACAATAAAGTTGCGCATAAACAGGGTGCAAAATCCGGCTTGAAAGGCGATATGAAAGAAGATCAGAGCCCAGTGAGTATCGTAGAGACCAAACGCAATGGTTAAGTCTCTCACTGGGATCATTAAGATTTGAAACGGCACAAAGTTGCCGCCGATAAAAAGAGCAAAGATCCAGATATTGGCTGAGAAGCGGTATTTAGCCAGAGCAAAGCCTGCCAGCGTCGATAAAGCCACTG
>NZ_JBFRVD010000965.1:0-529 GCF_041474985.1 Vibrio sp. 10N.222.49.C9 | reverse complement strand
GCTCTCATCCTTGAAGTTCTGCATCGCAAAATGCACCGCTTCTAACCAGTCACTGCCTGCTAAATCCGGGAACCATTCCCTATCTTCGTCGGTGGGTTCTTCACAGATGCGACGGATGTCTTGGAACATGGCAAAGCCCAAGGCATAAGGGTTAATACCACTAAAGTATTGGCTATTGTAGGCTGGCTGGGCAACAACACTGGTATGGCTGTGCAAGAACTCCAACATGAATTTATCGGAGACTAACCCTTCGTCATACAGGTGATTGAGAATACTGTAATGCCAGAAGGTCGCCCAACCTTCGTTCATTACTTGGGTTTGCTTCTGCGGATAGAAGTATTGGCTGACCTTACGTACGATGCGCACGATTTCACGCTGCCATGACTCTAACAGGGGCGCGTGCTTCTCAATAAAATACAGGATGTTTTCTTGTGGCTCTGAGGGGAAGCGCTTCTTCTCAATCTCTGCGCTGTCAGCGGACTTTGGAACGGTCCTCCACAGTTCGTTGACCTGTGATTGCAGATACTCC
>NZ_JBFRVD010000964.1:0-341 GCF_041474985.1 Vibrio sp. 10N.222.49.C9 | reverse complement strand
ATCATCAGGTCTTGCTACCGCAGCGCCCATGGCGGCTGGCAAACCAAAGCCCATAGTGCCTAGGCCTGCTGATGAGATAAAGTTCTGAGGGTCGCGAGGCTGAATATGCTGTGCTGCCCACATTTGATGCTGGCCAGCATCGGTAGATACCATTGAGCTATCTGGCATCATGTCTGACAGTTGCTTCATTAATAGTGGAGCAAAGATCAAATCACCTGGGTGGTCATAGCGCCATTTGAAGCCGCTACGTAGGCTCTCACAGTGGTGAACCCAAGGCGTAATGTCATTTTCTAGGTGCAGTTGCGGCAAGATTTCACGCATATCACCACGCAAGATAGCGT
>NZ_JBFRVD010000963.1:0-385 GCF_041474985.1 Vibrio sp. 10N.222.49.C9 | reverse complement strand
CCAAAGCATCTTTCTCGTAGAGGTGAACTGGTCATTGTGGCGAATAGCTTCTTAAAATACCCTCCGATTATCGAAAAAGCCTTTGGTAATTGCGAAACGACAAGTAAAACCAATAAGTTCGCGATCTACCACGCAACGAAATAAAACTGTGTGAGGCAACACGCTTTTTTAAGCCTTTGCTTGCCTCACTGTATTTGGCGGGTACATTTCAGCAATGATGATCTCTTTATCAGACCCTAGTACCCTATGTCAAAAAATCACACTCGCCCAAAATTTAAACGTCTGCAAAGCACCCTTATGGGCGCCTTTATGCTGGTCAGCCTTATTCCTATGCTGCTGGTTGCTTTCTTCTTTCTTCGTTCCCACACTCAAGACCTCCAAGAGC
>NZ_JBFRVD010000962.1:0-264 GCF_041474985.1 Vibrio sp. 10N.222.49.C9 | reverse complement strand
ATGGAATCCTATATTTTCCAGAGAGCGATGTATTGGAAAGAGACATTGGGTATCGATGTCTTATCGATTACTGAATTTGCTTATTGGAATAGCCCAACAGGGGGTGAGAGTGTCAATGGTGACGCTATTGCGTTTTGTGAAGAGGGTGGGGGGAATGTGTTGGTTCACAATGCCAATATTCATAACTCATTCGGTAGGGGGTTTGCGCTTTCACTGTATCGGCGTTATCCGCAGTCCTTCATAGCAGATAGTGCGACTGTTAAG
>NZ_JBFRVD010000961.1:0-322 GCF_041474985.1 Vibrio sp. 10N.222.49.C9 | reverse complement strand
AAAGGTCAACAGACCCTAGATAAACTTCAGCTTTTTCAACACCAAAACCTCGACGGCAACGATTCCAAATAAAGCAATGCAGAACAGAGTAAAAGCCCAAGGATTATCTACCCCAGGGATCCCACCTATATTCACGCCCAGTAAACCAGTAAAAAAGCCAGCAGGAAGAAACAGCCCAGCCACCACCGAGAATAAGTAAGTATTGCGATTCATGCGCTCGGCTTGTAATTGGCTGATACTGCTTAGGAATACACTGATTTGCTCGAGATAGAACTCAATGGATTCATTAAGTCGAATAACCGTATCTAGGCTGTTTTTAAAA
>NZ_JBFRVD010000960.1:0-302 GCF_041474985.1 Vibrio sp. 10N.222.49.C9 | reverse complement strand
AATAAATAAAGGAGCTCATTTGAGCTCCTTTTATATTTTCCCACAAGAAGGCCTGATAGCTTAATGCCTAAGACACTTCCCTTACTACCAAACTTACCCTGCCTGTAACGACCCATACAAAGTCTGATAAAGTCCGTCCGTTTCAATCAAATCTATATGTGTACCCGACTGTATGACCTTTCCGTCTTCGAGAACATAGATAAGGTCAGCCTGTTTAACGGCAGACAGTCGATGGGCAACAATAAGTGTTGTACGGTTCTTCAAGAAACGATTTAGCGCTAGATGTAGCTCTGCCTCGGTGG
>NZ_JBFRVD010000959.1:0-261 GCF_041474985.1 Vibrio sp. 10N.222.49.C9 | reverse complement strand
CAGGTACTAGGGATGTGGCCGATGAATATTGGTTTATTGGTAGTGGGGTTAGCGCTTAATTCAATGGATAGTTTACCGGTACGACGCTGGAAAGATAAGATTCGCCAAAAGAGGGCTGCCTAGATGTTTAAGATTCTAGATTTATACATTGGCAGAACCATTATCGGTACCACCACTATCTGTTTGGTTACCTTGGTGGGCTTGTCAGGCATCATCAAATACGTTGAGCAATTGCGTAAAGTTGGACGTGGTACTTATGAC
>NZ_JBFRVD010000958.1:0-301 GCF_041474985.1 Vibrio sp. 10N.222.49.C9 | reverse complement strand
TACGAATGAAGAGTTGGTAATCCAACGCGGCTTCAAGCTTCTTTATTGAGGCCGTTACCGCAGGTTGCGTCACATCAAGATAATCAGCAGCGGCTGATAGTGAGCCTTGTTCGTACACCGCTTTAAAGACCTGCAGTAGTTTTAAATCCATACAACATCCTTGTTTAAATACATCTAAATCTTAATGATGTTTTCAGGAGTATGTCGGATGAAGCTCGCACTTAACAAAAAAGGCGCCAAATATACTACAAAGTATAAAGCGCCCTTCTCTTTAATTAGCTGTCGTGTGGCATTGCCGAAA
>NZ_JBFRVD010000957.1:0-369 GCF_041474985.1 Vibrio sp. 10N.222.49.C9 | reverse complement strand
ATACCGAATGAAGCAATCGCGATAACAGCAACTAGCTGAACAATGAAGCCTAGGTCTACTGGAATACCCATGACTTGCGCAGCCATGATAGCTAGCATTGCTGGGTAGATACCTGCACAACCATTTTGGCCAATACTCGTACCGAACGTTGCTGACATGTTGGCAGTTTCTTCGTCTACACCTAAAGTGCGATTTTGCGTTTCAACGTTAAGTGGGATAGCCGCCATGCTTGAACGAGAACCGAAACCAAACACCAATACAGGCCATGACTTCTTCACAAACTTCATTGGAGACAAACCAGTGATGGAGACCATCGCGATGTGCACTAGATACATTGCAAAGATTGCTGCGTAGCTTGCAACTAGGAAG
>NZ_JBFRVD010000956.1:0-294 GCF_041474985.1 Vibrio sp. 10N.222.49.C9 | reverse complement strand
ACCTCACCTCGCAATGTCTGATTCCGGAAAAATCCGCAGAAGAAGAGGAACTGCCCACTCACGTAGAGGCAGATTCTCTCGATGGTATCAACGGTAAAGAAGCCACTTACCGAGGCAATGTAAAGGTTACCCAGGGAACAAAACGCGTTAATGCGGATACCGTAACCCTTTATCAAGCTGAAAATACCATAGTTGCAAGAGGCAATGTGGAAATGTCTGACGGTCAAATTAAGACCGTATCAGAAACCGCAACCTCCAATTTAGACACTGATGTCACCACTCTAGAAATGGCAA
>NZ_JBFRVD010000955.1:0-275 GCF_041474985.1 Vibrio sp. 10N.222.49.C9 | reverse complement strand
AGCAATACCTGTACAAACTCGGTATTGCGGGACTGGCAACCATGCAGGTCATGATGTTGGCCGTGGCTTTGTATCTTGAGGTGTTTGGTAACTTAGAGCCTGAATTTAAACACTATTTCCGAATTGTCAGTCTAATTTTCGCAACTCCCGTTCTGCTGTATTCTGCTCTGCCCTTTTACATGAATGCGTGGCGAAGCCTAAAAGCCAGAACGCTCGGCATGGACGTCCCCGTTTCTATCGCCTTAATTTTTGCGTACTTCGCAAGTTTAATCGCT
>NZ_JBFRVD010000954.1:0-212 GCF_041474985.1 Vibrio sp. 10N.222.49.C9 | reverse complement strand
TACATTCCTGAGCTGTTCATCGCAAAGTGAATATCACCGTTAGAATCCAAGGCAATCAAGCCGCCTTCTCCACCCATAGCTTCGAGTTCACCATGAATGACTTGCTCACTGGCAGTGTGGACGTCCTCTTTAAGATAACGCATCCTTGCTGCAAGATCTGATGCCACCGTTTTACGGATAAAGTGCTCACCTACACCTGTCGTCGATACCGC
>NZ_JBFRVD010000953.1:0-262 GCF_041474985.1 Vibrio sp. 10N.222.49.C9 | reverse complement strand
GTGGTGATTGGCGTTCTGCCCATTACTATCGTCTGCCAGTTAAATGAACTTGGCGCTGAATATATTCATTTTGGACTCAATGTTCCTAGGGAGTTTCGAGGCAAAGAAATCAGCCTTGAGGATCTTGAAAGGTTTAGCCCGCGCTTAGAAACATTCTTTGTACAAAGAGGTAGTTGAAATGGAAACACACATTATTATGACCGCAGTTATTGGTTTGATCGCTTTCAGAGTTGTGGCGGAATTACTGGGTTATTTAATCGGT
>NZ_JBFRVD010000952.1:0-271 GCF_041474985.1 Vibrio sp. 10N.222.49.C9 | reverse complement strand
CTATTAACTTCATTGAGCGAGCAGTGAAAGCCGACAAGCCGTTCTTTACTTGGTATTGCCCATCAAGGGGACATGTGTGGACCCATCTTTCACCTAAGTATGAAGCCATGCTTGGTCAAAATGGTTGGGGATTGCAAGAAGTGGTCATGAAGGACTTGGATGATCATGTGGGAGAGATGCTCGCTAAGCTTGAAGAGTTAGGGGTAGCCGACAATACCATTGTGATGTTCACCGCGGATAACGGCCCTGAGATTATGACTTGGCCTGATGG
>NZ_JBFRVD010000951.1:0-490 GCF_041474985.1 Vibrio sp. 10N.222.49.C9 | reverse complement strand
ATCCACCTCAAGCCGTTTGAAATGGCGGTTAAGCTAGGTGATGCTACCACTATCATGACCTCTTACAACCCAATCAACGGTCACTGGGCAGCATCAAACTACGATCTAAACACTACCATTCTTCGTGGTGAGTGGGGTTATTCTGGCATCGTGATGACCGACTGGTGGGCGAAGATGAATGACTGCGTTCTAGCAGGCGAAGAGTCTAAGACCTTTACTTCTTTCATGGTTCGCGCTCAAAACGACTTATACATGGTTGTTGAAAATGACACGGCTGAATCGAACGGTATGGGTGATAACACAATCCAAGCGGTAGAAGACGGCACACTGACTATTGGTGAGTTACAACGTAGCGCAATGAACATCTGTCGCTTCATTATGGATGCGCCAGTGATGTCTCGCCCGCTTAAGAAGTACGAACCGATTAAACCGTTTGCACCGCAAGCACAAATCAGCGAAGACGCTATTTCTGTTGAACAGCCTATTGAGT
>NZ_JBFRVD010000950.1:0-302 GCF_041474985.1 Vibrio sp. 10N.222.49.C9 | reverse complement strand
CGCTTTTTGAGTCAGGTAGCTCTCAATTACGCTTGATTCGCCACGCAGTAAAGCGTGTTTGTTGATCCAGCCTAACTCGCCATTTGCGATGTCAGTAGTGATAGAGCTTTTAAGCAATGATAGTTTGGATGTATCCATTGATGCATTCCTACTTAGTAATAATCAAAAGACCACTTTTTCAGTACGATTGGGCATAGTTTATGAACAAGGGCGTTGAAAAAGATCGGCGCATCCTAGATCCAGAATCGCAGTTCGTCTACAAAAATCACACTAATTTACATTTATACCCATAAAGTAGTATG
>NZ_JBFRVD010000949.1:0-261 GCF_041474985.1 Vibrio sp. 10N.222.49.C9 | reverse complement strand
ACTTTGAGATTCAATTGCTCATCGATGTTTGGTCGAAAAGTTTGTTGTTGATGTTAGCGACCATAATGACCGGTATGGTGATGAAAGAGCCTGGTGTGGGTGAAGTCCCTGTGACTTACTTGTTTGGTCTGTCGTTGTTTCTGGCGACACCTTTCTTTGCGGTAGCTTGGGGTTTGTATCGAAATTTTGTTTTGCCGACTGATGGGGATATGGAAGTTACGATGGGCTCGCTCTCTCTGGGCGTTTTTGTGTGTCTAATGA
>NZ_JBFRVD010000948.1:0-337 GCF_041474985.1 Vibrio sp. 10N.222.49.C9 | reverse complement strand
GTATTAGCAATGGTGGGCATGGAGTCTCCTCCTCGCATAAACGCAGACGCTATTCGTGACGAAGTGGTTAAGGTACTGCGAAGCCTCAAGCCACTTGATGAGAATGACCTGACTAATAACTTAGTATTGGGTCAATACACAGAATCTGAAGTGCGTGGCGAGTTCTTGCCTAGCTACCGTGACGAGAACGGTGTTGCCGATGACTCACGTACAGAGACCTACATAGGCCTGAAGGCTTACATCAACAACAGCCGTTGGAATGGTGTACCTTTTTACGTTCGTACCGGTAAGCGACTGCCGACGCGCGTTACCGAGGTGGTTATCCACTTTAAAGACA
>NZ_JBFRVD010000947.1:0-341 GCF_041474985.1 Vibrio sp. 10N.222.49.C9 | reverse complement strand
GGGTAATAATGCCTTTTCGAGCATAGTGAAGCTGGGTGACACACTGATCCTCGTCTGCTCGACGAATACGTGGCAGATTGCCGTAGCGCAGATCATCAAGGGTGTTGTCTTGCAAGCGAGACTTCGTATACACAGAGCTCACCTCATCCAATAACGCAGTATCACCGCGCTCTTCTATCCACTGCTCTCTTAGTTTTGGCAATCCGCTATAAAGATCAATGGCGTGTTTTGGGTCTGTATATACACCGGAGGTGTCATAGACATGGATGGGTTCATTGGGCTGGAAAATAGGCACATCTTTAGTGCCTCCCACTAGACTGTCTGCAAGGGCGATTTCACGA
>NZ_JBFRVD010000946.1:0-747 GCF_041474985.1 Vibrio sp. 10N.222.49.C9 | reverse complement strand
CGCTGAGCCTACGGAAAAATAAATAAAAAACGGGAGCCACAAGGCTTAATGCTGATCGTTTTAAGATATTGAACGATCCTCTGAAGGCTTCATAATCGGTCTCAACAATGTTGAGGCCGATTTTTTATGTCTGAGTTTTCTAAAGAGCTACAAGTTACCGCTGAATTTTGTAATGACCATCATATTGACGCTTTTTCAAAACATATCCCCCTAGAGTGGGTAGAAGAAGCCGTTAAACAGACAGGGAAAGCTTCTGTTCGTAAGCGTAGATTCCCTGCAGAGCAGGCGGTATGGCTCGTGTTGGGCATTGGATTTACTTCGTAATCGTTCTATTCAAAGCGTATGCGATAAGCTTGAGTTAGCCTTCCCAGACGCCAATGGTGAATTAGCTCCTTTAGCAACAAGTAGCATTATAAAAGGGAAAGAGAAGTTAGGCTCAGAGCCTATGCGTTATCTATTTAAAATGACGGCTGCTCAGTGGGAACAGCAGTGTGATTTCGACCATATGTGTGGCTTAAAAGTCTTGAGTGTCGATGGTACCTACTTTAAAACTCATGATACTGAGAGTAATCAGAAGTTTGGATACGCTCAAAGAACGGCATCCTTTCCTTCGGTGCTAGCGGTCACTCTTATGTCAACGAAGACTCACATGTTATCTGACGCTGCTTTTGGACCTGTCACCAATAGCGAAATATCTTATGCACAACAACTCGTTGGCTCTGCACCAGAGAACTCTTTAACACTGTT
>NZ_JBFRVD010000945.1:0-200 GCF_041474985.1 Vibrio sp. 10N.222.49.C9 | reverse complement strand
AAGCAGTAGCGAACGCCCATGCAGGTTGTAATCCTCTCCGTTTCGACCTGTGTAGCTTTTGTCACCTTCAAGGCGGCGGATCTGCGTTGCACCATTTTTCTCAAAAGAAGCGTGCAGAGACCCTGTCATTAAGCCTAACCAATTGCGGTACGCATCAATCTTGTCTTCGCTGTCTACCGCAGCGATAGAGTCTTCCAGAT
>NZ_JBFRVD010000944.1:0-436 GCF_041474985.1 Vibrio sp. 10N.222.49.C9 | reverse complement strand
CAGTTAACGGGTGAGGTTGCGAGCGGTGCAGCCGGCAGTACCACCGTGCGCTGTATGAGTGATTCAATGCCAAAGGGGACGGTGCTGACTAAGACTGTGGTGATTACGACTCAATCTGAGTTTGAATTGCGAATGCAAAAGGTAATGAAGTCCTCAAATGGTGCTACTGCAGAAAGTGAGCGCAAGTTAGCCGATCTTCAGGCAATGAGAAATTCTGAAGCGGGTGCTCGAATGAAGGTGCTCGTGACTATGGGTGCTTACATCAGTGGTGATGATCTAGATGAGTTAGATGAGAGTCAGCGTAGAGTGATCACTGCAATGAATAATAACAATGTGGTGCTCTATAAAGACGATGTTGACTCGCTGGGTCTGAATGTTTTTCTAGTTCATTTGCCAATGAATTTTCACCCACTGGAAGACAAGAAGCGATACTACT
>NZ_JBFRVD010000943.1:0-279 GCF_041474985.1 Vibrio sp. 10N.222.49.C9 | reverse complement strand
ATCATCAGCCGCCGCTTGGATTTGTGTTTCTGTTGCGTCTACTACATTGTCGGTGTAACGCTTAAGCAGCAAGCCATAACCCAAGTCGTCTTTCACCTCATCAAAGGCTGCCATGTTCGCGTCAGATTTGTCACCTGCGCGCAGCTTTTCAAGAAGGTCATAAGCGAACATACCGTTGCGGATGCGATCGACGTGCTCTTCACGAAGGTCGCGAAGGCCTGTCACTTGCTTATCAACTGAACGTGTTGCGATGATACCCATGACATAAGGGATCTTAAT
>NZ_JBFRVD010000942.1:0-424 GCF_041474985.1 Vibrio sp. 10N.222.49.C9 | reverse complement strand
AGTTAAACTTAAAAGGTTATGAAATCGAATATCGTGGCTTTTCACTTGATAACTTGGTTGAGGTGATGGAAGAGTATCAGGTGTTTCAACAATAGTGATTCTGTAGTGGTCAAATTAACTATGCCACTACAGTTATGTACTTAATGTTGTATATCTGAATTGCATAATCATACAGAATCTAGTGGTGCGCTCATAAGGTGTCTAGATCATACGGCTCAGAACCACAAATAGCATAAGTACTCCCGATTTTTAGTGTGTAATTAAAAAGTGCTTTTGTGCTATGCACAGTAGACTGTGAAAAAACACTAAGTAACACATCCTAAGGAAGGAGAAGAAGGTGTTGTTTGCGAGAAGCGGTAACATCCGTAGTGAATCTCTGAACGAGAGTCTAAATTGAGTAATATAGTGTGGCTAATGTGAAAAT
>NZ_JBFRVD010000941.1:0-295 GCF_041474985.1 Vibrio sp. 10N.222.49.C9 | reverse complement strand
GTCTCCAGAAAAGTACTCTTTGTGGTCATCACCGATATTTGAACCAGACATATCTTGGTGTCTAACCGAAGCGAGTCCCTGACGGATCTCCTTACGCTGAACACCCTTAACATAAGCCAGCATACCCAGTTCACCGAAGTAATCTTTAGCAAGGTTATCAGTAGATAGCGCCGCTGTATGGTATGTCGGTAGCGTAATTAAGTGGTGGAAAATACCTGCGTCACGAGCGGCATCTTGCTGGAAGTTTTGGATCTTGATATCCGCTTCTCGTGCCAACTCAGACTCATCGTAAACA
>NZ_JBFRVD010000940.1:0-316 GCF_041474985.1 Vibrio sp. 10N.222.49.C9 | reverse complement strand
TCTGTGCGCTAGAATACCTTTGATACTGCTACCACACAGCACAGGGCTTGCATCGGTAACAAATGCCCTATTGTTATTCCATTGCACTGCGCTCTCGGTATAAGTGACAATATTGACGGAGTGTTCGCTATGGGTTTTAGAAAGGAGGTCAATCCCTTTCCCACAGCGCCAGTTATCGAGCGCCTTGAGGGGGATTGTCCACTGTGTGCCTTCTACCTGTGTTTCGGATTGGCCTAACAAGGTGTTGACTTGTGGCACGCGGTTTTGACGCGCTTTGGTTAGCTCGGAGCCTGCGCCCTTGTTACCTGTCAACTCT
>NZ_JBFRVD010000939.1:0-275 GCF_041474985.1 Vibrio sp. 10N.222.49.C9 | reverse complement strand
GTTGTTACAGCAACACATACAGAAACATCCGTTATTGAAGCGCCAGCGACCATCTCTGTAATCACAGAAGAAGAGTTGATGGCAGAACCTGGCACAGCCCTTAATGATCTTGTTAAGAATATCGCAGGTGTTGAGAGCCAAGTGGATGGTGGGCGTGCTGGTAGAGAGATGATCTCTATTCGTGGTATGGACTCAAAGTTCACCATGATCCTGATTAATGGTCGAAAAATCAGCTCTTCGAATGCTATTTTCCGTGGGAATGACTTTGACCTATC
>NZ_JBFRVD010000938.1:0-259 GCF_041474985.1 Vibrio sp. 10N.222.49.C9 | reverse complement strand
GAGTCGATCATTGCGATTTGAGAAACAGGTACTGCTTCAACAATGTCTGCTTTGCCCGTACGCAGCGCTGCAGCTCGTGCAAAACCGTCTGGAACGTATTCAGCGTATACCTTCTCTACCTTCGCCTTCTCACCCCAATAATCGTCGAAGCGTTCTAGGTTTGCGCTGGTTGTGCCATTGATATTAGTCAGTACAAAAGGCCCAGAGCCCGCGCGAGTTGGGTCTACACGGCCATTGTCCAGATAAGCAGCAGTAGAAA
>NZ_JBFRVD010000937.1:0-365 GCF_041474985.1 Vibrio sp. 10N.222.49.C9 | reverse complement strand
CAATCAGAGATAACCCTACTGGTTATGGTGTACTCTTTCATGAGGCAGTCACAAGTTTAGGATAGAAATGAACGTATTTATCATGCGCCATGGAGAGGCGGGAAGCTTTGCAATAAGCGATGCAGAACGTACTCTGACTCAGCGTGGAGAACAGCAATCATTAGAGGTCGCTAAAGCTGTGGTAGGGCAGGGTGTGTCCCATTTTGATCTCGTGTTAGTCAGTCCTTACATCCGAGCTCAGCAGACGTGGGATGTGATTAAAGAGCAGTTCTCGGCGACAAAGGTTGAGGAGTGTGCGGATATTATGCCCTATGGTCAGTCCGATGACGTCTATCAATATGTGTGTGCAATCGCAGACACACAGC
>NZ_JBFRVD010000936.1:0-258 GCF_041474985.1 Vibrio sp. 10N.222.49.C9 | reverse complement strand
TCGTCACATGCTAGGCCTGTTCCAAAGCATGCCAGGTGCACGCCAATGGCGACGTTATATTAGTGAAAATGCACACAAACCGGGTTCGGGTATTGAAGTGGTTGAGGCTGCATTAGCTAAAATCCCTAAAGAGCTAGGTGTGTAAAACTCACCATTAACTGGTTATTTTTACTAAGTTCAATTATTAAAAGGGCCCTCACTTTTGGTGTGGGCCTTTTTTATTGTATTTAATCAATGGTTTAATGCGCCGTGCATGAT
>NZ_JBFRVD010000935.1:0-378 GCF_041474985.1 Vibrio sp. 10N.222.49.C9 | reverse complement strand
CCAAGCCGTAGGTATCAATAAATCGGAACGGGCCACCTGTAAATGGTGGGAAGCCAATACCAAAAATGGCGCCAATATCGCCGTCTCGTGCACTGGCTATAATCCCTTCATCAAGACAGCGTACCGCCTCATTGAGTAGTGGAATGGTGCAGCGAAGAGCAATGTCTTCTTCGGATAGACTGCGTGAAGGCGTCAATTTCAATAATCCATACACAGATTTATCGACCTTCTTGTCCTTGCCTTTGTATTGGTAGAACCCTTTGCCGACTTTTCTACCCTTGCGACCATCATTAAGCAAGGTATCGAACAGATCTGGGCCTTGGAATCGCTCACCTAACTCTTTGACTAGGATAGGCATGATCTTGGCACCAATATCCA
>NZ_JBFRVD010000934.1:0-233 GCF_041474985.1 Vibrio sp. 10N.222.49.C9 | reverse complement strand
AGCAGATAGCCCACCAACATGATGGTTTGCAGCAAGATAACGATAAACAACACCCATGCCGCGCGATGAGGAAATGGTAAAGATAAGCTGAGGCTTGCCTCTCGTATCCAAAGGGAGGTGAGGGCAAAGGCGCTGCTACAAGCTAAACCTAATGCCGCAGTATTGAGAGATATGCTTCGAAAGCCTTGCGGACAACTGAGGATCAGTACGGCAACGCCTCCCACTAAAACCCC
>NZ_JBFRVD010000933.1:0-267 GCF_041474985.1 Vibrio sp. 10N.222.49.C9 | reverse complement strand
AGCGGGTGTAGATATAATCACCCACCAAAACACTGGCCGCATTACCAAAAGCGGCGTTGGCGGTTTCTTTTCCTCGGCGCATATCCGATTCATCAACCACATCATCGTGCAACAGCGTTGCTGTGTGAATGAATTCAATGAACGCAGCAGCGGTGATATGCCCTTCACCTTCATACCCCAAAGCACGAGCCGATAGCAGCGTGATAAGCGGGCGTAAACGCTTTCCACCACCGCTAACAATGTAGTGCCCCAATTGATTGATTAGAG
>NZ_JBFRVD010000932.1:0-316 GCF_041474985.1 Vibrio sp. 10N.222.49.C9 | reverse complement strand
ATCTACGGTCACGTCATAGTAAATCTCACCACGCTCCGTTTGACTGGTGGTTGGAGAAATGTTGATAACAGTTCCCTTAAGTGCACCAAATCGAGAGTAATCAAAGGCATCTACCTTCACTCGTGCTGATTGGCCTACAGAAACAAAGCCAATATCTCTTGGGGATAGCTTAGCTTTAAAGCGCGCTTTGCCCTCAACAGGTACAATCTCAACAATAGTGCCACCAGGTTGAATAACACCGCCTTTCTTAGTGGTAGGTAGGCTTTGAATCAACCCTTTTACCGGCGAGGTCACTAGTGTATTGCTGACCTTTGCT
>NZ_JBFRVD010000931.1:0-260 GCF_041474985.1 Vibrio sp. 10N.222.49.C9 | reverse complement strand
GGTGGAACCGGTCGAATGGAGTTATGGGCAAAGTGAGGTTTTGCATGACTTTGCTTTGGACTATCAAGCCAGAAATCGACTTGAATCAACTGATTCTGTCAAAGACGCGCTTCATATGATGTCGTTGGGCAGTCAGTTGGTTGTCGTAGGTCCAGATAGAAAAGATGCGTTTGTACCGGTCGGATTTTCCGAAAAATCGAAGTCTTTTGAGCAGTGTTACACAAAATTGCCACAAATTTCCTTCACTACTGGCCGAGATG
>NZ_JBFRVD010000930.1:0-248 GCF_041474985.1 Vibrio sp. 10N.222.49.C9 | reverse complement strand
TTCTTTTATTCGTGCCAGTGACGATGAGAATGGCTTGACCGATGCCTTCTGCTCAGTCAACACAGAGGTGCTGTATTTAATCGGCTTACCTAGATAGTCTGCAGCGGCAATGCTGTAGAAGTTTCTTTCACCGAGTAGACTCTGCATCTGAGCCTTGCCCTTCTCAACATCACCTAAAGCGATATCCGTACGAGCTTGCCAGTACTTCCAGCGCTTGGAGTTTTTCTCTTTGCTTGGCAGCTTGCTGA
>NZ_JBFRVD010000929.1:0-311 GCF_041474985.1 Vibrio sp. 10N.222.49.C9 | reverse complement strand
GGCACGAATAAAAGAACTGATTGCCGTTGATAAGATCACAGCTACAAAACGCGAGTGGCGCTGGTTATTGGCGCGCGCCAATGCCGAACAGAAAAAAGCATTGGCTCAATATGCAGCGTCGATGCGTTGGAATCACCTGACCGTCATTGCCACTATCGATGCCAAGATGTGGGATCACATTAGTTTGCGTTTTCCTATTGCACATCAATGGTGGTTTAACTTTTATGCTGAGAAATACGACCTTGATCCTGTAACCCTGATGGCACTGGCAAGACAAGAAAGTGCGTTAGATATTGATGCTAAATCACCCG
>NZ_JBFRVD010000928.1:0-321 GCF_041474985.1 Vibrio sp. 10N.222.49.C9 | reverse complement strand
GAGTAAATGAAGGGACACTGTAATGTTCCCGAAGCGCATTAGAAAGCATCTCGACCCTAGTTGACAAGCCTTTCTCTAAAATGTCGATGACCTCTGCATGCACTTTTTTCATAAAACCTAATCTATCTGGCTCAAACGCGCCGTGCAAGTTGTCACAGCTGACTTGAAACCGAAACCCGGCGCTTTGTGAAAGTATCCACTCATAGGCCTGTGGCCTGATTTCCACTTTTTCGAATTCCGCCTGTGTATTGGGGTCGCGACCATCTGGCTCATACCAATAGCCGAAATCTTCAATAAGTCGTCGCTCAGGCCCTGCTACTC
>NZ_JBFRVD010000927.1:0-244 GCF_041474985.1 Vibrio sp. 10N.222.49.C9 | reverse complement strand
AATCTGTGCTGATACAGGTAGATACCACCAATTATCATCTGCAAAGTCACGGCATTTAACCGCATCTTTTTCTGTCATTATTAGCTGATGGCCATCGGCAATTAACGGCGTAATATCCGCCTTTAGCAACGCCTTATGGTCAGCAAAGCCTTTGGTCGTGATTACGTTGGCCTGCATTGACTCTAGGGTATCAAAGAACCGTGGAGGGTGGCCAATACCGGCTATAGCGGTAAGTGCTCCCAAC
>NZ_JBFRVD010000926.1:0-476 GCF_041474985.1 Vibrio sp. 10N.222.49.C9 | reverse complement strand
ATATTCCATCTCATCGTCACAAGCCGAAGTGGACGAAGAGGTTCATCTAACGGTCGGTGTGGTCGAGTACGAAACCAATAAAGGACAGAGAGTAGGTGGTGCTTCAGGTTTCTTATCACATTCGCTTGAAGAAGGTGAAGACGTCAAGGTGTTCATTGAACACAACAACAATTTCAAATTACCAACCGATGACAACACTCCAGTGATCATGATTGGTCCTGGCACAGGTATTGCGCCGTTTAGAAGTTTCTTGCAAGAGCGTGACGCGAGAGAAGCGGAAGGCAAAAACTGGCTATTCTTTGGTGACCGTACCTTTACTCAAGACTTTCTGTATCAGCTTGAATTTCAGCGTTACCTAAAAGATGGCTTATTGAGTCGCTTAGATGTGGCATTCAGTAGAGACAGTGCAAACAAGGTCTACGTTCAAGACAAGCTTAAGCAGAATGCACAGCAGGTTTGGCAATGGCTACAAGCTG
>NZ_JBFRVD010000925.1:0-401 GCF_041474985.1 Vibrio sp. 10N.222.49.C9 | reverse complement strand
ATGGATATGACGCTCGCTCAAGGCGTGTAAAATCCCAACGAGTTTATAGTGCTTCTCAAAAGGGAAATTCAAGCAACAAAGCTCAGCAAAATATAAGCACTTTGTATAGTCATCATGATGGCAGGCAGGAACAAGGGCAATGGTTATCCGAGGGCAATGAGTACTCCCCATTCCGTTCATTGACACAACTGCCGCGAGATGATCTTCCCTATGGAGATGTGCTTCATCAAAAACTGTATGACCTCGATTCCCCTTTGTTTACAGCTAGCGGCACTAAAGGCTCAGATATCGCCCATTTGTACGTACATCATGGCCGCTTAGGAAGTGCTATACATGCACTAGATGAGACTGGAACAACCGCAATGCGACTAGGCTACAGCCCATTTGGACAGACCTACCCT
>NZ_JBFRVD010000924.1:0-244 GCF_041474985.1 Vibrio sp. 10N.222.49.C9 | reverse complement strand
ATCACAACCTACTGGAATACTCAGAGCTACTTCTGTTCTTGCTGGTTGCCATGACTTACATCAGTGCCATGGAAGAGCGTCGCCTGTTTGATGCCCTTCAAGCTTGGATGGTAGGTAAGGGCTTCAACCTGCGTTCCCTATTCTGGATAACGGGTATCCTTTCATTCTTTATTTCACCTATCGCCGATAACCTGACTACCGCATTATTGATGTGCGCCGTGGTGATGAAAGTCGGTGGAACCAA
>NZ_JBFRVD010000923.1:0-352 GCF_041474985.1 Vibrio sp. 10N.222.49.C9 | reverse complement strand
ATATACCAGTGGTGAGTTTAACTCTGTGTATATCGAAGAAGATGGTTCGGTCATAGCTACTTACAGCAATGGTCAAACGCAAGTGCAAGGTCAAATCATCCTAGCGAGTTTCCCGTCAAATGCCGGTCTTCAAGCCGTAAGCGGTACATCTTGGCAACAGACATACAGTTCTGGGGCTCCTATCTTTGGTACTGCGGGCGTAGGTGTGCTGGGTAACTTGGTTGGCGGCGCTGTTGAGTCTTCAAATGTCGATACTACAGAAAGCATGATCGGTCTAATGGAGACGCAGCAGAACTATCAGGCAAACACTAAGAGCATCCAGGCTCAAAACTCTATTGCTCAAACGCTAATG
>NZ_JBFRVD010000922.1:0-311 GCF_041474985.1 Vibrio sp. 10N.222.49.C9 | reverse complement strand
GTAGAGATTGAAATCACCCAGCTGCGCTAGGTTTTGAGCCATTTCGCCAAAGCGTTCAATCAGTGCTGCAACGCCAGCCTTGCCTTGCTCAGAGTCTTTATTGATATGCTCTGCTGTAGTATCAAAGGTCAGACGCTTTCTTGCATGAACGCTCTTTGCTGATGCTTCGTCTTGAACCATCATGATAGAGACATTTTTATTGCCTTTAAGGTTCTGTCCATGAGCGGCTAAGTCGCTCACAAGGATGTAATAACCCGCTTGGTCAAACGCAAAGGGAGAATAGCTAACGTGTGGCAGACCATCTTTAGTAA
>NZ_JBFRVD010000921.1:0-273 GCF_041474985.1 Vibrio sp. 10N.222.49.C9 | reverse complement strand
AATCTATATCGGTATATGGATTACGTTTAGCGTCCATGTTGCCATTTCTATCGGCTGTTTATAGCGAACATCTCATCAAAAATAGGAGATGCTATGAACTCGCCATCTTTATATCTAGTCTGCTATGACGTGCAGCGACAGAGTGTCGGAAAAAAGATCCTCACCTTGGTTAACGGCTACAGCCATCAAGGACAAAAATCAGCCTATGAGTGCTACCTCAATACAAAACAAAAACGCACTCTCATAGGGCAAATCGAGGCGTTAATTGAACCT
>NZ_JBFRVD010000920.1:0-406 GCF_041474985.1 Vibrio sp. 10N.222.49.C9 | reverse complement strand
ACTACCTGCAAAGGGATAATAAACGCGCTCACCTACCTTATTGAGCACCGGAATCGTGTTGTGGCTTATTGATTTACCACTAAAGTCACCATCTTTCTCAATATCCACTCGGTTATAGTTGAACGCCAGGCGCACCGCCTCAAGCTCCCTCATTACATGCTCCATTACTGCACCGCAACTCATCATAGCAGACCGACATATCGCGCATATCTCCCTCGATTGAGTTTTTTCAATCTTAACCATTCATAACCGAATACACAGGGAAATTTAAAATATGCGAAAAATGAACACGAAAAAAGCACGCGAAATTCTTGCCTTAAGTGGTGAGTTTACTTTGGCAATACTGAAAAAGCAGTACAAGACTTTGCTTCTTACCACTCACCCTGATAAGGGAGGATGCACAGAA
>NZ_JBFRVD010000919.1:0-319 GCF_041474985.1 Vibrio sp. 10N.222.49.C9 | reverse complement strand
CCCATCACTCTTACTCCGGGCGTACGAGAGACTCGAGAGGGTGATATGGGCTTTGCGGGCGTATCGCCTGAAGTGGGTGAATGGCCTGAAGAGTATCGATTTGACCTGAGGTTTGGCCCTGTAGAGTCTGTCGGCAAAGCGATTGAGAAAACTAAGCAGGTGATCTCTCTAACGCTGAGCATGTTGAAAAAATTAGTCGTGGGTGATGTAGGATTGAACAATCTGAGTGGCCCAATATCTATAGCCAAGGGAGCTGGAGCGACAGCAGATTATGGTATAGCTTATTTTCTTGGCTTTTTAGCCTTAATAAGCATTAACC
>NZ_JBFRVD010000918.1:0-369 GCF_041474985.1 Vibrio sp. 10N.222.49.C9 | reverse complement strand
ATTCACTGATAAAACCGTGTCCCCAACCTTAAGGCCTGCCTCATCGGCTGCTCCGCCCTCTTGCACGTGAGCAAACGTCAGGAAAATCTCAGGAGAATAAGGCCTAAAACCTAACGTGCCCATGGCGGACTCTTTCTCTGGATCGAAGTTCCAGCCGTTAAGGTCAACAACAAAGGTCTGCTCTTGGCCGACTTCCTCTGGCGAAGTCACCGTTACCGTCATTTGATCATCGCCAATACGCGAAATCAAACGCATGTTAACTGATTCCCAGTCCGCGGTTTTGACGCCATCGATGGACTTAAGTTCCATGCCTTGCTGAATTCCAGCTTGAGCAACAATAGAATTGGGAATTACCTCACCAATTACTGG
>NZ_JBFRVD010000917.1:0-311 GCF_041474985.1 Vibrio sp. 10N.222.49.C9 | reverse complement strand
CTCTTGAGGATGTTTTTAATTTTATCGTCGCGTTGCTCATCGAGATAGGTACCAAAATCTTCAATCGCTATGCTGTCGTATGTTCTATTTATGGATAGATGACTGATCTGAAAGCCTTCGATTTTCTCTAGACGCTCCACCAGCTCTATTAGGTAGATTGCTTTCATTGTTATGGTTAAATTCTGCGGATGAAAGTACATGTCACTCATTCCAAATACCCGATCACTGGCGCTGTATTTTCCGGTCACTTCAAAGGATAGGTCTTTAGTCTGCTTAAATTCAGTGATGGTTTGCTTGGTTCGTTCTACAAG
>NZ_JBFRVD010000916.1:0-360 GCF_041474985.1 Vibrio sp. 10N.222.49.C9 | reverse complement strand
TGCTTGAGGCCTATCCGATTGGCGACATACTGTCAGTGGTTGCGGTGATCCTAATCGTTGTGTTCTTTGTTACTACGCTGGACTCTGGCTCGATTGTTATTGATAGCATGACTGCCGGCGGAAAGATGGACGTACCAATGAAGCAAAAAATCATTTGGGCACTGATCTCAGGCACTATCGCTATGGTGATGTTGTGGATTGGCGGCACTGAGTCTATTCAGGCGCTACAGTCGATTACGATAATTGCAGCAATGCCATTCACCATCATTCTACTGATTGGTTGCTTTAGCTTGGTGAAAGGCTTACTGACAGAAGTAGGCGGTTCAAAAGCAGATGCTGACTATGTTGAAGCTGAAGTGA
>NZ_JBFRVD010000915.1:0-471 GCF_041474985.1 Vibrio sp. 10N.222.49.C9 | reverse complement strand
CCTCAAGCATATAGAAGAGACTCAAAGAGACATCACTAAGCGCTTGTTTGGCTCCCAATATACCCACGTTATCAATCATCTGTTGGATAGCAATGCCACCAAACGTCGACATCCATGCTGTAGTTACGAGTGTTGGTATAACCAACACATAGACAAGGAACTGACGAACGGTACGTCCTTTCGAGATACGCGCAACAAACATGCCAAAGAATGGTGCGTAAGCAACCCACCAAGCCCAGTAGAACACTGTCCAGCCATGCAAGAAGGTAGTATCTTCACGACCTGAGGTTTGGCTCAATGCATAAGCATTTTTAACGTAACCAACCACAGCTGTTGTGAATGAGTCTAATACTGTTGTGAAGTTCAGCACCGCCATTAACAGAAGGAATAGGATAGCAATCGCCATGTTTATGTTACTGAGCAGCTTCACGCCACCATCCATACCACGTAGCACAGAGATGATAGCGAGGC
>NZ_JBFRVD010000914.1:0-525 GCF_041474985.1 Vibrio sp. 10N.222.49.C9 | reverse complement strand
CAACGTGGGGTGTGAGGCTTGCCACGGGAAAGGACAAGAGCACGTCACTTGGGCAAAGGGTGATCAATCGAGCCAAGCTGCGCACCTAGGCTTTGATCGTGATCTTTCAAAAGCCGTGAAAGAGTGGGTGTTTGAAGAAAACATGCCAGCTTTGCAACCTAAGAGCATTCACCCCACCGACCAAATGACTATGTGTGCACAATGCCACGGTCGCCGAACGCAATTGACCGAAGATAAAGACCATGTGCAGGGTAACTTACTCGATCGCTATCGACTGAGCCTTATTACGCCAGAGCTTTATCATGCGGATGGGCAAATCTTTGATGAGGACTATGTCTATGGCTCTTTTCTTCAATCAAAAATGGCAGAAAAAGGGGTGAGTTGTACCAACTGCCATAATCCGCACTCGGCGAAGCTCGAAATAGCGGAAGAAGCAGTGTGTAGCCAGTGTCATTTACCAACGCAGTTTGCACCAGAAAATCATACCTTCCATGACAAAGACTCTGAAGCCTCAAAGTGTACCAC
>NZ_JBFRVD010000913.1:0-282 GCF_041474985.1 Vibrio sp. 10N.222.49.C9 | reverse complement strand
GGCCTGCACTGATGGGAATGAACAGCAAAATCATGTACTTGATCAATAGTGAGGCGCTAGGTTGTACCCAGTGAGGCTTTACCACGCCACTCACCAAACCCAGAAACAAGATCAAAAGTCCAATCACACTTCCTGGTACAGAGAGTGAGAAAAAGTCCTGTATCCAATCACCGATAACAAGCGAAAGGACGATTAAGCCTGCACTAAGCAGATAGAAGAATGCCTTGCTGACCATTAACTAAGAAACCAACTGTTCAACGTAGTGGTAGATGGCCTTAAGGA
>NZ_JBFRVD010000912.1:0-316 GCF_041474985.1 Vibrio sp. 10N.222.49.C9 | reverse complement strand
TCAGTGGCGACAAACCCGCGTCTTTCATGAACTTTCTGGATGCGATTCGAGGCATCATCATTCGAATGAAGTCACAGATTTACTTCTTGTATTCAATGTAAGGCTCTATTCATAAGCTGAATGAATAGATCAACCAAAGCTCGCTTTATATATACAAGACGGAGTTTGCCACACAATACGTTCCATCTTTTGTGTGGCAAATTGAGTAGCATTTGATATGAAAAAACTTCGAGCAACCCTGTTAGTTGGTGTACTTAGTACAGCGTTTACTCTTCCTGTTAGTGCCCATGGATTGGTTTATGATCAAGGACAATAT
>NZ_JBFRVD010000911.1:0-300 GCF_041474985.1 Vibrio sp. 10N.222.49.C9 | reverse complement strand
GAACTCAGGCCGCCAAACGAAATCAGGTAGCCTCATTGCAGGCCATATTTACCAACATATTTAATTTCCACGGGACCTCTAGACGTGATCTACTACCTTCAATTCGCGCTGAAATCAGCAGGGATGAAGAAATTATCACCAACCACATTTTAGAGTTGCCGTTTGTTGATCACCAACGAGCAGAAAATGACACCCTGATTAAATTGAAATCCAAAACGACCTTTAACAAGTCAACACAAAGAGAACAACGAGTAGTCGCGCTGCAACAACACCCAGAATTACTTCCCGTCTATCTGTGAT
>NZ_JBFRVD010000910.1:0-393 GCF_041474985.1 Vibrio sp. 10N.222.49.C9 | reverse complement strand
GTTCAGTGTACGCGTTAACGCAGCACGGAAACCGGCTAAGTGAGTACCATCATCACGCTGAGGGATATTGTTGGTGAAATAGTAGATATTCTCTTGGTAGCCATCATTCCACTGCATCGCTACTTCAACTGAGATACCGTCTTCACGCTCAGAATCAAAGTGGAATACTTTTTGGATGATAGGCGTTTTGTTCGTGTTTAGGTAATCAACGAACGCTTGTGTACCACCTTCATACATGAAGTGATCAAACTTATCTTCTTCACGTTCATCCATTAATTTGATTGATACTCCAGAGTTCAGGAATGAAAGCTCACGTAAACGCTTCGCTAGAATATCGTAATGGAATTCGATATTGGTGAACGTATCTTCACTTGGCCAGAAACGAATCTCTGT
>NZ_JBFRVD010000909.1:0-272 GCF_041474985.1 Vibrio sp. 10N.222.49.C9 | reverse complement strand
GATTGAATCTGGGGCGATCAAGCGCCTTCTAGGTTACAGCACATTATTAATCGCTATCTGTGTGGCAGCGTTTGCAGCTTGGTCAGTGCTCACCAAAGTAGATGAAATTGCCAAAGCTAAAGGTGCAGTGATTCCAGAGGGTGAGCGTCAGGTGATACAAAGTGAATTGGGCGGCAAACTAAAAACAGTCTTTGTTAAAAGAGGGGACTTAGTTGAAGTCGGTGACTCCATTGTAGAGTTTGATGATACCTTCCAAGCGTCTGCTTTAGATG
>NZ_JBFRVD010000908.1:0-439 GCF_041474985.1 Vibrio sp. 10N.222.49.C9 | reverse complement strand
ATCTTGACCGTTATGTAAAACTTGGCGAGCCCAGATAAAGTGGTTAAGCCCTGCAACTTGCAATACGAAGTCTTGCTCATCCGCTCCTAATATTTGAGCGATGCCTTTTTGCATGATGACAGGTACATTACACAGACCAACGGCTTTTACCTTGGTGTGCTTTAAAATAGCCTCAGTAACCATGCCCGATGGGTTGGTAAAGTTAAGCAGCCATGCATCAGGGCACAACTCTTCCATTTCACGGCATATTTCTAAGGCGATAGGGATAGTGCGGCACGCATTGGCAAACCCACCCAGGCCATTGGTTTCTTGACCAATCATTCCATATTTAAGCGCAATACGTTCATCACGAATACGACCCTCTAAACAGCCAGCGCGGAATTGAGAACAAACAAAATCAGCATCTTTAAGTGCAGGCTTACGATCTAGGCTGACATGG
>NZ_JBFRVD010000907.1:0-233 GCF_041474985.1 Vibrio sp. 10N.222.49.C9 | reverse complement strand
TGAAATCTACAGTTCTCATATAACTATCCTAATCTTTAGCAATAGCCTTAACTCAGAGTGGCAAGTTAAGGGTGTTGTTTCCATTCCATCTAGGACATGGGTTCAACAGGTTTAAGTTGTGTGCTTGACTCTGTCCTTCCTCTTATGAGCGAAGCGAGTTAAGCGGTTCAGAAGACCCATCAGGCATCCTCTTCACAGCTAGATATAGGGATGAGCAAAATCTGTTTCAAGGG
>NZ_JBFRVD010000906.1:0-324 GCF_041474985.1 Vibrio sp. 10N.222.49.C9 | reverse complement strand
CCTTGTACCAATCAGGGGCCTTGCCAAGAAAGTTCTTGATGAAGGCGTTTCCTAGGCTTAAAGGCATAATGCTTCTCTCTATAAGTATTGAAATCTTGTTGAGTTGGGCAAATTGCGCTTCATCCCAGGTCAATTAGATTCCAGCAAATGGATAAGCTTAAGATATAAAATTTTGCTGTGGGATGGAGTACGTATATTTGCGAGTAGAGAGCCCCAGTTTTACTGGTAACATCTCGTAACACTCATTTTATCGGCGCATCTTTACTCGTATCAGGGTATTAGTCAAATTTATAGTGTGATTTAGATCTTGTTTGCAATAAATAC
>NZ_JBFRVD010000905.1:0-443 GCF_041474985.1 Vibrio sp. 10N.222.49.C9 | reverse complement strand
CATAAGGGCTAACATCAATATAATCTGGAACATAAGCAACCCACTCATGATTGGGATCGCTTGATGTGAAGTACTCATTAAGCCATTCGTTGATGCCATACAAGCTATTATTAAGCAGGATCTGGCCACCGAAGAAAATCAGCATCATCAGCACTAAGTCTGGGATACCACGAATAATGGTGGTGTAAAGGGTCGCAATACCACGGGCCACACGATAAGGAGATAGCTTAGCTAAAGCACCCACCATGCCGAGTATTACTGCCAAAAGCAGTGATAGCACAGCTACCTGTAACGTCAGCCAAGCTCCACTGAGAATCGAGGCTTCATATCCCTGTAAATCTAACATAATTATCTTCCAACACTATTACGGCTATGTTGGCGTCCTAGTTGATGACAGTTGCCTGTTTACAACAGTACAAACCGTTGAAGCGTTCACCAAACAA
>NZ_JBFRVD010000904.1:0-275 GCF_041474985.1 Vibrio sp. 10N.222.49.C9 | reverse complement strand
AGAACTGTAGATTTCACTCCTTTATACCGCAACGCTATTGGTTTTGACCGTCTTTTCAACATGATGGAAACATCAAACACGAAGAATACTTCTGGCGGTTACCCTCCGTACAACATTGAACAGCAAGATGAAAATAAGTATCGCATTACAATGGCGGTAGCAGGTTTTGCTGATGACCAAATGGATATTACTCAAAAAGAAAACGTACTGATTGTACGTGGTGAGCGTAAAGCCGAAGAAGGTAAAACCTATGTTTACCAAGGTATCGCTGAGCG
>NZ_JBFRVD010000903.1:0-554 GCF_041474985.1 Vibrio sp. 10N.222.49.C9 | reverse complement strand
GGTGCTGTAGCAGGTTGGGATATTAATCAATGGAAGATTACGCTTCCAGTTAGCGAGTCTTACTATAAAGAGCATTTTGGAGTGGGTAGCGACTTAAATGATCGCGACTCGGCAGCAGAATTAATTCCTGCTGATTGTGCTGGGAAAGATACACTGACTGCTGATACTACCCTCCCCTACTACGTATCGCATGAAGGTGGCCGTACTCACTTTATTGCCGACTTGGGTGATGCAGGAGTGGCGACAACTACAAATACGAAATATACGAGATCCGAACTTCGAGGCTTGTATCATTATGATACGGAGAGTCGTTGCAGTGCTTCTGCACAAAACTGGGCTATCCCGGATAAAGCCAATCACAATCTTTCAGCGACTTTGCGTGTTGAACAATATCCGAATGTGTCTGAACCTAAGGTGATTGTTGGTCAGGTGCATGGTTACCGAATTAAGCAGGCTTTGATTAAGTTGCAGTGGGATGGGCCATCCAAGGACTTTCGAGCGATTATCAATAACGACTTTGAGCTGGACGATCAGTTATGCGATGCATCTAAGTG
>NZ_JBFRVD010000902.1:0-300 GCF_041474985.1 Vibrio sp. 10N.222.49.C9 | reverse complement strand
CCACCTACCTGCAGCGACTAGAAGCAGGCGGGGCAAAACTCGCAACGATAAAAGCGCATGTTAGCCAAATATCAAAACTACATAAGACACTCAACCTAGCAAACCCATGCCACTCTGAAATTGTGTCAAGCCATGTAGAACTTATCACTGAAGCGATGTTTGAAAGTGAAGACCCAAGAGCCGAAAGTAAACAGGCTTCACCATTTCGCCATGAGCACCTTAAGCTGGTAAAAGAACTTTACGAAGACAGAGACACCCTAGAGCACGCGCGCGACCTTGCCTTTCTATGCACCGCATACG
>NZ_JBFRVD010000901.1:0-217 GCF_041474985.1 Vibrio sp. 10N.222.49.C9 | reverse complement strand
CGCTGCAGGTAGGTGGCGAGTACAGTTGGGTTTCCAGGGAAGGGGAAGTTCCCTATTGAGCAGTTGAATTCAATCCATTGCTTTGAAACCTGCATTAAAGACTTAAGCGAGTTAGCGCTTGAGTTTGAGCGCATGGCATTGTATTGGGCGTAGAGTTCAAGGGCTTGCTTTGAGTCGGGGCGACTTGGGTCAACGAAGGGGGCGATGTCTATAAAGT
>NZ_JBFRVD010000900.1:0-292 GCF_041474985.1 Vibrio sp. 10N.222.49.C9 | reverse complement strand
TGTTCGTGGTCCGCGTGCAGGGTAAAGATCTTATCCATAGCACGAGCAACAACAGGATTAACTTCATATTCTTCACAAGGATTTGCGAACATCATATGAAGGAAGTTTTCTGCATAGCTTAGGTCGTTTCTTGGGTAAATAAATGGTTGACCTATGCTGTACTTGTAGCACATTGCCGCTAGTGTTGGCATTTTCGACAACAGTCGGAATGCCGCAATCTCGCGGTGTTTATCATTATTAATGTCTAGTGAATCGTGGTAGAAGGCCGCTAGTGCACCAACTACCCCACACA
>NZ_JBFRVD010000899.1:0-259 GCF_041474985.1 Vibrio sp. 10N.222.49.C9 | reverse complement strand
CATGATCACCTCCAACGGTGCTCGCGTTCATGACATCGACGACAACCTAATGTACAGCCAAGATGTTAATCCTGAACTCGTACAGGACATTGTCGATATCATTCGCAAAGACCCTGACATCATTGTGCACATCTACCAAGATGAGAAGTGGTGGGTCAATCAAACCGATGAGCAGTTGCTCTCTTTCAGCAAGCTATCTGGGTTCTCTTTTGACGTCTTTGACGACAGCAATGCACCAAAAGATGGCATCGCTAAGATC
>NZ_JBFRVD010000898.1:0-228 GCF_041474985.1 Vibrio sp. 10N.222.49.C9 | reverse complement strand
GTCTGAACCTGAATGGCTGTCGGAATCTGTAGATTTGATTGCGGAGCAGTTTCCATTGAACTTGGTGTTAAGGGATGTGCTTGGTGATGATATCCGTATTCGCTATGGCCATGGTGTCGATCCAACGACGCCAGTGTCTATCTATTTCGAGGGTACAGCAAAAGAGGCGTTAAACATTCTATCGGTGTCCTCGAACTACGGTATTGATTATACAGGGGAGCTTGTAAC
>NZ_JBFRVD010000897.1:0-391 GCF_041474985.1 Vibrio sp. 10N.222.49.C9 | reverse complement strand
CTGCCACCGATTGAGCGAGGGTTTTACCCTGATAAAGATAGCGACTGAATAGGCAGGCTTGAGTTTGTGGTTGGCCTTCACCGCCCATGGTTCCATACACCATGCGCCTGCCATCATTAAGCTCGACATAAGCTGGGTTAAGAGTGTGAAATGGCTTCTTTCCAGGCTGTAAGGCATTGTGGTGTGAAGGATCAAGAGAAAAGCTTTGGCTACGTATATTCCACAGGATTCCCGTCTCTGGCAGTACGACACCTGAGCCAAATTCCCAGTAAATACTTTGAATAAAACTCACCATAGTGCCGTATTGATCCGTCGCCCCCATCCATATGGTATCGCCCGGTTTGGCAACGTGAGGCCAAGGCTGTGCTTGCGTTGCAGAAATGTTCGATAC
>NZ_JBFRVD010000896.1:0-381 GCF_041474985.1 Vibrio sp. 10N.222.49.C9 | reverse complement strand
CTTCACGGCTTAGATTTGACGATCGGCACAGAAAATCTGGCGGTAGTAGGGCCTTCCGGGGCTGGGAAATCCACCCTGATTGAGCTGTTGTTTGGGCTTAGATTGCCAACCTATGGCGAGGTGACTATTTGTGGCTTGCCGCTTTCTACGTCGTCTAAAAAACAGAGAATGGAGCTATGTAAGCACATTCAGCTGATCCCTCAAGAACCTCACACTAGCCTGAATCCTTATTATTCCGTTCGCAAAATCTTACTCGAGCCTATGAAAAATGTAGGAATCCTGGATAAGCACGAACAGAGAATGGCAGAGGCATTGACGGCCGTGGGCTTAGAAATTAAACACCTAGACTATCTGCCAAAACAGCTGTCGACAGGACAAGCC
>NZ_JBFRVD010000895.1:0-238 GCF_041474985.1 Vibrio sp. 10N.222.49.C9 | reverse complement strand
GGTCTAAACTCTGCGGTTGTTGAAGTTGACCCTGAGCACATCATCGTTGTTCGCATTGAAGATTCTCGCCCTCAAACTGTACTTCCATATGAAGAAGTAGCAGCTCAAGTTAAAGAGCAGCTGCAACAGGTTGAAGGTCGTAATCAAGCGAACGAACTGGCGGCTCAAGTGGTTGAAGCGCTTGAAGCTGGCGACAAGACTTTGCTTGCTGAAAATAACTTAAGCTTCAGTGAAGTAC
>NZ_JBFRVD010000894.1:0-357 GCF_041474985.1 Vibrio sp. 10N.222.49.C9 | reverse complement strand
TCAGAGCGAGCATACCCAGCGAGAGATGAGCAATCGCACGCAAGAAACGACGCCACAAGGAGCGTTTTTTCTTGGTAACAGGCGGAGTTTCCGCTGTTGCTTGCTGTTCGTTTTGTTGTGATTCTTGCGTCATTACAACTCAGGCCCCAAACCAAAGTGAAGCTGGAACTTATCTGTACCCTCTTCTACATCCAAACCAAAGGCGAAATCAAGCCTAACTGGCCCCACAGGTGACGCCCACCTTATGCCAACACCGGTACCGGTTTTCCCCTCGGGTGTTTCATTCCATGCATCACCATAATCCACAAAGGCGGCCATCCACCAGTTTCCATAGACTCGATACTGATACTCTAGACT
>NZ_JBFRVD010000893.1:0-250 GCF_041474985.1 Vibrio sp. 10N.222.49.C9 | reverse complement strand
GTGGGGAATATCTTCTCAAAGGTAAGTTTGAGTACCATCGGTGACTATAGCAATCCCATGGTCGTGATCGAATGCAGTGTAGCTTAGGACCCTTACATTGTCTTTGAATGTGTCCTGACCATTCAAAGAGGTGAATACGATAGATTTGTGCGTCAAAAAGCATTGCCATGGTGACGATTCAGTTTGTTTTCTGTAAATATTATTATTTGCATCAACAGCGTACAGGTGGCCATTGAATCCAGCCTTTATG
>NZ_JBFRVD010000892.1:0-285 GCF_041474985.1 Vibrio sp. 10N.222.49.C9 | reverse complement strand
GGTTAAGGCAGGGAAGTCCGATAGTGAGGTGAAAGAGTATATGGTGGCGAGATACGGTGAGCACGTACTCTATCAGCCTTCGTTTAGCATGAAGAATGCCCTGTTGTGGGGGATCCCTATCGTACTAGGATTGTTTATGATTGGTTTTAGTATTGGGCATATCAAGCGTTCGATTCGAGGCATACATTGTGACAGCAATACCACTTCAGACGCTCTACAGAAGGTCAGCTTTTGATCTGGGACGTAATCAAACTTGTTGAGATGGCGCAAGTAATGCCAGTCATC
>NZ_JBFRVD010000891.1:0-464 GCF_041474985.1 Vibrio sp. 10N.222.49.C9 | reverse complement strand
CATCCGGGCAAACGCCGGAAGCGTCCATCAAGGGGTGACTCAAGATGCACGCTGGTGCGAGGTGGCAGATGAACCCGTAGTAGTGAGTAAAGCTAGGCCTATGAAAGCCAGTAATGGTGTGGAGGAAAAAACCAAGCTGACCTTTGCCAACACGTGTAAAGGAGTGAACCATTGTCCAAAGCATGGTGAGCTGCGAAGGGGGGAAGCATACTCAAAGACTTTGATGAATAGTTGAAGTTTGTCATTGATACACAAGCCGTCTGATCAACGGGACAAGTTGTTTCGGTACACTAGGAGTAGTGGTGTCTGAATAAACGGGTCGTATAAGGGAAGTAATTGGAGTCAAGTTTGGTAGATTGCCTTTGTGCTAGAACGCCAACCCTTGCAATGAACGTCACCACAATGATGAAATCAAACTGTCCCCACAATCGTACAGTACAAAGCTAACGGAGCTAGTATTGTGC
>NZ_JBFRVD010000890.1:0-384 GCF_041474985.1 Vibrio sp. 10N.222.49.C9 | reverse complement strand
CCCGTCACTGTCTCACCCTTGCTCAGCACTGCCGGTTGTGAAACGAATGGGTCTTCACTAATCGTTACTGTCAAACCACCTTGCGATACGGCTGCTCGACTTACTGTTACGTTCTGACCCACAACAACCGTGCCAGTACGCGAGTTATAAACTACCTGTGGACCATCTACGCCACGTTTGACCACTAATTCATTAATCAGCGACAAAAAAGAAACACGAGTATTCGGAGTTAAAGGCGCATCGACCTCAACAACACCCTTATTCACTGCCCTTGCTATCTCACCGCCAAATTGCTCGTTGATTCTGTTCGCAATATTTACCGATGTTTGATAGTGAGGCCTCGTAAGAGACAAAGTGATCGTCTTCTGGTTTGGAGACTCAGGC
>NZ_JBFRVD010000889.1:0-266 GCF_041474985.1 Vibrio sp. 10N.222.49.C9 | reverse complement strand
AGGCTAAAGTCATTGCTAAAATACGCATTTCAAACAGAAAATGAATTCACTATCGCCTTGTCCGCACCGGGCAGTGCCGGAATGGAAGCCTGCTTTGTAAACCTTATAGAGCCTGGTGAAAAAGTGATCGTGTGTCGTAATGGCGTGTTCGGCGAGCGTATGCGACAGAATGTAGAGCGCTGCGGAGGCGTTGCGATTGTGGTTGATGATGAATGGGGAAGCCCTGTATCAGCACAAAAGCTACAAAGCGCGGTAGAAGAGCACTC
>NZ_JBFRVD010000888.1:0-410 GCF_041474985.1 Vibrio sp. 10N.222.49.C9 | reverse complement strand
GGTTTACCCGTTACCACTGAAGCTTACCCATATGGCGCGGGCTCCACACCGGTTGGCGCTGCACTATTTGCAGGTGAAGACTGGATCGACCGCTTTGGGGTACCTGATGCAAGCTACATGGAAGC
This sequence comes from Vibrio sp. 10N.222.49.C9, assembly GCF_041474985.1. Lineage (NCBI taxonomy): Bacteria > Pseudomonadati > Pseudomonadota > Gammaproteobacteria > Vibrionales > Vibrionaceae > Vibrio > Vibrio sp. 10N.222.49.C9. The sequence continues at coordinate 285 of NZ_JBFRVD010000888.1, read as the reverse complement.
AAACGGTGTTCCGATGACGCAAAGCAAAATTGATGAACTGCGTGAAACGAACCCAGGTGAAATCGTTGTTATCCACTTCTTAAAACCAGATGATAACAAAGAAGAGTTACGCATGATGAATCGTTCTGTACTCTTCCCTGGCGCTGCGATTGCATCAGATGCAATGCCTTGGATGGACTCGAAAGGTAAATTAATCGAAGGTGATGTTTGGCCACTGCCAAGTGATGCGTTTGCTCACCCGCGCTCAGTAGCTTGTTTCGCGCGTTTTGTTAATAAATACGTGAC
>NZ_JBFRVD010000887.1:0-303 GCF_041474985.1 Vibrio sp. 10N.222.49.C9 | reverse complement strand
CTATGGTAGAAGCGCGTACGGCTATGCAAGTTGAGAAAATGCGCACTATGCATCGCATGATGAGCGTATTGACTGACGACCAGAAGCAACAACTGGTAGAAAAAAGAGCCGAGCGAGCAGAAAAGTGCGAGCAAAAAATGCAGAAGAAAATGTCTAAAAAAGACAGTGAATAATCTGTAAACAAGGCTGACTGCAGCAAAACACTTAAGCATAGAAAGCGTGGCCGTTATTGGTCGCGTTTTTTGTTTTTATCGGAAGCCTTACTTTGGGCGGGATCGGTGCGATACGGCACACAACTGCGCT
>NZ_JBFRVD010000886.1:0-419 GCF_041474985.1 Vibrio sp. 10N.222.49.C9 | reverse complement strand
TTCGTTCCTAACGAAAGCTAAATTCATAGTGCTTTACCGATCTTGGTTTTTGGGCCACCACTTCTAGTTCCCTTTTTGTAAACTATAGTCCCGTTCAGTATGCCTCTATTGGTTATGTAGCTAATGTGGCGTCTAATTGCAGAGCCTCTTGATTTACGCCATTTGGAGTTGCTTCGGTTTGCTACTTTGACTAAGACTGCTCTAGATGTAGTTTTACCAGTCAGGCGAACTAGGGGGTGGTTGCGACTGTTACCAACTACTTTAAGTTCGATTTCTTCATCAAATCCAAATATTCGTTTAAGTTCTTCTTTATCTTTGCGTTCAATGACGACCATTACTTTTGAGCTCAAAATGCTAATCCTTTAGTTTGTTCGAGTGGCCTGTGCATATGCAACACTAGCACGGTAAGTGTCAGGAAT
>NZ_JBFRVD010000885.1:0-301 GCF_041474985.1 Vibrio sp. 10N.222.49.C9 | reverse complement strand
CCGTTTTCATATTCGTAATCCGCACGACCAACGTATTTGCCCCACTCAAAGGCTTGCATGATCCAAGTGCCGTTTTGTTGGTCAGGTTGACACTCATCACCAGGCTTGAACTGTTTCTTCACCAGATTAGGCCCTTCCATACAAACAGGCTCTTGTGAGTGACCACCAATCACCATGTCTAAAGCGCCAGCTGGAAGATAACGAGCTAACGCTACGTCACCCGGAGCATTACCGCCGTTATTGCCATCTTGGTAGTGACCCATGTGAGTCACAGCAATGGTGATATATGGCTGTTCGGATT
>NZ_JBFRVD010000884.1:0-371 GCF_041474985.1 Vibrio sp. 10N.222.49.C9 | reverse complement strand
CACAATGCGTATTTGGGCAGACTCTAAAATTCCGCTGAACCAGCACTCTGGCGCTACATATTTCTAAAAAGCAACAAGCACAATCGAATAAGCAAAACAATCCCGGCTAATTAGCCGGGATTTGTGGTTGTTAAGAACCTAGGGCCCAGTATCTAGGACCCCCAGACCCGATTCTTAATGATCCAAATACAAATAATTCTGCCAGCTCTTCATGCGAATCAGAATCTTACGCATGATGGAAACATGGTGGAAACTGTCAGAATATACGGCGATTTGTACGGATGTTCCCAGCGGTAGGTGGTACTGTGAAATATCGTCAGTGATACGCAACTTCACCAGAGCACGACCAGCAGCATCGAGCGATTTTGTTC
>NZ_JBFRVD010000883.1:0-268 GCF_041474985.1 Vibrio sp. 10N.222.49.C9 | reverse complement strand
ATTCAATGCCGTTAGCAGAGCACATTGATTCCAGCTTCATGCATGGCTTAATGCCATCTTCCTTTAGCTTGAAATTTAAAATGCCAGGTCGATATGTGTAACACATGCGAACTAGTTGAAGTACATCAAGTGTAGAGTTCAGGGCGAAGCGCTCGTGCTCGAATACACTGATGTTATTTCGATAAAATAGGTGGCGAATGGACGTGTTATCAAAGGCAATATTATTATAACCCGCTAGCACAGCCCCTTTACCTAATGCGCTTTTGAC
>NZ_JBFRVD010000882.1:0-248 GCF_041474985.1 Vibrio sp. 10N.222.49.C9 | reverse complement strand
GGATTAGCAATGTCCTGTAATAGGTAATTTCTCACCTTATAAGCCAACTCGTCATCATTTTCCTGATCATGTTGCGGCGAGCAGTAACGACTTAATAAATTGAACAAAAAGCTATCGACTTCTGCGGCAATCTCTTGAGATTCTTGGTTGAGCAGTGAGCAAATTAAGCTTGTTAATTTTATATCGTTTTCCATGTAGGCAAGTACGTTTTGGTCACAAGTATATTGGGTGACCTCATACCCATATAA
>NZ_JBFRVD010000881.1:0-335 GCF_041474985.1 Vibrio sp. 10N.222.49.C9 | reverse complement strand
ATATCTCAAAGGGCGCGGCACGCTTAGTGGAGGTAGTGCAAAAATTTGAGCATGCATTTATGAAAACCCCTCCACAAGTATTATTGGTATCACCTGCTTGGGTATTTGAATCATCGACAACGATGGAGGGCTTTACTGGCGCAGAGGAGAAATCCAAACAACTTGCTCATTATTATCAGTTGCGCTCGCAGGAGCTAGGTTGTCATTTTCTCGATGCTGCTACTTTCATTAAACCTTGCGCCAAAGAGGGTATTCATTGGCCAGCCGATCAGCACAAAAAGTTTGCCCAAACGCTTTCCGAACTGGTGCCTAAACTAATGACTTGACCATTAGAT
>NZ_JBFRVD010000880.1:0-332 GCF_041474985.1 Vibrio sp. 10N.222.49.C9 | reverse complement strand
CGCTTCGCCTAGCATCATTGCTAATGGGTGCGTGGTTTGGTTTCAACGCCATTGCGAACTACGTAGCGGGCTTCATTGGCTCTCACGTAGGCGACTACGGCGCTATGTCTATCTTTGGTGGCATTGCAGTAGCGGCAACCGTCTCTGGCATTATTCTACTGTTCATGTCGAACACGCTAGTTAAATGGATGCACGGTGCGGAAAGCAAGCCGGACACTACAGAAGATAAAGTGCACGACGCACAAACTCTTCATGCATAATCGATAACGTCTAAGGGTCGCAGTTAGCGACCCTTTTTTATCGAAAGACCCAACGGGCGCTGAGTAGATAAT
>NZ_JBFRVD010000879.1:0-345 GCF_041474985.1 Vibrio sp. 10N.222.49.C9 | reverse complement strand
ACCTAGACCAATTCGGTCAGACGCTACAAAAGCTTGAGCCGATTGCTAGTTCGCTTGAGGCGGATCCTGAGCAGTTTGATGCTATTCAGGCAGAATATGAAGCTTTAGACCAAGCACTGCAGCTCAACAAGCAAAAGACCTTTGCACTGTCGAATGTATTAGGGCGCAAAGCGCACTTTGCTTATGCAGATTCAGTGAAGCTTCTTGATAAAAGCAGTGAGCTAAGCGAGCAGCTGAAGCTGAAGCTTGCGACTGCAGAGCAAGAGAAAGATCGCGCTCGTGAAGGCTTCAAACAAGCTCAGCAACAGTTCCAGCAGTACAATCAGCTACTGGCAACACTGAAGA
>NZ_JBFRVD010000878.1:0-313 GCF_041474985.1 Vibrio sp. 10N.222.49.C9 | reverse complement strand
AGGCAAGCCTGCGCACACTCGCTATCAACTTCTAGAAACCATTGATGGACACAGCAAAGTCATGCTGTATCCAGAAACAGGTCGCACCCACCAGCTACGAGTTCATTGTGCTCACGCCGAGGGGCTTAACATGCCCATCATTGGCGATACCTTATATGGCCGCAAAGACAAAAGATTGTATCTGCATGCACAGCAGCTCAGCTTCACCCACCCCGTTACTAAAGAGTGGGTCACCTTTGAGGCCGATATTCCGTTCTAGCGACTAACTCGCTAGCGTAGCCAGCTGCTGCTGGTAAGCAAAGTGGCCGACGAC
>NZ_JBFRVD010000877.1:0-304 GCF_041474985.1 Vibrio sp. 10N.222.49.C9 | reverse complement strand
TGCTCTCTCATCTTGGAGTAGAATTGCAGGCGGGTCATGTCGTACACTCCAGAGGTAAATTGTTCCTCAAGCTCCTCATCCACTGCAAACTGTTCTACTTCTTCTCTCTTTAATTCTTTTGCACTAGAGGTAATCCAATCAATAGGAACAGCAAAATCACTGTTCCAGTACTTGTCGAATTGCTCTCCGGTTTGTTCTACCGTATTGCCATAAATTAATAAGTCAAAATCCCCAAACTCTACTGGTGAGTGATAGGAAAAGTATTCATTTCCTATGTTTCTACCGCCTACAACACTAGCGACAC
>NZ_JBFRVD010000876.1:0-286 GCF_041474985.1 Vibrio sp. 10N.222.49.C9 | reverse complement strand
GCCATGAGCATCAACTGGAATCATCTGGTGTTTTGCTACGACAAATCAACGACTAGCCTATGCGTAGCCGTTACACAACACGCAAAACGCTGTACTGCGACAACGAGACTGTACTTTGCGCCACTCCCGAACGTTTGGCAAAACACCTCTATCTGTCTAGGGAGCGTTAATTTGCCGAAAACCGAAGATATTGACGAGATCGCAAAGGCGTACATAAACAGCACCAAAACACACCTAAATCACACTGGTATGTTTCGTGATAGCCAAGTCAGCAATACTGAATCTG
>NZ_JBFRVD010000875.1:0-354 GCF_041474985.1 Vibrio sp. 10N.222.49.C9 | reverse complement strand
GTTTCACGGGAACAGAATAGCGGTCTACGACCTCCCCTTCAGCAGAGTAACGCACTAGCTCTCCAGCGCCCCAGTGTGCACTGATCATATCGCCGTTATCAGCCACAATGGCCCCATCAGGCTCTCTAAAGTTATCCGAATGATCGATAAATAGCTCCGGTTCAGCGATAGGCCAACCCGTGTCTTTATCTAGCTTCATTCTCATGATTTGCGCCGTTGGTGAGTTGGTAAAGTAAACCCATTCTTTATCCATAGAAAAACAGCACCCATTCGGTATGGTGATATTGGAGATAACCTGAGTCAGCTTACCTTGGTAATAGCGATAAAAAGCAGCTTTACCCTCGATAGCATCTC
>NZ_JBFRVD010000874.1:0-265 GCF_041474985.1 Vibrio sp. 10N.222.49.C9 | reverse complement strand
CTCTAGATAACCATAGAAATCACTATCTTTTAATTCCTGAGCCTTCTCAAGAACATAAGCATAATCCAGCGCAGCTACAGAAGACACAGTACAAAATGACATAAGAACCGCTACAGCAACTCGACTCCTCAGCTTCATCATAAGTCACCTTCCTCTTTATACTTCGCCCACTGGAAATCACGAATTGCCTTGCTAACAGACACACCATAAGCAACAAACTCTCCATCGATAACAACTGCAGGCAAACGCTCAACACCATAAATAC
>NZ_JBFRVD010000873.1:0-211 GCF_041474985.1 Vibrio sp. 10N.222.49.C9 | reverse complement strand
GGATACGCGTTGCCAAAGAATCTACAAATACACGGTCATGAGAAACGAAGAACAAGGTGCCTTTGTAGTTCTCAAGCGCCAAGTTCAATGACTCGATTGACTCCATATCCATGTGGTTGGTTGGTTCATCCATAAGTAGAATGTTTGGCTTATGCATCATGATCTTGCCCAGAAGCATACGACCTTGTTCACCACCAGAAAGTACTTTAAC
>NZ_JBFRVD010000872.1:0-234 GCF_041474985.1 Vibrio sp. 10N.222.49.C9 | reverse complement strand
TCTGGGAAACTGGAGCCTGTGGGTATTAAAGAGGCGGTACGTTTGGTGGAAGCGGGTGTTCCTGTTGACGATAAGGGTAAGTTGATGCGTTGTATGGATGATGCGCTACCTTATGCGGTAAAGACAATAGGTGGCAACTTTAGCTTCAAGGAGAGAGTGCAAATCAATCAGATGAAAAAATCTGATGATTTAAACTGGCTCCAGGCGCTCTACTTGCAGTGGAGTATGAATAAC
>NZ_JBFRVD010000871.1:0-279 GCF_041474985.1 Vibrio sp. 10N.222.49.C9 | reverse complement strand
TAAGAAAGTCGGCGTTGCAATTGCGGGCAATGAAGAAGCGACAATTGGCACTATGCTGCGCTCAGCGGGACTTGAGTTCTCAGATGTAGAGATCATTAATGTTGGTTGGGCACTGTCGTCGTCGGTGGCTTCCGGAAAAGTAGATGCGATTTGGGGCGGACTGCGCAACTTTGAAACCAACCAGCTTGCACTAGAGGGCTTTAAAGCCAAAGCATTCTTCCCAGAGGAGCACGGCGTACCTGCTTACGATGAATTGGTCTTTGTTGCCAATGCCAACAG
>NZ_JBFRVD010000870.1:0-411 GCF_041474985.1 Vibrio sp. 10N.222.49.C9 | reverse complement strand
CAGCTGGCCCACAAGGTTTGGTCTCTATCAAATAGACTGCGACCAGAGAAATGTTGGGTGGGTGTCGCGGCGAAGGTAATTGAGCCTATCGTCTTTTCCTGCCACCAATCTAATTCTGTGATTTTTTCTTGTGGTACGCCCCAGCTTTGCAAGATTTTGCCAATACGCAGCGGTACCAAAAAGTGTTCAACCTTGGCGTGTATCGATTTGATGACGTGTTTGTCTAGGTGATCGTAGTGATCATGACTGATGACAACCATATCAATGGTGGGGAGCGCTTCAATGGAGATAGCCACAGGTTGGAAACGCTTCGGGCCAGCCCACTGCACTGGTGATGCACGATCACTAAATACGGGATCAGTGAGAATAGTTTTACCATCTAGACGAATGAGCATACTGCTATGGCCTAGG
>NZ_JBFRVD010000869.1:0-370 GCF_041474985.1 Vibrio sp. 10N.222.49.C9 | reverse complement strand
GTTTTCCACTCTAACTTGCTTATTGTGACATACCGCGTTTCCTTGCGGCGTTCATCAGATGAGTATTCATACCCATCAAATATCTCATATTTAACAACCTCTTGCTTACCAACCCACAGGTTGGCAAGCTTTGGGTTATTGTGAGTTGGCAGCAAGCCAACGGTGAAGCCTTTGTATTCGATCTTTGCCATAATAATATCCTCACAGGCGTTTAAGCCAGATTTATGATGCCCGAAATTGAGCAATCGCATTTATTACTACAAAAGTGACAACCTGCATCTCGCGTTGTGATTTTTTTACCGGCCACTCTACGTCTTACCAATACCCCACAGAGCCCACTACAAATTTGTACCCAAATGTTTTCTTCAAA
>NZ_JBFRVD010000868.1:0-404 GCF_041474985.1 Vibrio sp. 10N.222.49.C9 | reverse complement strand
ATACAAAGCCATTGGCAAACACTGGCAATACCACAACCGTTAGGGCAAATGTCACTAAACACCCAATGAAAGCGCGTCGATGCCCTACCTCATGAATAAGACGTTCAACAATGACGGCACCGACTAGTAAGCCTGCATAAAAAGCGCTCGCAAGCCAACTCGCATAGTACGTTGGAATATTAAACTGACCCAACATAAGAGGGATCAAGCTCATTAAATAGCCCGATGCCACGGCGTAAAAAGTCAATGCGGTAACAGGTACGGTGATACGAGATACACCTTCAGGAAGAAGTGCTTTTTCCAATGTCTTGCGCCTAGATTAATGAACGATTAGGAAGGATTTAAGGCGCGAATATGGGATTAATTGAAGGCTAAGTAAAACAAAGAATTTCTAAGGTTTCGAT
>NZ_JBFRVD010000867.1:0-328 GCF_041474985.1 Vibrio sp. 10N.222.49.C9 | reverse complement strand
TTACTGCCCCGTTATCGCCGTATTCAAACCACTCACCTTTGACTTCAAAAACTGAAGTGACTGGTGGTATTCCGCCGTATTCTGAGCAAACTTCGCCTGCTCTACATTCAATTCAACCGTATTGCCTGTTCTACTTTTCTGAAAAGGCATTCGATATTGCATCTCTGTCTCTATGTCAGGCACAGAACTACTAAGGCCACTCAATGTTGCCTCAAAACTTATATCTCTTGCTTTGTAGTTAGGTGTATCTACGTTCGCGATATTTGAAGCAATTACCGCCGTTCTCTCCGCTCGCATTGCAAGCATCTGAGGATGGACACCCAACAAA
>NZ_JBFRVD010000866.1:0-564 GCF_041474985.1 Vibrio sp. 10N.222.49.C9 | reverse complement strand
ATACTGCAGCGCCAGCTTGATTGTTATCAATCAATAGCTTAAGTGCTGAATGACAGTTCAAATCTTCTGAGAAAGTGATTTGGTTGTCTGAGGCTAGGTCTGCAACTCGTAAACGTTTCATTTGTTCTAACATGGCATGCTCCAATGAATTTAATGATGAAAATTGAATATCTGAATTTTTGATTGGGTAGATTGATGGTGATGCGCTCTGCTTTGGTTCAATGCTCCAATAAGCAAGCCCCACCAATACCGTGCCGCCAAAAATGTTTCCAAGGGTCACTGGAATAAGGTTCGCAGTGATAAATTGTTTAATATTGAGTAGTTCTAGATGAATACCAGCTTCTGCTGCTGCACTTAGCATATGAGCATCGGCGCTCGCCTTAATGGCGATACCTAGAGGCACCATAAACATGTTTGCAATGCTGTGTTCGAAGCCTGAGCTAACAAACATCGCCACTGGTAGCAGTACTAAAAAAGCCTTACTTGCACTTTCTTTACTGCTAAAACTCATCCAAATACCTAGACAAACCAATAGGTTACACATAACACCTAGAGAGAATGCCT
>NZ_JBFRVD010000865.1:0-253 GCF_041474985.1 Vibrio sp. 10N.222.49.C9 | reverse complement strand
ATCGGCAGGGGATTCCAGTTTATCTTGATGAAGCTGTAGAGCGAGATTCAGTTTTTTGATAATAAAAAGCACACTATCCGGCTGCTGCGAAAGCTCCGAGCAGAGCGCTTGAATATTTATGGCATCACCGGACACTTGCCAATGCCGACTGCGGCGTACCCTCTTTAGCTCACACTCATGTTTGAGCGCGAGCTGCTTTACCGATTGTACGGTTTCTCCACCGACTCTATGAATTAAAGAAGGTAATGCAACG
>NZ_JBFRVD010000864.1:0-265 GCF_041474985.1 Vibrio sp. 10N.222.49.C9 | reverse complement strand
CTATGCTGGACGTGTCAATCCGTATTGGCGTGCTTAATTTAATGAACAAGATGAAACATGAAATGGGCAAGGCCTTCATGTACATCACTCATGATATCGCGACAGCACGTTACTTCGCCGAAGATACAGTTGTGCTCTATTGCGGTCATATGGTGGAGTGGGGTTCTACTGAAGATATTACGCAGAACCCGCAGCACCCTTATACACAGCTACTGCTGGCAGCAGTGCCTGATCCTAGTCGTAGTATTCATGAGAAGCTCCCGAC
>NZ_JBFRVD010000863.1:0-348 GCF_041474985.1 Vibrio sp. 10N.222.49.C9 | reverse complement strand
TTGGCATATCGTGAGTACATAGCGCTGACATAGATTGCTCTGCGTATTCAGTTGGCTCGATGAAGCTGCCATCTTCGTGGTTTTCGAAGAAGAAGATCTTGTACGAGTGCACACCTGCGTCACACAAGATATCAACGATTTCATCAGGCACAGTACCCAAGTCTTCACCGATAACAGAACACTGGAAGCGATGAGATTCTAGCGCAAGGATCGCTAGCATATCTTCCACTGGGTAGTACATGTACGCACCCTTAGTCGCGTTCTCACCCTTCGGAATCCACCAAAGGCGTAGAAGGCCTAATACGTGGTCAATACGCAGTGCACCACAGTGCTTCATGTTCGCACGCA
>NZ_JBFRVD010000862.1:0-323 GCF_041474985.1 Vibrio sp. 10N.222.49.C9 | reverse complement strand
CCCGCATGTCGTTAGCGGGAATCTTAGATGCACTACTTTAAGATTGCCGATAAGAGACCTCGGCAATGACTCCTCTTAATCTGATGGCTTAAAGCTAACAGCTTTTGACTGCTTTACTTGAACTTCCTCGGCAAGTAATCCGGCTTATCATCAGGATTACGCTCTCGCTTACCCGCAATGACTCTGTTCTTCCCCATCCCAACCTTAATCTGATACCAAGTCTCGAGCAGTAGCGCCTTGCCTTGACTCGACCACCAGGTGTTATGGTAGAGCTTCTTATTCGCGGCTAATACATCTGGAGAGCGGTTAATGCACTCCAAGGC
>NZ_JBFRVD010000861.1:0-332 GCF_041474985.1 Vibrio sp. 10N.222.49.C9 | reverse complement strand
CATTTAAGATCTTTAATACGTGGTTGGCACTGCGCTGCGGGGCAATAGGCACCGCCACCGTATCGTTGTAAATAATGGCGCCGACGCGGTCTGTGGAGTCCGTGACCTTCCAAGCAATGAGAGCCGCGATTTCGGCCGCGACAACAGATTTCATTTTTCCCGTGCTACCAAAAAACATGTTGGTTCTTTGGTCAACGAGCAGGTAAACGTTTCGCTCGCGTTCTTCAGAGAATATCTTTACATGCGGCTTACCTGTGCGCATGGTGACTTTCCAATCCATGTTGCGAATGTCATCACCAATGTGGTAGTGACGCATCTCTTCAAAGTTCAGG
>NZ_JBFRVD010000860.1:0-279 GCF_041474985.1 Vibrio sp. 10N.222.49.C9 | reverse complement strand
CTGTCACTGGATCGCCAGAGAGATCATGATGATGATGGTCGTGATGATGTTGATAAAGTGCGAGACTGGATTCAGGGGTATTGCCGAACATCTGCAAATAACTTGGATGATTAGAGATCGCTGACGGCGTGCCTGAACAGCAGATATGGTGCTGTAAGCAGATCACATTGTCAGTTTTGGCCATCACTAAATGCAAGTCATGAGAGATCATAAACACCGCACAGTTAAATCTATGACGAATGGTATCGATGAGGTTATAAAGGTCAACCTGACCTTGTA
>NZ_JBFRVD010000859.1:0-397 GCF_041474985.1 Vibrio sp. 10N.222.49.C9 | reverse complement strand
GCTGAATGGTGATACCAAAATGCGTATCATTGATTTTATTGAACATAATTTTCACGTTCGAGAACTGCATAAGGGCTTGAAGATTCATAACTGTTATTCCTGTATTTCGTTGCTGTGTATTCACAATATCAGACAAACTGTTTCGCAAAAGGGGGCGCATCGCCCCCCCAATATGGGATGTGTTTAGGCTTGTTCTAGTGTCTTGATAACGTACTCAGGGCAGTAATGAGTCCAATCAAAATCAAAACCCAGAATCGCCTCAATTTGTTCATCTTCTTTCTCTTTAATTAGAGCGTTGTATTCCTTTTCTGAGTGCTTTTCTGTGTAGGCTTTAGCAAAACCGCTTTGCTCAAGAATTTGGACTCTCAGACCTTTACGCATGGTTTTAAGGTTGCTT
>NZ_JBFRVD010000858.1:0-393 GCF_041474985.1 Vibrio sp. 10N.222.49.C9 | reverse complement strand
ACCTTAGGTGCTCACTGCGATGCTAAAGGGAAAATGTGGAGCCTGTTTCGACTGTTTCATCACAATCAAGGTTACGCCTTATGGCAGCATAAGTCGGGTATTGAAACCGCCCTACAAGAAATTAAAAAGTATTCGGTTTTTTCAAAGGTAGACCTTGAGCTGTCATCGCAAATCAGTATTGGTGTGCTCGGCGAACAAGCTGACAGCTTTATCGACTCTATTACTGACGGACAAGGGGATGTGCGTTCTATCGCTTCTGGCAGCGCGATAAAAATTGATTCGCAGCGCTGGCTATTGCTGGTTAATGAAGATGAACTCGAAAGTCTAAAGCCACAGTTGCAAAACGCCGAAGAGATCAGCGCTGATGCGTGGGACTATGTTGATGTGGTTAAT
>NZ_JBFRVD010000857.1:0-341 GCF_041474985.1 Vibrio sp. 10N.222.49.C9 | reverse complement strand
CATGACGGCAGTATCTCCCTATCCTCACTGGCACTATTTTGATGCCTACTACCCAGGTACATTAAAAGCAGTGTACAGAGGCAATGGTATTCCTCTGCCGTGGGGAAACATGAAGATGGTTGAAGACCCATGCCAGCACTGGGCGGTTTTTCGCATGACCACCAAGGACACGGACTTTAACGTTAGCATCGCGCAAATATCCATCTTGATGCAAAACGATGTGCCACATATCTACTGCTGTGAATCGGTCAAAGTAAAGGATTTTGCGGGTAATTCACATGTATTGTGTAGCGGTGTCGATCTCAACCATGCTATTCAAGCACAAGGGTTTGATGCGATAG
>NZ_JBFRVD010000856.1:0-291 GCF_041474985.1 Vibrio sp. 10N.222.49.C9 | reverse complement strand
TTAGAGGCTAATTAAACAGCAGGAAGAGGGCGGTTTTAGCAGGAGTGCCAGAAACAAAAATGTTAGCTTTGTCATACTAATATGCCTAATTACGCATAAGAGAATGGTCGATAAATTGAAAATAGAAAAGTAGCGAACACGGTTCATCAGGTTGGAAATCTTCTAGTAAAAGAGCGTTTATAATCCAATCTTACCCAATCTAGATAGGTATTTGTCTCTTTCAAGCTGGAGGTTAGTGGAGGAATTTGTCTGGCGTTTTTGGTCTTTAAGCTATTGGTTATAACTATGGCC
>NZ_JBFRVD010000855.1:0-305 GCF_041474985.1 Vibrio sp. 10N.222.49.C9 | reverse complement strand
AGTTGTTGAAGATACCCACTTGGATATTGGATTTATTAGATAGGCTTACCAGACCTACATCGGCCATGGTTTGGCCATCTGAGAAGTTCACTGCTGACCAGTTTAAGCCTTCTACATTGTGCGTAATGTTTGCTAGACCTAAGTTAACACCGGTTGACTTACCTGTGTTCCAGTTGAACCAACCCCAAGAGAGACCTTTCATTTCTTGGTTTACCTTGTTTGCACCAAAAAATAGATTTAGGTTCAAGCCAGTAGTACGGTCTGTTTCTGACATACCCAATAGAGAGACATCAACACCTTTAATT
>NZ_JBFRVD010000854.1:0-341 GCF_041474985.1 Vibrio sp. 10N.222.49.C9 | reverse complement strand
GGCTTGTAGAGCATATTGATCATAGGCAGTAATAAACACCACCAATGGCATAGTGTCTGGGTCTAGCATGCTCAGCAATTCAATGCCTGATACCTGCGGCATGTGGATATCCAGAAATACAACATCCGGTTTCAAGGTATTGATCTTTTGTAGCCCTTGTATGGCATTGGCTGCTTGATCAATGACTTCTATCTGCTGTGTTTGTTCGAGAAGCTCTATAAGCTCCTCTCTAGCAAATAATTCGTCATCGATGACTAGGGCCTTAAGCATGCTTATCCTTGTGGTTGCTTGGGATGATAAAACTCATTCGAGTGTAATTGTTGGGGTCGCACTCAATCTTC
>NZ_JBFRVD010000853.1:0-309 GCF_041474985.1 Vibrio sp. 10N.222.49.C9 | reverse complement strand
CAACTGCCGCCATATGGGGTGCAGCAATCGCGATTGTTTGGTCAAGAAGTCTGCCAACGCTAAGGGTTATCGTGGGTCTAATTTCTGGTGTTATAGGCGTATACATTTTGGTTGGGCTGGATAATGCTCTTCTGCCTGCGAATTCTGGTGTAGCGATGATTGCAGGTGTTATGGCCGCTTGTTGTTATGGTATCGCCAGTAACTATGCCAAAAATGCCCCCAAAATTTCGTCGTTTGATAATGCCCATGGGAGTATGTGGGCAGCGTGTTTGATTGTGCTGCCTCTATTGCCCTTTATGCCAATTAGAG
>NZ_JBFRVD010000852.1:0-428 GCF_041474985.1 Vibrio sp. 10N.222.49.C9 | reverse complement strand
CTTCATCATGTTCTACGACGAGCACAGTATTGCCGAGATCTCGCAGATGAGTCAGAGTTCCAAGTAGGCGCTCATTGTCTCGTTGATGCAATCCTATAGAGGGCTCATCGAGCACATACATAACGCCAACGAGTCCAGCACCGATTTGACTGGCAAGACGAATACGCTGCGCCTCGCCGCCAGAAAGAGTTTCAGCACTACGCGACAGATTTAAGTAGTTGAGACCAACATTGACCAAGAAGCTCAGGCGATCATTAATCTCTTTCATGATCTTTTCGGCGATCTGAGCTTTTTGCCCCTCAAGACTCATGTTTTCGAAAAACTCCAACGCCTCACTAATACTCATCTCAACGATGTTGGGTAGAGGAGTATCTTGAACAAAGACATTTCGTGCTTCTTCTCGAAGGCGTGTTCCATCACAACTTTTA
>NZ_JBFRVD010000851.1:0-268 GCF_041474985.1 Vibrio sp. 10N.222.49.C9 | reverse complement strand
GTAAAAACTCATAGAGTTTTTCTTTCAAGTTATTTAGGTCATGGGTTACTTCGATATTCAGTGATTCTATTAATCTCCCTTGTGCATCCCAAGCCGATAGATTGGTAGAACCAAGTTTCTTGCCGATCAAGAACAACTCATCGGCTTTAAGCATTACGATATCCAAAACCTCTGGATCGCCTAAAGAGACTCTTTTCGCCTTACCTGAAATCTTCACATGAGTAGATTTATGGTGAGGTATAGTGATCGTATTTCCTGATTGAGTCGT
>NZ_JBFRVD010000850.1:0-400 GCF_041474985.1 Vibrio sp. 10N.222.49.C9 | reverse complement strand
GAGGTACTTGCTCTGTGGTTAGCTGACCTTTATAAACCAATGTCTTATAAGACAGTGAGTTGATGTAGAAGTCATCGCCAATGTTAGAAACACTTTCCAGACATACTCGAACAGTATAGTTACGCAGAACGTACAGCTTTCTTTCAAGCTCTTCAGGTGTTGTGCTTGGGCCACCTGTAATGAATACGTGTTCGAATTGAGGCTCAGTGCTTAATGGGTCGGCACCCAGCATAGAGTTATCAGTAGGTAGAACGCGATAGCCTAGAACTTCAAGGTCTAGTCGTTGTGCGTTGCGCTCTAGAATGTCGCGACACTGTGCACGTTTGTACTCATCACGAGGGAAAAGTACGACACCCACACCGTATTTCTCGAAAGACGGCAGGCGAATGCCCAGTTTAAC
>NZ_JBFRVD010000849.1:0-531 GCF_041474985.1 Vibrio sp. 10N.222.49.C9 | reverse complement strand
CTGGTTACCCTATCCAATGAGGCGTTCGACAACTCATTAGACATTAATGCAACTATTGGGCTTATTTGCTTGGGCACCACCAAGAAACAGGCTGGAAGCAATGAAGCACTCTATCGCATCGACCATGACTTGGTTATCTCGTTTGCAGAAACAATGAAGAACTTAGGCGTTAAGCGGTTAGGTGTGGTGTCTAGCTATGGTGCTAAAGCCGATTCTCCTTCTCACTACCTAAAATGTAAGGGAGAGATGGAGCGAGACCTGCAACAACTCGGCTTTGAGAGGCTTGTTATTGCAAGGCCAGGCCCGCTACAAGGGGAGCGAACAGCGCCTAGATGGGACGAGGTCGTACTGCAGAAAGTCCTTAAGGTCGTAAAACCTATTATGTTGGGTCCACTTGAAAATCTTCGCCCTATTCACGCTCAAGCCGTGGCGAAATATCTGGTGGATCGCCTGTGTATTGACGTTAATGACCGTGGCGAAACCATTGCCAACTATCGTGAGATGAATGGTTAAACCATTAGAGCCATCAAG
>NZ_JBFRVD010000848.1:0-283 GCF_041474985.1 Vibrio sp. 10N.222.49.C9 | reverse complement strand
GGGCCAATGTAACGACGCTTACTCTGCAATTCAGTTAGCACTGGCTTTGGCTGATACGTTTGAGTGTGGTGTAAACGAATTGCCTCTGTCGTTGATTCTGTCTTGGTTTGAGCAAAAGGCGATTGCCATATTGCTGACTCTATTAGCTCTGGGTATTAAAGATATCCGCGTAGGTCCTACTGCGCCAGCATTCTTAACTGAGAACCTACTTAATCATCTTAATGAGCAAACGGGCCTTCGCTTGATCACTACGGTTGAGCAGGATCTTGCTGATATCCTAGGT
>NZ_JBFRVD010000847.1:0-300 GCF_041474985.1 Vibrio sp. 10N.222.49.C9 | reverse complement strand
GCCAAATGAACTATCCAGTAGCAATGAATCCGTTGGTATTCACACTGAGAAGGGCAACTTTATTACCTCCCTCTCTCACTCCGACTTAGACGCCGCACTTAAGATGCACACTAACTCCACAGTCATTGAAAGTGGAAAAAGCAACAGCATCACCCGTTCACACACGAATATTTTGTCGAACTTTGGGATCGCCATCGCAAGTAACGTTTTCAAGGCCGCGAATGTAGAAACCAACAACTCAACACCCTCCGATATTGGCGTTCGTGTACTGATTACATGCGATGACAGAACGATTGCTGT
>NZ_JBFRVD010000846.1:0-319 GCF_041474985.1 Vibrio sp. 10N.222.49.C9 | reverse complement strand
CCAATACTGGATCTGCTGGGAGAGAGGCCAGTGGCAGTTGATTTTTTAGCAGAAAGGGCCCATTTACCCGTAAATCAGGTTATGATGCAGTTATTAGAGCTGGAGCTTCAAGGTATAGTGGCTTCAGTCGTTGGTGGTTACATTAGATTAAGGGGGAGCTGACTATGATGGATATTCTTATGTATCTGTTTGAGACGTACATTCATAGCGAGAGTGATTTGAACGTCAATCAAGATGAGCTTGAGCAAGAGCTCCTTCGTGCTGGCTTTCGCCAAGATGAAGTGTACAAAGCGCTAAATTGGTTGGAAGACTTAGCGGC
>NZ_JBFRVD010000845.1:0-300 GCF_041474985.1 Vibrio sp. 10N.222.49.C9 | reverse complement strand
AGCATATACTCCAGGCTAAAAACAATAAACCGCGATTTGAAGTGCCCATTTTAGCGTGTCTCCAAGCCTTTCTATTACGGAAAATACACACTATTTTTAACTTATAGCTAAACACAAGTCATGACAATATCGAGCAATTTCGCTATTTTAGATAAATCACTAGATCCCATTAAGGTCAGTTCGTATGAACTCTAATCCAGAGCGCTGGAAGCAACGATTACAAAACCTACAGAAAGCAGACATTAGGCTTGAAAAAGCATGCTCTCAAGACAGTTACAATGAACTGGAGCTGGCTGGATT
>NZ_JBFRVD010000844.1:0-402 GCF_041474985.1 Vibrio sp. 10N.222.49.C9 | reverse complement strand
ATCAATGTCCCAGGCGACCCCAAGATTTGGCTCTATTGGATTATTACAATACCCGGTAATAGTCCTGAATTCTTGCGCAGTACTTTTACACGTTTGCCCTTGGCTAACCGCAGGCAGTAAGGCTATAGCACCCCACAATACGATGATCTTTTTCATGTTATCCCTATCTATTCCATGCAATAACTAAAAGAGAAACAACGTATCAACCAATACTGATGCACTATCGCAACTAGGCTCTGATATTCCCTACAGACAATTGAAACCTAAATTTAAACCGCGTTTTATAAGTGACAATGCTATTCAGCTTAGTAAAAAGGGGAGACATCTGCTCTACTCAATTCCCGCGCATAAAAAAACCGCCCAGTGGACGGTTTAATGAGAAGCTTTAATTTTATCACTATT
>NZ_JBFRVD010000843.1:0-517 GCF_041474985.1 Vibrio sp. 10N.222.49.C9 | reverse complement strand
ACACTGCCATCATGCGGATGTCGCTTATCTACCTTGGTCACCGTTGGCTAGTGGTTTGTTAACCGGGAAATATGCCAATGGCGCTCGCCCTGAAGGCAGTCGCTGGAGCTTAATGAACTCAAATAACATCTACCGAAGCACTGAACTCGCACACAGCGCCGTAGCGCAGTACGCTGACATCGCCAAAGACATCGGCATTACTCCAGCGCAACTGGCGTTAGCGTGGTGTAACAGCGTTCAGGGGGTGACCTCTAGCATTATTGGCGCGACGAGCATGTCTCAGCTAAAGGAAGACCTAGCAGCCTTTGAACTGACTCTGGATAATGAAACTCAGAAGCGTATTGCCAACGTCATCAAGCAAATCCCTGCTCCTTATTAATTGACCAAACTCGAGCCCAGAAAAATGAGTGAGTTAACACCTTTAAAAAACGACACTGCTGCGCCTTCATCTCCGAAATCAAACCGCGCACTCCTTACCGTAATTACTCTGCTTCTCACCATTGGCGCAGTGCTAAAC
>NZ_JBFRVD010000842.1:0-323 GCF_041474985.1 Vibrio sp. 10N.222.49.C9 | reverse complement strand
CCTTTATCGTATCTTGTATTCAACCGCGATTGAGCACGATACAGGAGTAGCAAAAACAACGAGTTTACGTTCCATGGAAGTTGCCGTGCCAATGACCTTGCATGCCACTCTCGAGATTCAAAATGGGACTGCAGAAGACATAGATGCGATCAAACATGCCGCTTCTCTAATTACTCATATTGGTGCGAAGCGTCATCGTGGATTAGGCCAATCCTTTGTTAAGGTCAAAGAGGAGGCTCTAGCATGAGTAATCTAAGAATTTACTACACCTTGACCACTCTTGAACCTGTCATCGTTAGCCAAAATACGGCCACTACAACCTG
>NZ_JBFRVD010000841.1:0-312 GCF_041474985.1 Vibrio sp. 10N.222.49.C9 | reverse complement strand
CAAATATGATCATGCGACTAATTCGTGCTCTGTTAATGTCTCGTTTCCGAGCGTGTAACTAGAGCCTAAGTCGGTCAGTTCCGACTTCTTATAGCGATCTGTCCGCGCTTGCAAGATTTCACGCACCTTTTTATAAGGAGTGAAAAGACTTATCTCAGTGTCTTCATTTCTTGCAAGCACGTTTCTCGCAGCATTGTAGTCAGCCTGCACAACATCCCCGTTTGAACGATGAAATTTATCATTTTTTCGCGTGCCGACAAGCAGCCCGTGGCAGAATGAGTCCATTTGCGATGTGTATGCAGCATTAACCAC
>NZ_JBFRVD010000840.1:0-403 GCF_041474985.1 Vibrio sp. 10N.222.49.C9 | reverse complement strand
ATCGGCGTCTATCCCTGTGTTTGGTGAAATGATTGTTGATCCTGTTGAAACCGTGAAGCGATTAGACTCGGGAATGATTACCGTTCTGGGTGCCTTGACCTTCATTTTTGCGACGGTAGGTATCAATATTGTGGCGAACTTTGTTGCTCCAGCCTTTGATTTCTCAAATGTATCGCCACAAAAAATCAGCTTTAAAACAGGTGGGTTTATTGCCGCATTTGGCTCGGTATTGCTAACACCATGGAACCTATTTAATAACCCTGAAGTGATTCACTATACCGTAGATGTGTTGGCGGCGATGATTGGTCCACTATATGGCATCATCATCGTGGATTACTTCTTTATTAAGAAAGAGAAGATTGATGTCCCGTCACTGTACACCGAGTCTCCGCAAGGGCTGTAC
>NZ_JBFRVD010000839.1:0-240 GCF_041474985.1 Vibrio sp. 10N.222.49.C9 | reverse complement strand
TTCTTAACTTTTGGGGAAGGAATGTTGGTGATGCCCAATTTGGCATAGTTGTGAATAATGTCGGTTCTGGTTGGGCAGTGCTCGTTATGAGCGATATAGCCAATTGTTTTGCTGCTATTGCAGATATTGTGGCATAAGTGTTTCAGTCGAGTGTTGCTTATTGAGTCGGCGTCAATTAGATGAATATACAGTTGGTTCATTTTGAGTTTTTCTTCGGTGTTGGCGTGTGTTGGCTTGATA
>NZ_JBFRVD010000838.1:0-444 GCF_041474985.1 Vibrio sp. 10N.222.49.C9 | reverse complement strand
TTTCTAGAAGTAGATAACAAGACCAGCTACTTCATCCCGCCCCCGCACATGAAAAAATGCATGCACGGTGACAGAGTGGTTGCTCTGATCCGTTCTGAGAATGACAAAGAATTCGCAGAACCCGATCAGTTAGTAGAACAAGCCGTCACTCGTTTCATTGGTCGCGTTAAGCTGTTTAAAGGACGTCTCAACGTCGTTCCTGATCAACCACAGCTGCGTAATCTATCTCTTAAGGCGAAAACCGCCAAAGGCCTAAAGCATGATATGTTTGCTGAAGGTGACTGGGTTGTCGCTCAAGTCATTCAGCACCCTCTTAAGGGCGCCGATAGCTTCATGGTCGAAATTACCGAAAGGATCACTGACGCTAACGACAAAATAGCGCCTTGGTGGGTAACCCTAGCTGAAAATGACCTTCCTAATTCTGAGCCAGTTGGCATTGATGAC
>NZ_JBFRVD010000837.1:0-266 GCF_041474985.1 Vibrio sp. 10N.222.49.C9 | reverse complement strand
AATGCACTGTGAGTGGCCTTGTTTTGGCGAAGTGGAAGTCGGAAAAGTTCTACCAAAACCACTGGCAGACCCATCACAGAGCAACTGGCAAACCATCAAGATACCTTTGCAGTGTCTTGCTGATGAAGGCATGAGCTTCCCAATGATGAATACCGCATTCCTGCTGTACTCAAACGAGTCTCAAGAATTCGAATTTAACCTTGGTGAAATTCGCTTTGTACCTCGTTCAATCGATCCTGCTGAAGATGCGCTAACTTGTGAAGAAA
>NZ_JBFRVD010000836.1:0-379 GCF_041474985.1 Vibrio sp. 10N.222.49.C9 | reverse complement strand
GCCCTCTTCAATAAATACTTTCTGTTCTTACTTTTGTAAAACACCACCTCACACACCTCTCACGATTTATTCATGTAGCCAC
Source organism: Vibrio sp. 10N.222.49.C9 (assembly GCF_041474985.1). Lineage (NCBI taxonomy): Bacteria > Pseudomonadati > Pseudomonadota > Gammaproteobacteria > Vibrionales > Vibrionaceae > Vibrio > Vibrio sp. 10N.222.49.C9. The sequence continues at coordinate 297 of NZ_JBFRVD010000836.1, read as the reverse complement.
ATAGCATTTACATCCATCACTCACATGAAACTCGCCAGCCAACACACCCACTATAGAAAACCGCAACACAGACTCAACACCCCCACAAATCGCATATTCCGACTGAACCCAAAGTGGATCAAACGCGCATCTGCGCATCTTTTCGTAAAGGAAAATAAGGAATACAACAATGGATAAAACACAATTAGAAAGGTTACTAATCAGTGGCTCGGGACATGATCCTGACGAGCAAGACTACGACCCTATGCATTTCGATGAAGTGTATACCGCAGTTAACTTCTATGAAGAAAACTGCGT
>NZ_JBFRVD010000835.1:0-344 GCF_041474985.1 Vibrio sp. 10N.222.49.C9 | reverse complement strand
CAGTGTCACGGTATTGAGCAGGGACATTTTCATCAATCACCTTGCTATCAACACTCTGTACAACGTCTTTATTGCTTAGTTCAACCAAACGACTGATGTCTGTAGTCAATACTACGTCAGCTGGGCTGTACTCACCCTCTTGAACTAGTTTCTCAGCGATACCTGTATTAGAGAACTTAACGTTTACCGTGATACCCGTTTGTTTAGTAAATTCATCAAACATTGGTTCAACCAAAAATGGCTGGCGGTAAGAGTATACGTTCACTTCTTCTGAAGCTGATGCGATTGGTGCGAATACACCGCTAATAGCAGCAGTCAACACAAGTAATTTTTTCATTCTAGTT
>NZ_JBFRVD010000834.1:0-234 GCF_041474985.1 Vibrio sp. 10N.222.49.C9 | reverse complement strand
ATTCTTCAAATAGAAGGACTTTAACAGCGATACTAACGCCGTATTTGCAATGCGATCTTTTTCGCCACAATCAAAATTCACGTATTAACTCCCGTCAAATGGTCTGAATTGGCTTTCCATAACCATTGAGACGACACGCTGACAATAATCATTCAAATCTTCACGCGACTGATCACTCAACCACGCTTCCACCTTTGGGCTTGGTGGTGATATCTGCATCATTCGCACCACACC
>NZ_JBFRVD010000833.1:0-641 GCF_041474985.1 Vibrio sp. 10N.222.49.C9 | reverse complement strand
CCCCAAAGAGGTGTATATCAAACTGAATACGTCCATTGGGGCGAATGCGTATGTGAGCCATGTTGGCCTCCATCAATCAAGTGATACCCTTAACCGATGGGATTGGTTAGAATCGAGCCATCGGCTGGGTTGGGTTTAAGTCCTTGCAGCCGGTGCGGAGGGAAGTGGTTGCCGCCACTTCTCTCCAACTGCGTGTTTGTTCTCTCTTCTCTTTACCTCCTCTCTTTCTTTTCTCGATTACGTCTAGCCTAACCCACGATTTTCATTTCCAAAATCGCCCTTAACACTCTGTTTTTAAATGAACTTTTCTAACAGAATAAATCGGCCTGTGTTGGCGTGATGCTTTGGTGAAACTCAATATCCGCTTCGATGTCCTCTAATCCTTCTGGAAACAGCTCAATGGCAACAGTGGAGTATGGAAATTCAGACAGAGTGTGTTTATACAGCCCAAGCATTCTTGAACCCTCTGGGGTGATCAGCACCTGCAGGTACATCTCTTTGGTATTGAGTGTCTTAAATTGCCCAATGGCCTGTTTAAATTCGGTTGAGGTTAAACTGTAAAGCAGCGCCTCATCAGAAGGCGGCACCTTAGTCTCAAAGCACTTAAAACAGCGCTCTTCTTCTGTCGCCCCGCACACACG
>NZ_JBFRVD010000832.1:0-305 GCF_041474985.1 Vibrio sp. 10N.222.49.C9 | reverse complement strand
GCAGTAAGTAAAGCCCTTCTAACAAATCTTCGTTAATTCACTAGCATTTTCAGGCAAATTAGACAGAAAACTAGTCGTTCTCCCTTGCTTGATTTACAATGTGGCAAAAATCTAACTTGAACGTTTCAGGAATTGCCACATGTACATGAGCACCGCCGAAATTCGTAGTGCCTTTTTAAAGTTCTTTGAGAGCAAAGGGCACCAGATTGTAGAGAGTTCTTCTCTTGTACCTCACAACGATCCTACACTGCTGTTTACTAACGCAGGTATGAACCAGTTTAAAGACTGCTTCCTAGGAGCTGAAA
>NZ_JBFRVD010000831.1:0-311 GCF_041474985.1 Vibrio sp. 10N.222.49.C9 | reverse complement strand
AAGCTTGCCGCATAAGCAAGACCCATGGGGCTTCCAGCACGAGCAATACCCTTCTTTTGCTTCTGTGACTTACGATCAGACCAAATACCAATGGCAAGATAGTGCATGGCAAACGCGTCCGTTGACGGAAAAGCGCAAAGAAGCACTGTCTTTCTATGAGTTGCATGCCGGTTCTTGGAAGCGTAATGCCGAAGGTGAGTTCTTAAACTACCGCGAACTAGCGGCAGAGTTGATCCCGTACCTTGTGGATCTTGGCTACTCTCACGTAGAGCTGATGCCGATTTCTGAGCACCCATTCTACGGTTCTTGGG
>NZ_JBFRVD010000830.1:0-451 GCF_041474985.1 Vibrio sp. 10N.222.49.C9 | reverse complement strand
TCGTAGTAAATAACTGCTCATCCTAGCGGGTTAAAACACTCGATAACCGCGTTAGAATTTTTGATTGTAGGATAACTACTTATCAAAAAAATCCTGCCTTGTTATCCAGCGTTTTTCCTGCGCTATTTCCGATCACTTACCGACTGTGATTGGTATAAAGGCCCAACCTTAGGTTGAGCCTTAGTAATAACAGCAAGTTAATCAGCCAATTTCAACAAACATATCGTCATTAACTTGGCTCGTACAAGCAAGAAAATACCCTTGCTCTACGTCTTCCTCACTAAGAGGCCCAGTGGTAGAGCTCACTACTTTGTCTTTATCACCCTTACAACGACAGCTTCCACATACACCGGCACGACAAGCGGCAAAGATAGGTAAGCCCTCTTTCTCTAGCGCCTCAAGCACAGTTTCATCATCAGAGATGGCCACTTCTGTGCCATTGATACTTAAC
>NZ_JBFRVD010000829.1:0-327 GCF_041474985.1 Vibrio sp. 10N.222.49.C9 | reverse complement strand
GGCAATAGTTACAGCATAAACTCGTTGTCGAATATCACATCTCTGAGTTTCCAAAATCTGCCCTCTTTTCGAGCAATAACAAACTTGGGAAGTCGAAATCTATGTTGTTGATTGACGACCTTGGTCGGTGACAATCCGTCAAACTCTTGATGCTTGTCAGCAAGGTGCAATTTGACAAATTGTGAGTAAAAGCTTTTCTTCTGCGCAGGGGTATTGAGATAGAAATTCAAGCCCACCTTATTGCCACTTTCTCCTAGGTAAACCACTCTTAAAAAGTTCTTTCCTTTGCTGTCTTTAATAACGGAGAACTCAAGATCTGTGCATTCA
>NZ_JBFRVD010000828.1:0-324 GCF_041474985.1 Vibrio sp. 10N.222.49.C9 | reverse complement strand
CTCAGCAGGTAGTGCCTGAGCAAGCCGCTTGGCTTACCACCTTTGCGATGAAGAAAGTCGTGACTGAGGGGTCGGGGCGCTATCTCTCTGCTAATTATTCTCGCTATGCGCTCGCGGGTAAAACCGGCAGCAGTAATGATGGGCGTGACAGTTGGTTTGTTGGCGTGGATGGCAGAGAAGTGGTGACTCTTTGGGTTGGACGTGATGATAACCAACAAGCTTATTTGACGGGGTCATCCGGTGCTTTGCGAGTGTATGCCGACTACCTAAAACATCGAGAGCCTGAGGTGCTTAGTCTGCCTTGGCCAAAAGGCATTCGTACAC
>NZ_JBFRVD010000827.1:0-225 GCF_041474985.1 Vibrio sp. 10N.222.49.C9 | reverse complement strand
CTCTGTGGTGGTTTTGATAAGCTGAGGCGCAAAGCGAACATCATTAGGTGTCCCTATTGCAATAGAGAATGTGTTGGTCGATGTTACTGGATCAAATACCGCACCAGGCAGTTCATTCTTAACCAATTGCAACGCCTGACGAACAGGGACAAACAATTGACGAGCACGAAGAGTGGGAGAAATACCACGACCTTGACGCAAAAATAGATCGTCTTTAAACATCAC
>NZ_JBFRVD010000826.1:0-309 GCF_041474985.1 Vibrio sp. 10N.222.49.C9 | reverse complement strand
CTCTAGTGTACGGTTGAGCAATAGTGTCTATTGAGCCCGCAGGTACTTGGCACTTGCCCAAGCCCTAACGCCATTCACGTCAACCAACCACCAGCCGTCCTGCTTCATATACACATCAACGGTCTGGTTGCGTTTTAGCTTGTACAGGATCTTGCCTTTTGTATGTGGCTCTTTACGTGCATTGAGCTTAGTCGCTAGCACCTTTGCTTGTAATAGGGGTAACTTAGCCGGCTCTGTTTGAACCACTTCTCGATTCATTCGATAGGATTCATTTGCTGACACATTGCTCGCATCATTACCCATAAACAA
>NZ_JBFRVD010000825.1:0-264 GCF_041474985.1 Vibrio sp. 10N.222.49.C9 | reverse complement strand
ATGTCTTACTGCCTCCGTGCTACTTAATGTTGGTGGGAACCACCTATTTTGCTGTCGGCATCTCGGCGATTTTAGGTCTGATTGCGTGGTTAACCCAGATCACTTTTACAGGCCGACGCGCGATTTTAACCGAGTTTTTTGTCGCCCTTATTTCAAGCTTATTGGTTGGATTACTGACGTTTTATGTTCCACAATTACCGGTTCTCGCCTTATGTATTTCATCGATCGTTCTGTTTATACCTGGATTAACCGTGACCAATGCAT
>NZ_JBFRVD010000824.1:0-327 GCF_041474985.1 Vibrio sp. 10N.222.49.C9 | reverse complement strand
GACATAGAGTAAGCATTACTATGAATAAGCAAAGTGGTTTTACATTAATCGAATTGGTAGTTGTGATTGTAATCTTGGGTATTTTAGCCGTCACAGCTGCACCTCGTTTTCTAAACCTTCAATCTGATGCGCGTGTTTCTGCGCTACAAGGCATGAAGGGCGCAATGGCCGGAGCGGGATCGATTGTGTACGGTAAGGCTGCAATTAATGGGGTTGAGACAGCAGCTTCAGGTGCAATTGATAATGGCAGTCAGTCAATCTCAATTGTTTATGGTTATCCTGAAGCAAGTTCAGCTGGTATTGGTAATGCAGTGCAAGGCCTTGAAG
>NZ_JBFRVD010000823.1:0-313 GCF_041474985.1 Vibrio sp. 10N.222.49.C9 | reverse complement strand
ACATGATGCCGACAATCGTCAATGAGATAAGCGCTGCGTGAGTCATATCAGCCACCAACAAAGGCAGCACTAAAAACAGAGCCCACCAGCCGTGCTTAGAGGAGGTTTTCCACGAAACGGCCGCCAGCCAAATCATTGCCACACTGACCATTTGCAGAAGTGTGTAGATTGCCTCTCCGCTTAGCGCACCAATAACTTGGGAATAGATGATCCCCGATTGCATGAACAAGAAAAACGAGAATACCCCAAATCGAGCGCCAATGTTACAGCGCTTAGAAAACGCCACCATCAATAGAGGGAATAAGATCCACAT
>NZ_JBFRVD010000822.1:0-362 GCF_041474985.1 Vibrio sp. 10N.222.49.C9 | reverse complement strand
CGTACCAACCTATCAAAGCGGCGCCAATACCCGAGGTAATATGGTCGTAACCCGGTGCAATATCTGTGGTCAGCGGGCCTAGCGTGTAAAACGGCGCTTCATGACAATGCTCAAGTTGCTCCTGCATGTTCTCTTGAATCATATGCATAGGCACATGGCCTGGGCCTTCGATGATCACCTGTACGTCATACTCCCAAGCCACCTTTGTTAGCTCTCCTAGCGTGCGCAGTTCAGCAAACTGCGCCTCATCGTTGGCATCGGCGATTGAGCCTGGACGCAGACCGTCTCCTAACGATAATGCCACGTCATATTTGGCGCAGATCTCACAGATCTCTCTAAAGTGTGTGTATAGAAAGCTTTCT
>NZ_JBFRVD010000821.1:0-304 GCF_041474985.1 Vibrio sp. 10N.222.49.C9 | reverse complement strand
AAATTAATTATCTCAAGTTTTCTCACAAAGTTACTCACAGATATAGTGAATAAATAGCACTAAACAAAGTGACTCTGTTGATAAAGTAAGATTTGCTCGCTATTTATCCAATGTGGGCATCCTGACTTCATAGTTTGACAACTTTTACTACGGTTGCATTTGCTCAACTGGGGGATCTGTGGAAAAATCGACTCATATAAAATTTATCAGTAGAGGTTAGCCAGTGATCGATGGCGATGGTTACCGCTTAAATGTGGGAATCGTAATATGTAACAACCACGGTCAAGTGTTTTGGGCTAAACGA
>NZ_JBFRVD010000820.1:0-361 GCF_041474985.1 Vibrio sp. 10N.222.49.C9 | reverse complement strand
TCTTCATGTTTGGAATGTAGTTTTTAAAGGTTTCAGTGGCCGATTTAGCCTTTCTGAAGCTAGACGGTACATTTTTGATGGCAGGGATATCCATTAGCCCTGGGTCAAATGCCGTTAAGTTAGTCGTGATGTAGGCACCTTTATCATTCATTACCTCTGCAATATCACAGTCGAAAGTAAAGCCGTGCTCAATTGACATTACACCGGCATCAAGTGCACCAAGAATCGCTTCCTTACGGTATGAGTGAGCCATTACATAACTGCCGTAGCTATCTGCAACCCCAACGGCTGCCGCAAGTTCTTCTGGGGAACCAGCGAGTAATTGCCACGGGTCAAACGCGGATACTACGCCCCCTGACTG
>NZ_JBFRVD010000819.1:0-263 GCF_041474985.1 Vibrio sp. 10N.222.49.C9 | reverse complement strand
TCAAACCATAATTAAACGCATACCAAGGCGTAACAACAGCAGCTAACAACAGACTAGAGACAAATATAAAAATGTTAAACCACAGTAGTGGTGGACGTTGAGGGCTCACAATTACTCCATACTTTAAGTTTCAGCTTACAACTGTTCGCTAGAATATCAGCTTATGTTTATAAAGCAAACAGCTTGATCACATAGAGGTAACAAAACGTTGCAATAAGCGTTTGTTTAGCTAATCAACGGGGGCGTAAGAGGAAGCGGTATAT
>NZ_JBFRVD010000818.1:0-261 GCF_041474985.1 Vibrio sp. 10N.222.49.C9 | reverse complement strand
CAACAGTACTGGCTCAATCTATCATCACTGAAGGCCTTAAGGCTGTCGCTGCTGGTATGAACCCAATGGATCTTAAGCGTGGTATCGACAAAGCAGTGATTGCTGCAGTTGAAGAGCTTAAGAACCTATCTCAACCTTGTGCTGATACTAAAGCTATCGCTCAGGTAGGTACTATCTCTGCAAACTCTGATGTGACTGTAGGTAACATCATTGCTGAAGCGATGGAAAAAGTAGGCCGTGATGGTGTTATCACTGTTGAAG
>NZ_JBFRVD010000817.1:0-626 GCF_041474985.1 Vibrio sp. 10N.222.49.C9 | reverse complement strand
GCGCAGGTTTACTTCGGTAAAGAGCTAAAAGATTTGAGCCTAGGTGAACTTGCTGTCATTGCAGGTCTACCTAAGGCCCCGTCAACTATGAACCCAATCTACTCATTCGATCGTGCAACCACACGTCGAAACGTAGTGTTAGGTCGCATGCTAAGCGAGAAAAAAATCACTCAGGCGCAATTTGATGAAGCCCGAGCAGTGGATCTAACCGGCGTAGCGCACGGTGCAGAGATTCAAGTACGTGCACCCTATGTAGCAGAGATTGCTCGTGCATGGATGGTGAAGAAGTTTGGTGAAGAAGAAGCGTATACCTCTGGAATGCGCATCTACACAACCGTTGATTCTAAGCTGCAAAACGCGGCCAATATTGCCGCGGTTAATAATCTGATCAGCTACGATGAACGTCACGGTTATCGCGGTGAAGAAAAGGTAGCTTGGGAGCCCTCTGCGACAGCAATGGACCAGGATGAGATTCAAAAATACCTTCGTTCTCAACCTAGCTATGGCGCTATGCGCCCAGCAGTCGTCACCAAAGTAGAAGGCAAAACCGCTCAGGTTTTTGTTAAGAGTCATGGCTACCAAACCATTGAATGGGATGGCATGAGTTGGGCTCGCCGCTACAAAAC
>NZ_JBFRVD010000816.1:0-495 GCF_041474985.1 Vibrio sp. 10N.222.49.C9 | reverse complement strand
CTATAAAGAAAATCACCTGCAGTAACGGTGGGTCGCAGGATTATACCGAAGCCTACTAAAAACGCAATCCTGTTTGAGAGTTTTTTGAACACTTTTTAGTGCATAACGCCAGAATACAAGGTGTGAGTGCCTCGACTATATCTTAGCTACAGCATTAGCTAGGCAAGGTGTTCCTCTGCTAAATAGTCATTGCTCTGCATCTCAGTAAGTCGCGATTCACAGCGCTGAAATTCAAATTCAAGTCGTCCACCGGCATACAGCTCGGTCAAAGGCACTGTAGCGGCAATAATAAGGCAGACGCGCCTTTCATAGAACTCATCCACTAAGGCAATAAAGCGCCTCGCTGCATCATCATTGCTCGCATCCAACTTAGGCACATCAACTAGCAACACCGTGTGATACTCCTTCGACAACTCAATATAATCATTTTGACTGCGAGCGGTTTGGCACAACTGAGCAAAACTTGCCATCAACACACCATTGTATGCCCTTTGC
>NZ_JBFRVD010000815.1:0-259 GCF_041474985.1 Vibrio sp. 10N.222.49.C9 | reverse complement strand
GTTCGATTCAGTATTGTCCGAAGAAGCAGTATTGGCATTCGAGTATGGCTACACCACCGCAGAGCCGGGTGGCCTGACTATTTGGGAAGCTCAGTTTGGTGATTTCGCCAACGGCGCTCAGGTAGTGATTGACCAGTTCATCTCTTCTGGTGAGCAAAAGTGGAATCGTCTATGTGGTATTACATTATTGCTACCTCATGGGTATGAAGGGCAAGGCCCAGAGCACTCATCGGCTCGCCTAGAACGCTACCTACAATTG
>NZ_JBFRVD010000814.1:0-305 GCF_041474985.1 Vibrio sp. 10N.222.49.C9 | reverse complement strand
TACTATCGATTGATCAGAGAGCGTGAAACGATTGTAGATAAGACCCACATGCCATTCGCTCTTAATGCTGAACGAATGGAAAAATGGTTGAAGTGGTTCGACAAAGAAGACTACACCATTACTAAACTGCCAAGTTACCAGCTAAAAGTAGCCTCCAACCCCATATTAGCCTTCGCGGACATTCCCGTGGATTCTCGCTATCAGTTTCTGCTTGATGAGGCGCAAAATACCATTATGGCCTTTATCAAAGGGCCGGTATGTCGCGGGCAACTCGCACTCAACGTTATCAATGATCATTTCTGGGT
>NZ_JBFRVD010000813.1:0-298 GCF_041474985.1 Vibrio sp. 10N.222.49.C9 | reverse complement strand
AGTGCTGTGTATTCTATTGTGAGAAAAGGACACAGCACTTCAGCAATTAAATCTCTACAGCAGAGTCTTCCCGAAGCATCTTGGTAGCCAACTTACGACATCGACTTTTCTCTGCACCGCCAGAGCATTTAGTGTCGCGACATTTTGATTTTTTATACTTAGACAATCGCTTAAGGTATCGACGCGCCGCCCACAAGCGGTCACCCTCAGACATCAACGTTGTAGCAAAACCCGATTCGTTGAACCTTAATGGTGAGCGCATCGAATTAGCCAAATAGCGAAGACTGCCGCAGTGTAT
>NZ_JBFRVD010000812.1:0-542 GCF_041474985.1 Vibrio sp. 10N.222.49.C9 | reverse complement strand
GCTAAAACATACTGACCACCAGCGCTTCCAACCATCAAACGCAAAAAACCCCAAAACCTTAGATAAACTAAGATTTTGAGGTTAATTCGGCTAACGCTTTAGAGCCGCCAGTGCCGCGAACGGCGAGTTTGGATCTGGCTTATCCAGAAGCTTCTTTTGACGCTTCGGCGCTTGTTTTGCCACTTTCTCTACATCAGCTTTTTGGAACTCATCCACGTACTCATCTTCACAGATAAGCGCGGGACGCCCCGTAAGGCCAAAACCATGACCAATCCATGGGCTACGGCGGCCTGCGCCGTTGCGGCGGTCACTAGAGTAACGCGCCTGAATTGAGTCCTCAATCGCCTTCACAGCCTCAAGCTGTGAAGGGCTCAAGGTCGGCTTCTGAAGCACCTCAAAGGTGTGCTCACCGAATGAGCCCTCCTTCTTGTGTTTCAAGATTACCGATTCCTCAGAAGGGAAGTAGAGGAACGACCCCCTACCATACTTATCAAGATTTCGGCCCTCACCCTCAACGAGGGTACCATCTGGGTTGATAACCC
>NZ_JBFRVD010000811.1:0-317 GCF_041474985.1 Vibrio sp. 10N.222.49.C9 | reverse complement strand
ATCCTGATTCGCTACAACAAATCGTAGGCAGCGCAGAAGCAAGCTCAATCTTTGCTCTGCAGAGTGTGCGTGGCAAGGTGACGCAATTGGCGTCTAATGAGACCTTCTATCAGCAACCCGATCGTCTGCAGATTGAACTTGATCGCTTACGTAAGGTGACACCAGAGTCTATTTATAAGGTATATCAAGAGTTTATCGACAATAAGCACAAGGTGACCTTATCGGTAGTCCCTCGCGGTAAACTCGATCTAGCGGCCAAGACAGCGACCTTTGAAACGCCGCCAAGAACACTGCCGGAACACCAGAAGATCGAAGAG
>NZ_JBFRVD010000810.1:0-232 GCF_041474985.1 Vibrio sp. 10N.222.49.C9 | reverse complement strand
CCGCTTCTGAGCAGAACAACCCAAGGTTAAACGAACCCTCACAGCTAAAGTCGCTTTGCATATAAGCAACTGGGTCACCAGAATCCAGCACTGTTGCGCGCGATAGCAAAAAGGCATCAAATTTACCCGCTAAGGCATCATTCTCAATTTGCGCGTACTCGCGGATATCAAGCTCAACCTTAAATCCAGCAGCTTCAAGTTGTTGCTTTAATAGTGCTGCAACCTCAGGAAG
>NZ_JBFRVD010000809.1:0-353 GCF_041474985.1 Vibrio sp. 10N.222.49.C9 | reverse complement strand
GTTTTACCCGTACCATTTCGCCCTTCGATCTGAATCAGATCTCCAGCCTCTACAGTAAAAGACAGGCTTTCGAATAAAATTCTTTCATCGCGAATTGCAGTTAATCCATTTACTTCCAGCATAGCCCGCCAGTACCTATTCCAAAGAAATGGCATAGTAACACAGGCTTATTATGGCCAACCAATGTAAACGATTAATTAGTAAGCGTTTCTTCACAGAAAAGTGAAGTATGTCGTCAGGATTTGAATCGGGTCATACTCTCAACCCTTAATGCCCTTAGTATGAGTAGGTCATTACCATATTTACCAGGTTTCGTTCTGGTCCTGCAACTAGCTCTAGGCTAGTGCCAAATG
>NZ_JBFRVD010000808.1:0-203 GCF_041474985.1 Vibrio sp. 10N.222.49.C9 | reverse complement strand
GCCATTGGAGAAACTTCTAGAACAGTACCGTCTTTCATCTTATAACCAGTACAGATCTTCAGTTCTTTAAGACCATCTAGTACGTCTAGTTTAGTCAGACAGAAGCCTGTTACTGAGTTGATTTGAACCGCACGGCGCATAGCTACTGCATCGAACCAGCCAGTACGACGTAGACGACCTGTTGTAGCACCAAACTCATGACC
>NZ_JBFRVD010000807.1:0-312 GCF_041474985.1 Vibrio sp. 10N.222.49.C9 | reverse complement strand
AGCTTCGAGAGTATGGCTCGCGTTACCCTAACGTGGTTGTACTTTGTGGTGATGAAGTGTCCTTCAATGACGTTACAATTTTTGGGGCGACAGGTTGGTGTAATTTCGGTCACGATGAATATTTGATGACTCAGATGACGGCCAGTTATCCCGATTCCAGTTTGGGTCATATCCCGTTTGATTGTAGAAGAATCAAGTTAAAGGTTAATGGTATTTATAGGAAGTTGCCTGCGACCCGAATTTATCAAGAGAATAAGAAAGCGGTTAAAGATATTGGTCAGTTTCTTCTCGCTAATGTCTCAAACAAAAAAG
>NZ_JBFRVD010000806.1:0-655 GCF_041474985.1 Vibrio sp. 10N.222.49.C9 | reverse complement strand
TCATTGACCTTAGCGATTACGCAGATATCTCCAGCTCTGGCATGGTCTATCTCATTGCGGGTTTTGCCTTGCAGTTGATAAAGGTGTCCAATCTTAAAGGCTTTATTGCTCTCATCCACAAAGAGTTGGCTACCTGTATGCAAGTCTCCTTGGAACACTCGAAGGTAGGCCATTTTTCCCATATAAGGGTCAACGCTGACCTTAAACACGTGTGCAACGGTATGCTCCAGCGTCTCACAGTTCACCGGGGTAAGTTTGCCATCTTTTTCGAGCAAAGGAGGGTTGCCTTCATTTGGCATTGGCATGAGCTCACTGAGTGTTTTCAGCAGTAACTCTAACCCAGCCCCGGTTTCTGATGAGACGAAACAAATAGGGACTATGTGTCGTAGGCGCAGAGCTTCTTCAAATGGGTCGTGCAGCTGTGTTGCTGTGAGTGATGAGCCTTGTTCTAGGTAGATTTCCATTAGGTCTTCATCAAGCTCGACGACTTGATCAATCAAGGCCTCGTGCGCAGTATCAACCGCTTGAATAGAGGTCGCAGGCGTGTAGTCAGGCTCAAAGTAGCAATCGATTACATCAGTGCTATCTTCACTTGGTAAATTTAGCGGTAGGCAGTGACTACCAAAGGTGGTTTGGATCTGCGCAAGGAGTTCGG
>NZ_JBFRVD010000805.1:0-391 GCF_041474985.1 Vibrio sp. 10N.222.49.C9 | reverse complement strand
GGGATCGAGCAAAACAAAGCCCAGATCACAGCACATGATAAGCAGATTGCAGATGCCAACACACACGCTAGAAATGCAGAAAATGATGCTACGTATGCGCGTAAGATGAGTAGTCAGAATGCAGATGCTATTAGCCAGAACCAAGATGCTATCAAAGGCCTACGTGAAGATATGGAACAAATGGCTAAAAACGTAGATGGTGCGTATGCCGAATCTGCTGCTTTTGCAGGTCTAGTTGCCCCATATGGTGTAGGTAAATTCGCGGTTACTGCCGCAGTGGGTTATCACGGTGATGCACAAGCGGTTGCGGTGGGTGTCGGTGAACGATTCACCGAGAATTTTACTGCAAAACTCGGCGGTGCTTATGACACAGCAACAGAATCAATGAGTG
>NZ_JBFRVD010000804.1:0-236 GCF_041474985.1 Vibrio sp. 10N.222.49.C9 | reverse complement strand
GCGTTACTGCGATTGCGGTTGCTATTGTAGTGGCGTCAAAAGAAATTATTCTTTGTTTTACTGGCTCAATACAAAGGGCAAGCTCTCGTTCATTTCGTATTGGTGATTGGATTGAGGTCGGCAAGTTAAGTGGAGAGGTGATAGAGCACAATATGATGGCGACAGTGATCCAAGAGATCGACCTTCATCATGGGCAATATCATTACACAGGTAAAACAGCGACACTGCCAAACAGC
>NZ_JBFRVD010000803.1:0-401 GCF_041474985.1 Vibrio sp. 10N.222.49.C9 | reverse complement strand
CATTGAGTGAGCAGAGCATTGCTGTTCGTTCGAGTGAACTGGATTAGGTTGAGGATGGAGTCATGAAAAACAACAAAGAAATTGATAGTCATCGTCGTAAAGCGTTAAAGGCTTTAGGGGGCGGCGTTGTTGCGGGTGCAGTACTTAGCACGGCGACAACAACAGCCCAGGCGAACCCGATTGATGTGAATAACGAACAATCGAAAGATGAGCAGGGTTACAAAGAAACCCAGCACATCCGCGACTATTATGATTCACTCTAGGAGCCTAAGACTATGAAACTAACCAAGCGCTCTGACAGCACCTCAACTCCTAATCAAAAGTTCGGTGTTAGCCGTCGTACCTTCATGAAAAATTCATCTCTGGCCGCTGGTGGTGCCGTGGTGGGAGCGGGGATCTTT
>NZ_JBFRVD010000802.1:0-277 GCF_041474985.1 Vibrio sp. 10N.222.49.C9 | reverse complement strand
GATACCTACTCGCTGCTGCTGACCACCGGATAGAGCTGCTGGGTAGCTATCGCCTTTATCTTGTAAGCCGATGTCATCCAATATCTGCTGAGCGCGCTCCAATGCCTTGTCTTTTTTCCAGCCATGAACCGTAATTAGGCCCTCGGCAATATTCTGGCGAGCTGTCATATGCGCAAACAGTGCGTAGCTTTGGAAGACAAAGCCTGTTTTACGTCTTAAAGCCAGTTCTTCGGCTTTACTGTATTTTTCACAGTTAACGTAGGTATCATCGATACTG
>NZ_JBFRVD010000801.1:0-313 GCF_041474985.1 Vibrio sp. 10N.222.49.C9 | reverse complement strand
CTAGAAAGTAGCAGCAAGCTCATTGGATTGGCTAAACGCTTCATTAACCGCGTACACCAGTTTGACCTAAGGTGTTGGCCTTAGGTGTAATTGCGCAGGTAAATAGAGATGGGGTTGTTGGCATCTTTAAAAGCGGGTGTCTAAAGAGATGAATGCACTTTGACGTTCGCCAAATCCGAATTCACCAATGATATTAAAAGTAGGGTTAATAACGTAGTTGAAGCCAACGACGGTGTTCCATTCAGAAGCTAACTCTTGTTCAACTACGAATTGAGCGTCAACACCATCTTCAGATAAGGCAGCAGCTATCTGA
>NZ_JBFRVD010000800.1:0-241 GCF_041474985.1 Vibrio sp. 10N.222.49.C9 | reverse complement strand
TGTTGCAAGTTTCCCATCTACGAGCCCAAGCTAAGCAAGACCTATCGGTATTGGTGCAAAAGACTTATTTGGAAGCAGAGCAGTCGCTGGAAGAAGTTCAGGGCTTAGAGACCAGTATTGATCTCGCTGAAGAAAATCTTCGCCTGCGCAGAAAGATGTTTAGTCAGGGGTTATCAAATTCATTGGATGTAGTTGATGCTGAGCTCTATTTAGCCAGCATTCTAACCCAGCAGCATGTGGC
>NZ_JBFRVD010000799.1:0-381 GCF_041474985.1 Vibrio sp. 10N.222.49.C9 | reverse complement strand
GGTTATCAAAGCGCGGTTTTGATAACGGTATTTGGGCAGTTCATTGCTCAATGTTAACGACGGTAAATCGTCATCCTCGTAAAGAAATTAAGGAATCGGTATGAACAAAGTAATTTTGGAAGGTGTAATTGAGTCAATAGATAGGCAAGTAGGTTCGGTGGATATCACTGTACTGACAAAGGTTCGTATTGAGGTAGGAGCCGAGTCATCAGTGTCTGAGATGCCAGTAGATTGCTGTCTTTTGGGTCAGCATGCTTACGATCAGGGTCTCTTTGAGGTAGACAGTGTAGTCAGCCTTAAGGGGGTAATTTCTTTTGTCAAAAATGACAAAGGAGAGTGGCAGCAGAAGGTGGTCGTAGATGACGGTGGAGAGATGGAAGT
>NZ_JBFRVD010000798.1:0-272 GCF_041474985.1 Vibrio sp. 10N.222.49.C9 | reverse complement strand
CTTAATGGACCATTGTTCATCAAGATGAGTCCGAAACAGCGCTCAGAGAAAAAGCCTATATGTTCTTAGCAAAGATATGGGTGGACTGTTATTCAGCCTATTTGATATCTCATTATGTAGTACACTCATATGTAACAACATATTAAACAAAGACTTAATTACGTCTTTAAGAGATACATATGGACATATTTTCTTCTCGATATCACACCTTGTTCACCCTGGCATTGCTTGCAATTACTTTCACCTTCAGCACATTTAGCTTTGCTCAAGAT
>NZ_JBFRVD010000797.1:0-381 GCF_041474985.1 Vibrio sp. 10N.222.49.C9 | reverse complement strand
TGATGATGTAGGTCAGCATACCTTTCGTGTTGCCGTCATAGCACATCACATTGCAATGATCGCTAAGCACACACTTGGAAATCCAACGGTGAATCCCGACCGTGTTGCCGCAATGGCAATCTATCATGACCTTGCCGAGTCTTCTGGTCCGGGTGATATTCCTCATTCAGTTAAATACAGCTCGAAAGAGGCGATGGATCTCTTTAAGGCTCTCGAAGCTAAAGCAGAGCGCGATCTAGCTGACTCCTATAGTGATGCCGCTTTTGGTCAGCATATGCGTGAGTACATCATCCAAGATGAGCTTGATGGTGAATTGAAGTTTATTGTTAAAGCCGCTGACATAATTGATGGGTTCATTCATGCCGCAAAAGAGCTTGAGGG
>NZ_JBFRVD010000796.1:0-287 GCF_041474985.1 Vibrio sp. 10N.222.49.C9 | reverse complement strand
ATTCAGACTCGCATGAATCTTGAAATGACCGTCACTGACGAAATGGTAGATATCGCCCTTAAGACTAAGCCAGAGTTCGTTTGCTTGGTTCCTGAAAAGCGTGAAGAGTTGACGACGGAAGGCGGTCTAGATGTAGTAGGTCAGTTCGACAAGATCAAAGCCGCTACAGAGAAACTGGCAGCAGCTGGCATCAAGGTATCACTGTTTATTGACCCAAATTCGAAGCAAATTGATGCATCGAAGGCTGCAGGTGCGCCTTTCATTGAGCTTCACACGGGTCACTATGC
>NZ_JBFRVD010000795.1:0-325 GCF_041474985.1 Vibrio sp. 10N.222.49.C9 | reverse complement strand
ATAGTGCAGCCTGATCACACATGGACCACAGATGTCCCTGTGGTTGATCTTGCGAAACTACCGGACGGAACTACGCCGACAATTACGGCAACGGTGACAGACCTTGCTGGAAATGAAGCAAAACCTGCAACCCATGATCTTACGATTGATACCTCAATTGATCAGACTACTGTTAAGTTAGTTGATGGTGGTGCAGGTGCAAACTTTGATGGTGTTATCAATCACAACGAGCAAACCCACGCCGTAATCACTGGCACTATCGATCCAACGGCTATGTTAACGGTACTTACGGTTACCGATGGCACGCATACTATTGATGTACCAT
>NZ_JBFRVD010000794.1:0-283 GCF_041474985.1 Vibrio sp. 10N.222.49.C9 | reverse complement strand
GTAAAGACGTTAGGCACTCTGACGATGAAGAAATCTACAAATACAAAGATAAAGAGTAAGCCTCCTTACTCTCTACCCCATTGAAGACTTACTGAAACCCTTATTAGTAAAGGTTTTTCACTGACTGGATAGCCGTAAATCCAGTCACTGGGATCTGGAAGTCATCCACGTCACTGGCTCCCATTTGCGCTTCGTTTTGAATACACGTCATCTTGCTTGCGCGTACGGTTTTTCCTGACAGGTGCAACTCGCTGATGCCTGTCTTATTCAAAATCTCTTGTGC
>NZ_JBFRVD010000793.1:0-296 GCF_041474985.1 Vibrio sp. 10N.222.49.C9 | reverse complement strand
AAAGGACGAGTGGACTTCTCGGGCTGGCCTCTTGCCATTAATGGAGTGCCACTGGATATTATTGATGACAGCTACGGCTATGACTTTGATGGAACACGTTTTATTAACTTTGTTGCCGCAGTAGAGTTTTATCTAAAAGCGGAGTCTTTGAATAAATATCTTGTCGATGGACTTGTCTCTCTATTGGGACAAGATCGCTTCGCTTATGCATTGAGAGTGGCGCGACTTCACCCTTCTATCAGCAAGCGAATGGCCGATGAAGTGCTTGCAGAGATTAGCGAGCAAGAGTTTGACCG
>NZ_JBFRVD010000792.1:0-741 GCF_041474985.1 Vibrio sp. 10N.222.49.C9 | reverse complement strand
GTCCATGGATCATGCCAGCATCTGTTACCTGCAGCAATTTGATGTCGTGGCCATTCCTCGTCGCCTGTGGCAGATCCGCAACCGTATTGAGCGTGAGAACCCTGAGGACGTCAAAGAGTTCTGTGAGAAGTACGATATTTCAGAGAATCGCTTCTACGATGCTAAGAGCTTAATTGCGACCTCGTCAAGTTCGCCAAGAACGGTAGAGTTTGATGCCGCCGGTGCGGAAGTGCCAGAGTCTTTAGATTCGGAATTTGTCGAGCGTCTGGTTGATACAGCACTCTCTCGTATTCTTAAAGATCACATTGAGGATTACCGCCAGTATTTCGACGATAAGGCGCTGAAAATCTTTCAGGCGGTCTACATTGAAGATAGAGAGACGAATGAAATTGCAGATCAGTGGGATGTGGAGCCGGGTCGAGTGAGATACATTGCACTGCAAACATTGCGAGATGTGCAGGAATTGTTATTGGACTTAGGGGTTAAGCCAGCGGATTTCGTTTAATTCGAGCGTAAAATTAGCGTATTATGCTTTAGCATAAATGTGCTGAATAAATGGGTTGTTGTGGCTTTTCGGAGTCCAATAACCCATTTTTTTGTAGACCATTGTTTGTGGTACTATAGTAAAATTATACACACAACACATCTACGGTAATCAGGTAGCATTCAGAGATCGCGGTCTCTTACTTGATTGCAGAGGGCGAAAGGTAATCATGTCTAGTAACGTACCTACCAATAAAG
>NZ_JBFRVD010000791.1:0-385 GCF_041474985.1 Vibrio sp. 10N.222.49.C9 | reverse complement strand
GTCTATTGGTCTGAGTTAAATGAGCAGCAAAAACAAGCCCTAGCCAAGCCATTACAAGAGTATATGGAGATACAAGAATTTAACTCTGACAGAGGTTTTGGGCGAACTAATTTAGGAAACGTGTATCGAGCACAAGGCAATTATGAACAGGCATTAAAAGAGTATCAGGGAGCAATATCGGTTGAGCCCTATTTTGCCAATAGCTACGTGAATCTTGCCGATCTTTACCGTGTACAAGGAAAAGAGGTGCAAGTGTTCTCAACCCTTGAACAGGGTATCAAGGCACAACCCAATTCGGGAGCACTGCGTTATAGTGCTGCGCTGTCATTACTGCGCCAAGGCAAAAATAGTCAAGCCACGCAATATCTGCAGCAAGCGACAGAGG
>NZ_JBFRVD010000790.1:0-342 GCF_041474985.1 Vibrio sp. 10N.222.49.C9 | reverse complement strand
CGCAAACCTGATAGCCATGCTCCTCTACTCTTTCCGACATCTCCTCCATTGAAGATGCACTGCGAGCAAGGCCGTGAACGATGATCACCTGCTGGTTCTTGTGGGAGTTATAATCGCTGATCTCTTTGGGGGCTTCAGATTGGCTACAACCCGTAACTAATACACCAAAAACTACTGTGATCAGGCTCTTTCTCATAGACTCAATGACTCCTATTTCTTCTATCACTAGAATATCAAACAGGAATCAAACACTCACCCAATTTTGTGCAAAATCAAACCGACATACAAGCTAGCCTACCTGCGTCATTTCATGCACAACGAAAGACTCTACCGCTCCTTCTG
>NZ_JBFRVD010000789.1:0-492 GCF_041474985.1 Vibrio sp. 10N.222.49.C9 | reverse complement strand
GCCATCAACATCAGAAGTACAAACTTCAGTACACACAGTGCATAAGCAAAGGTCAGTGTGGCTAAGTCGATATTACCAATGGATGGAATGACGCGACGTAAAGGCTTTAATACCGGCTGGGTAGCTTTCACTATAAATTGAGAGAACGGGTTATAGAAATCAGCGCGAGCTGCCTGCAACCAGATTCTAAGGATGAGAACCATGATGTAGAGATCAAAAAAGGTCGTCACTAAAAACTGCATTGAATTCATTACAAATCCTTGATGAGGTTAAAAAAGGGATTCCATCTCTTGCGCACGTTTTACTGCAGCCTGCATGGCGGTAGCAACGGTGTCAGAGAGTTGGTGTTGATTAAATGTGGCAATGGCCTCAGCAGTGGTACCGCCTTTTGAGGTCACTTGCTGGCGAAGAGTTGATAGCTCTAATTTGGGGTTTTCAGCGACCATTTGCGCAGCGCCTATTGCCGATTGCTGTACAAGCATGCGCGCGGTG
>NZ_JBFRVD010000788.1:0-475 GCF_041474985.1 Vibrio sp. 10N.222.49.C9 | reverse complement strand
GGCATACTTTGATCATGGCCAAAGCACCTCTTAATGAGCTTCAAGACTATTCGAGAAGACTCAAGGCAATGACTGGCGGAGAAGGTACCTTTACCATGAGCTTGAGCCACTACGAACCTGCCCCACCACTTGTTCAAAAGCGAGTATGTAAGGAGCTAGACCCTGCGTAATTAGAACGCTAAGTAGACTAAGCACCAGTGGAACTCCGCTGGTGCTTTTTTATCTGCGTTCTTAGACACAAACAGGCAAAAAGTAGCAAAATCAAAACCTTTTTATCCCACAATAAGATACATTATTGCGTCACTCTTCAATAATGCTCAATAGCTAATCTACCTGTATGAAAAAGCCTACCGTTTATGATGTCGCTCGCCTTGCTGGCGTTTCTGTAAGCACAGTTTCTCGCTTTAACAATCAAACGGGATACATAGCCAAACAGAAGGTCCAAGCGATAGAGCAAGCAATATCGGAGCTGAGC
>NZ_JBFRVD010000787.1:0-275 GCF_041474985.1 Vibrio sp. 10N.222.49.C9 | reverse complement strand
CATTTATACCTGGGGTAGGGGAAGTACCTGCAACGCCGGGTGTTTATAGCTGTCCCAATAGTGCACTTGGCACCCATCCAATGCTGTTGGAGAACGTGAAATGCAGTATTAACTATGCCGCTTTAAACGACCCAACTAGGTCAGATTTCGAATGGAGCATCCCTGACGGAGTTGATTGGATGCCCTTTGTTTCAGAAACAAGCCCACAAGTGCCCTTTGATGAACTTACGGCATCGACCAATGATCCGAGTAAAGCTTTTGCCGCTGGGGATCTT
>NZ_JBFRVD010000786.1:0-300 GCF_041474985.1 Vibrio sp. 10N.222.49.C9 | reverse complement strand
GGTTTACTACGTATTACTGTTTACAACTACTTCTGGAAAAGAGCCTGCTCTGGAGGATGATCCAGCTTTAAGGTCTGAGTAGGGAAGGCGACATCAGCGTCGTTGTCGTGAATAATCTGCATAATTTGCAATAACACGTCTTGCTTCACTTCGTGGAATCGAACCCAGTTTACTGTCTTGGTAAAGGTGTAGACAAAGAAGTCTAAGGACGAAGCCCCAAAGGTATTGAAGTTCACAATCAATGTTTGATTGGCATCGATATCCGGGTGGTTCTTTAGCATGTGATGCACATCTTCAATG
>NZ_JBFRVD010000785.1:0-319 GCF_041474985.1 Vibrio sp. 10N.222.49.C9 | reverse complement strand
GGGATGACTTGCAGATCATGGTCGCGCAGATGGCGACTAAGCCACTGATGGAGGATATTCCTGTGGGTACAGAGCTCGTCATTGGTCCAAATGCCAAGAAACCTCTTAAACTGAAAATCCCGCTGTTTGTCTCAGACATGAGCTTTGGCGCTTTATCCGAAGAAGCAAAGATTGCGTTAGCCACTGGGGCAGAGCTTGCAGGAACAGGGATCTGCTCTGGTGAGGGCGGAATGCTACCAGAAGAAAAAGCGGCCAATCCTAGATACTTTTACGAATTAGCCAGCGCTGGATTTGGCTACAAAGAAGAGCTATTAAAAGG
>NZ_JBFRVD010000784.1:0-379 GCF_041474985.1 Vibrio sp. 10N.222.49.C9 | reverse complement strand
ATTAAAGATGCAGAGCCATTAGATGACGATGGCGAAGGTTTCAAAGCCATAGACATGACACTACTTAGGAAATGTCCTTCTCCCGTGTGGCTAAACCGTGCTAGCAACAAACCTAGAAACAAACGAAGAGTGGCTGTTGCCATTGACCCCATTATCGCAAGCGACGAACACAGAGGGCTCTGTATGCGTCTGATGGAGTTGTCTCGCTCAATTGCGGATAGCTGTGACAGCCGATTGCACGTTTTATCCTGCTGGGAGTATCAATTAGAGCGCTATTTGGACAGCCATGCCTGGATCAAGATTGAAGATAAAGAGCTCAACGCCGAAATAGACAAAGCCAAAGTGGAACACAGAGAAGCCCTTGACCATCTTATCAATG
>NZ_JBFRVD010000783.1:0-251 GCF_041474985.1 Vibrio sp. 10N.222.49.C9 | reverse complement strand
AATCATATCTCAGTGTACCCACTCAACGGGGAGTCCATTACAGTGGAAGGTAAACTCTACACATCTCCTGAAGGTGGCTATATCACTTTCAATAAAGAGTGCATCAGCAGTATTCAACACTCGCAATGCATCCTAGTAGAGAATTTTGAGACGTTTCTAAACCTCAAAAACGCTAACTTCAACTTCAGCACACTCAAGAAAGACGCTCTTATCGTTTATCGTGGCGACAAAGAAACAGGCATTACCATGTC
>NZ_JBFRVD010000782.1:0-529 GCF_041474985.1 Vibrio sp. 10N.222.49.C9 | reverse complement strand
TACAATCAATCTTTTGATGTTCATTGGGCTAATAGCAGCGTACTTCATTGCCACCTTACCGCCCATCGAATGGCCGACCACGGTTAACTCATCTAGCGCTAATTCATCCATTAACTGACGAATATCTTCGGCCTGTGCGGCATAAGTATGCTCATCACTGTGCAAGGATCGTCCATGATTGCGCAGATCCACGCTAATCACTTGGTGATCTTGGCTGAGATCGCGGGCGAGGAGGCCTAAATTATCCAAACTTCCAAACAAACCGTGGATCAAAAGTATAGGTTTACCATGACCTTGGATCTTATAGTGTAACTGGCTCGACATTTTCTCCAATTCCCTTTTGCTTTCCGTAGAGACTTACTCAATAACTGGGTATAATCTGGCGCAGTTTAAACTAATAAGATTGTGAAAAGCGAATGAAAACCATCGAAGTTGACGAAGAACTGTATAGATTTATCGCGAGCCGTACCCAACGCATTGGAGAGAGTGCATCCGATATTCTACGACGTTTACTAGATGTGGATGGTAT
>NZ_JBFRVD010000781.1:0-261 GCF_041474985.1 Vibrio sp. 10N.222.49.C9 | reverse complement strand
TGTTATTACTTGTCTGATATGGATCACTACGTCTGTTGGCACACATGTTGCAATTCTTAAAAAAAACACTTGTTAATGAAAATTTACAATAGAGTTGTTGACTGTTGCATGGTAAATTTCGAGCAAGTGCGAAGGATCTGCACAATATACATACAAAAGCTAATAAAGAAGTTTAGCGGGAGAAGACATGGATAGTATCTCATTTGCTCAAGAAGTGATTCTTGGAGACGCGTGGTTAGTTATCGACGCGAATGGTAATTT
>NZ_JBFRVD010000780.1:0-226 GCF_041474985.1 Vibrio sp. 10N.222.49.C9 | reverse complement strand
CATTTACTCACTCAATGAGTCAAATCATTGCCACTGGAGTATCCTTGAATCTGGTTTGCGTTGTAATTGGAGGGGAATGTTCGTATTCTGCTCGGCAAAGCTATTTGTACGACTAAAATAAGATTGCGCTAAGGAAGGAATCGGCTCAGGGATCTGTTTAGCAATTGTGATAACCCCCAAAGTGAGAAATATGCCTAAATTAAATCTACATCGCAGTGATTACACC
>NZ_JBFRVD010000779.1:0-323 GCF_041474985.1 Vibrio sp. 10N.222.49.C9 | reverse complement strand
ACCTACGGTTGCGCCTTCAATGACAGAGTAAGGGCGAATTAGGGTGTTATCGTCGATTTCACAGTCCTTCAGCACACAACCTGCACCGATCACAACATTGTCACCAATAGTCACACTGCCTTCGATAATAACATTGGCATCGATCTCTACATCCATACCACACTGCAGGGTACCACGTAGGTCAAAGCGACTAGGATCACGAAGCATAACGCCTTGCTCTAGCAGTTTGTCCGCTTGCATCTGTTGGAATGCACGCTCAAGACGAGCTAGCTGGCGGCGATCATTCACGCCCTCAACTTCAATGGCACTTGCAGGGTGAACCG
>NZ_JBFRVD010000778.1:0-240 GCF_041474985.1 Vibrio sp. 10N.222.49.C9 | reverse complement strand
ATCCAAACCTTAGTGGTCAGAAAGACATCTTCACGCGGAATGGAAGAATCGGCAATTGCTTGGCCTACTTCTTCTTCATTCCCATAAATCTGAGCCGTATCGATATGACGAAAGCCTGCTTCTAGTGATGTTTTCACCGAATCATAGCCAGCACCGTCTTTGAGTCTGTAGGTGCCCGCGCCCAGAAGGGGTATAGAGTTCATGGTTTTCTCCAGTTAGTAGATACTGGAATGATTCCTG
>NZ_JBFRVD010000777.1:0-450 GCF_041474985.1 Vibrio sp. 10N.222.49.C9 | reverse complement strand
GTTGTTGGTGCTCCAGAATCAGGAACTGTTGTCGAGGACACTACGCTAGCAGTTTCAGGAACTGTTGATATTCATAGTGCGCAAAAAGGCGCTCCACTAACATTTACTCCCGACAACTTGCATGGCCAATACGGTGAATTCACCCTGAACAAGGATACGGGCGAATGGAGCTATGCCCTTG
This sequence comes from Vibrio sp. 10N.222.49.C9, assembly GCF_041474985.1. Lineage (NCBI taxonomy): Bacteria > Pseudomonadati > Pseudomonadota > Gammaproteobacteria > Vibrionales > Vibrionaceae > Vibrio > Vibrio sp. 10N.222.49.C9. The sequence goes on along the minus strand of NZ_JBFRVD010000777.1, from coordinate 269 downwards.
ATAACAGTCATCACCAGAATCTTGCACAGGGTGAGACTCACACTGAAATTTTGCACGTAACTGCGACTAGCGCTGCAGGCGTATCAGTACATCAAGATATTACAGTCACGGTGCAAGGTACCAATGATATTCCGGTTATCACCAGTCACGCGCAGCATGAGTCAACCAAAGAAGACGATGTTCTATTTGTAAATGGACAAGTTACTGCTTCCGATGTGGATCATGGCGCAGTGTTGACCTATACCCCCGATGATCTACAAGGCCAATAT
>NZ_JBFRVD010000776.1:0-425 GCF_041474985.1 Vibrio sp. 10N.222.49.C9 | reverse complement strand
TCTATGCACAGCAGTGCCACCTTGAGTCACCCTCAATCTCAAGACAAGTCATTGGAAAGCGTATGTAAGCGTCTTCTTCAGGAAAATAGCTTTCACAATCAGAGTGAATTACGAGAAAGCTTAATCAAAAATGGCTTTGCTGGAATCAGCCAATCAACGGTTTCACGTCTTCTGACTCAACTAGGGGTTATCAAGGCGCCAAACGCCCTAGGTAAAAAGATTTACTGCTTAGCACCAGAAACCAGCGCCATACAGTTTGATTCATCTATTGCTTCTCAGATCGATTCCGTTGCAGACAACAAATCCATGATTGTAATAAAGGCCAAGCCCGGAAGTGCCCAACTGATCGCTAGATTGATTGATTTTGAGGCAGACAAAGCCATATTAGGCTCCATTGCCGGTGATGATACTGTGTTGGTTATACC
>NZ_JBFRVD010000775.1:0-359 GCF_041474985.1 Vibrio sp. 10N.222.49.C9 | reverse complement strand
GGCCTTCATTGTGCCGAAGACACTCGCCGCGCCACACATGTCATACTTCATCTCATCCATGCCGTCACCCGGCTTAAGAGAGATACCGCCAGATTCAAAGGTCAAACCTTTACCAATAAGCACGATAGGCTTAGCAGTTGATTCAGGGTTACCCTTATACTCCATGACTGACATCATAGATTCGTTGTGTGAGCCACGACCTACCGCTAGGTAAGAGGTCATGCCCAGTTTTTCCATCTCTTGCTCGCCAATAATCTTAGTAGTGACCGTTTCATAGTCATCCGCTAGACGGCGCGCTTGTGAGGCTAGGTAAGCTGGGTTGGCCACGTTTGGTGGCATATTGCCTAGGTCTTTAGAAG
>NZ_JBFRVD010000774.1:0-272 GCF_041474985.1 Vibrio sp. 10N.222.49.C9 | reverse complement strand
GTGCTTAGTGATTGGCATGGGGCAAAGGAGTCAGATGTTGATAGGTTGCAGCAGCTTCAGGCCCATAATGATGTGCTAACGGTATTGATCTCTGACCGACTTGAAGAAGAACTTCCTTCTCGCTCTAACTGGGTAATGGGAGACGGTACCCATCAGCTTAATATCAGTGAATCTGCAAAGCTCAAGCAAGCGAACCTCGGATTAAAGCAACATCAAGAGCTCAAAAAGAGTCAGCTGGTACGTTTGATGGCCGCAAAAGGGCTGCCTTTGAT
>NZ_JBFRVD010000773.1:0-312 GCF_041474985.1 Vibrio sp. 10N.222.49.C9 | reverse complement strand
ATTCACTTTAATATCAAGCTCACGTAGTGATTGGCTGAGCTGGAAGTACAAGTCTTGCCACTCGCGAACGCGCAAGTAGTTGAGATAGTCTTGCTTGCACTGGCGACGGAACTGGTTGCCTGACAATGCCTTTTGCTGAGTTTTGATGTATTCCCATAGATTCACAAAGCTCAAGAAGTCCGAATCTTTATCAAAGAATCGACGATGCTTATCATCTGATGATTGTTGTTTATCACTTGGACGCTCGCGCGGATCTTGAATAGACAGCGCAGAGGCAATGATCATTACCTCTTTAGCACAGCCAAGACGCTG
>NZ_JBFRVD010000772.1:0-311 GCF_041474985.1 Vibrio sp. 10N.222.49.C9 | reverse complement strand
TTCTGTAGACCATTGATAGACAATCGGTAATCACATACAGACTCACCAGGCCTCGGAGAAACCAATAAAGGCTGCTTAACGCCAAAATCATCATGTATACACCCACCCACCAATTCGTAGTGCCTGCCTTGAGTCAAATTAACCATACCTTCAACTCGTGACAGATCTTCCGTGCCATCCGTTATCTGTATCAGGGTTAGATACATACTCCCTCCATTTGCATTTTCAGAAGTAAATATAGTAATCGAACACCCAATTCGCAAAAGCAGCTGACTCCCGACTTTTCGAGACATCTCGCACCTCTTATATAA
>NZ_JBFRVD010000771.1:0-250 GCF_041474985.1 Vibrio sp. 10N.222.49.C9 | reverse complement strand
GTCCCATGTTGAGAGGATTTGGGCGATTTTGCGTTGTTCTTCGTAGGAAGGAGCTGCAATTTTTAACTTTTTAAAGTAAGGCAGTCCAATAGTTTTTATCGTTGAACCAACAGCTTGCCTTTCGAACTCTGGTTTATGCAGTTGTAACCAGTTGTACAAATACCAGTTATGTAGCTTTTTATTAGCATCGCACTTCCAAGCAATAAAGTGCTGACTCACAGCCATAGGTTCTGCCATTACACCACTCTTA
>NZ_JBFRVD010000770.1:0-413 GCF_041474985.1 Vibrio sp. 10N.222.49.C9 | reverse complement strand
GTAACAACTCGCGATAAGCGCACCCATTGAATGCCCGACTAAGGTTAGCGGGCAATCGAGTTCTTTCTTAAGCTCAGTGATAACTTGATGTAGGGAATCAATATAGTCATGGAAGGGGTAATAGCCACTGCGCGAGTGGGAGCTATAACCGTGGCCGGGAAGGTCTAACGAGATAAGCTGGATATCTGGATGTTGCGAACGCATTACGTCCATTAAAGGAGTAAATGACGCCGCATTATCTAGCCAGCCATGAAGCATCAAAACACAATGCGAGGGGCTGTGTGGTTCATGGCACAAAGCCGATAGCGAGTAGTCACTAACCTCAAAGGTGCGTTCTGAGAACACCGTTATTCAACACTCTGCACGACGTGCCCTGTTCTAGGCCCATAGTTGACCTCGCGACAGTACAGCGA
>NZ_JBFRVD010000769.1:0-342 GCF_041474985.1 Vibrio sp. 10N.222.49.C9 | reverse complement strand
TGCCTACAGTGTGACACGCGCTTGTGCGACCAGTTTTCAAGCGACAGCGAATGTTGTAGAGTCGATTCTCGCAGGTAATATCGAGGTGGGCATTGCTGGTGGCGCAGACTCATCATCAGTGTTACCAATTGGCGTGACCAAATCTCTAGCCTCAAATCTCTTAGCGCTGAGCAAAGCTCGCTCGCTATCACAAAAGCTCAAAATCGTAAGCAGCTTCAAGATGAAAGACTTGATGCCTGTGCCTCCCGCTGTTGCTGAATACTCTACCGGATTGTCGATGGGACAAACGGCAGAGCAAATGGCAAAGACCCATTCTATCTCTCGACAGGATCAAGATGCCTT